>CANIJN010000214.1 GCA_947467625.1 Opitutia bacterium | reverse complement strand
TGACCGAAAACCCCGCCACCCCCGCCGCCACCTACCGCCCCGGCCAGTCGTTCGCCAGCGTGCTGCTCCCGGGCTTGACGATCGCGGTCTCCGCCCTGTTTGCCAACTGACCGTCCGCCGCCTGCGTTGGAAAAAATAACCGCCGCGACCGTCCGCGCCGATTTCAACGACCTCGTCGCGGTCGTGCACTACACTCGCGCCGCGCACGAGCTCGGTCTCTGGGCTTCCGAGCGTAAACTCATCGAGCGCTTCTTTCCCGACCGCTCCGCCCCGCTCCTCGAGGCCGGCTGCGGCGCCGGCCGCGTCAGCATCGCGCTCTGGACCCTCGGCTATCGTGCGCTCACCGCCTTCGATTTTGCCGATGAACTCGTCGACCAAGCCCGCAGCCTCGCCGCCGAGCGCGGCGCCGACACGGGCCCGCATGCCGTCCGTTTCCTCCATGCCGACGCCACGCGCCTGCACGAGTGTCACGTAATCCGTGACACTTTTTCCGGCGCCTTTTTTCTCTTCAACGGTCTGATGCAAATTCCCGGTCGGGAAAATCGGCTCGCGGCACTTCGCGAGCTGCACCGCGTCTGCGTGCCGGGCTCCCCTCTCCTTTTCACCACTCATGATCGCAACGCGTCGCCCGTCGAGCGCGCCCAATGGCGTCTTGAAAAACTGCGCTGGTCCCGTGGCGAACAGGACCCGCGCTTGCTCGAGTTCGGCGATCGTTACTTCGACGAGTCCGGTGTCGGTCGAACGTTCATGCATTTGCCTGATCGCGCCGAAATTCTCGCCGATCTCGCCGCGACCGGCTGGACCCACGAGTTTGACGGCCTCCGGCGCACGATTGCGAAAGAGGCCAAGGCGGTTCACGCATTCTCCGACGAATGCCGCTTCTGGGCGGCGCGAAAGTAGCGGCGGCCCGTCAGCCGCTTCTACTCGTTAGAATCCAGTCTGCAACGAAAGCGCGACGCGGCTCGCCAGTTTTTCGCCGCTGCGAATATCGCCCGCATAACCCAGCGAAGCGCTCCAGTTTTTCGCAAAGAAGAGGGTCGCCGCTCCCCCCAGTTCCCAGCCACTACCATCGCCGTCCACGACAGTGATCGTCGTTGTCCGGGTAAAGTTGTTGGTCAACTTGCCCGACACGCTCCGGTTCTTGTCCGTCATTTCCCCGTGCCAGGCCGCACGGAAATCAAACTGCAGCGTGTGCGCCGCCAGCTTCGTGTCCGTGCCAACATAGAGGCCCACGCTGCCGGCGGAACTCCTCGCTTCCTGTCCGTCGAAATCCAACGCGACCATCGGCACGTCTTTTTCCGTGTAGCCAGCCACCTTCACCCGCTCGGTGCGCAAGCCAGCCCACGGGCGCAAACGGAATCCGGCATTTTCTACGCTCCACAGTGCCTTCATCCCGGCACCCCAATGCGAGCCGCTGGTTTTGCCACGGGTCTGGAAGCCGGCCAATCCCGAGGTGCGATGGATGCCTTTCACGTCGAGCGTGCCATACGCGGCATCGAAGGCGAACGTGACCGGTCCACCCCGCCAAACCCCGTACGCCCGTCCCGTGATATCTTCCATCGAGAAATCGCCACCGGCGGCGCTGAGCTTCGCGTTGAGGCGACCACGGTTGAGCGCCGCTCCCGCGAGAAAACCGTCGCTCACCTTCATATCGGCACCCGCCGTCACCACCTGCGCGGTATAAGAAAATGTCTTCTGCCAGCCGTCCGCTGCCCGCTCGCCATCCCCGTAATTGAACGATGCATAGGCGTCGGCTCGCCCGGTCGCGCGCGTCGACGACGCGAGCTGCCCGACACGCGTATCCACCGCGCTCGACTCCAGCGCCTTGAGCGCCAGCGCCGCACTCCCCAGCGACGCGGAAAAACCGATCACGGGCTCGGGATTGAGCGTTTCAATGATCGCATTCGCCAGCAGCGCATGGGTCTTCGCCGTCGGATGGATGTCGTCAAAGAAAACGTAATTATTCGGATCGCCGCCACCGCCGGCCACCGCAGGCGCAATGACAAAGGACGTGACGTTGGTGTAACCAAGCGCCTTGTGGTCGAGAATGATTCGCTCCAGCGCACCCTGGAAATCGAGGTAGACGAGGTTCACATCCGCTGCCGCCGCTCCGCTCGCAATGGTGCGCAGCCGTGAGGTCAGCTCATTATTAAAGGCCGTAGTCGCCCGCAGACCGAAGGCCATACCCGTACTGCCTGCCCCCACCGAGCGCGGGGTCGCTCCGAGGTTGGGCAGACCGCCGATGACGATAGTCTTCGCCCCGAGGCCGACCAGCGTTTGCACACCGTTCGCCACAGTGACGGCGGCAGTGAACCCCGCCGTGTCAATGTTCGCAGGATTCGCCGCGGTCGCCGGGGACGTGAGCACCGGAATCAGGTCGTTCGCGCCGAAGAGCACCGTAAACAAATCAGTTTTTACCGGCGCAATCGCTCGGGCTTGGAACAGCCCCAGCTGGATCGCCATCGCGGGAGGCAGGGTGCTCGACCCGCCGGCAGTCGCTCCGCCAAACGCAAAATTCAGACTGCTCTTCACAGTGGCAGGCGCGGTCACGGTCAGCGCCAAGGAGTTGCCCAAAAGTTCGGTGAACACACGGCCATTCGAAAACCGTCCCTGAAAATAAGGCGGCGGCGGACTCGCCGCACCCAGCGCACTCGTCGCGGCAAATAGGTTACCGCTGTCGCTCAGGCTGTCGCCGAACGAATATTGATTCGAGAACGTGCGGTTTTGGGCGAACGCGGTCGCCGCGAGCGCGATCGCAACGAGGGCGGCTCCGGTGCCAGTGACGAGGTTTTTCATGGGTAAATAGAGGGGAATACTGTTCGCGACGAAAGACCGTCCATCGGCGGGCGCAAGCCGCAAGGCAGGGCCAACAATGTGGCCCCGCCGCTTCACCGGCCTTGCTCCGCGCCACACCGACTGTAATTTTCCGCCCCATGTTTGCCGGACTCAATGATCGTGCGTGGTTGTGGACTGCCGCGGGTTTCTACCTCGCAGGGTTCGTTTTGGGCACGTATTCAATTTTGCGTGGCGGGCGTCCGTCGGGGGCAGCGATGTATGTCCTCATCGCCGTTGGCTACGTACTCCAGCTCGTCGGCCTCGGCCTGCGCGGTCGTACCGTGGGCGGCTGCCCCCTCGGCAATAACTTGGAGATTTATCAGTTCACCGCGTGGTCCGCCATCACGCTCTACCTCGTGATCGGCGTCACGTTTCGCACGAGCCTCCTCGGTTACTTCACGGCATGCCTCGCGGCCACCCTCACCCTCGTGTCGCTGGCTATTCCGGCGTGGGATCCGGCGCTGCGACTGCACATTTTCGGCGGTAATCCTTGGATCGAACTGCACGCCGCCCTCGCGGTGTTCAGCTACGGAGTCTTCGGGCTGCTCGCGCTCACCTCCATCATGTTTTTGGCGCGCAACCACTCGCTCAAATCGAAACACCTTGGCGGTTGGGTGTCGTTCCTCCCCTCTATCATCGATCTTGATCATATCGGCGTCCGCTTGCTCATCATGGGTGTGGCCATCCTCGCCACCTCCCTCGCCGTCGCCTCCGCCTACTGGCTCCGCGATACCGCGAGCGCAAACTCCTTGAAAATTTTCTGCACCGTCGCCGTGTGGACGGCCTACGCGATCACCCTTGGCCTCAGGCTTGGCGGTCGCCTCCTCGCGCGACGTTTCGCCCTGACGTGCCTCCTGATTTTCCCTCTGGCGCTGCTTTCTCTGGAGGTGGTTAACTCGCGCCGCCCACTCGCCGCGCCCCACGCTCCGCTCAGTGGTGCGGCTAAGCCATGAACACTGCGGGATTTTTTGTCATTGGGGCCACCCACCATCGTGCCCCCATCGAAGTGAGGGAAAAACTTTCCCTCGCCGTCGAAGCGGCGGAAGCCCTCCGCGGGGAACTCGCCGGCATCGCCGGTCTCCACGAGTTCACGATGCTGAGCACGTGTAACCGCATCGAGTTTTACGGCGTAGCGTCGCATCCGGAAACCGCCGCCCGCGTCTCGGCGACGTTTTGCGCCCGCCAAAATTTTGATTCCGACATCTTCGATAAAATCCGCCTGAGCCTCAGCGGCCGCGACGCCGTCCAACACTTGCTCGAGGTCGCAGCCGGTCTCGACTCTCAGATGATCGGTGAAACCGAAATTTTCGGTCAGGTCAAAGACGCCTACGCCACGGCGCAAGCCCGACGCTCCACCGGACCGGTGCTGAATCGTCTGTTTCAAAAAGGCTTCCAAGCCGCCAAGCACGTCCGCTCCACGACCGCCATTACGACCGGCCAAGTCAGCGTCGCCAATGTCGCCGTTGACCTCGCGCTCACCATTTTCGGCGAACTCGCCGAGGCCCGTATTCTCCTCATCGGCGCGGGCGACATTGGCGAAAAAACGGCCAAAGCGTTTCAAAGCCGCGGCGCGGCCGCCCTCACCGTCGCAAGCCGCAGATTTGAACGCGCCATGGAACTGGCGACGGCTCTCAGCGGGAGCGCCATGCCGTTTGAGCAAACCAACGCTCGACTCAGTGAATTCGATGTCGTCGTGTGCGCCACCTCCGCGCCTGAGGCCGTCGTGTCGCTCAGCGCTGCCGCCTCCGCCATTCGCAAGCGCCCGGCTCGTCCGTTGTTCTTCATCGATCTGGCTCTCCCGCGCGATGTCGAGCCGACGGTCGCGCAGCTCGACAACGTCTTCCTCTACAATCTCGACGACCTCGCGACGATCGCCGAGGAAAACCGCGCCGCCCGCGTCACCGAACTCGTCAAGGCCCGCGCCATCGTCGCCGAAAAAGCCGATCTCCTCTGGAAACAGGTCGAGGCGCAAGTCCTCGCCTTGGCGCTGGCTCCCACCGCTGACCCCGATCCTACCCTGCCTCACCCGACGCACCAACGTGCGGACTGATTCGCCGAGGCAGGCTTAGCGCGTTGATCTGTTGGGAGGCCTTACCTTCGCCCATCGCCGGCAGCTGCACTTCATGAGCACACCGTCGTCATGCCGGCACGTCACCGCCGCAACGAACGAACATCAGCATGAAACACCATGTCCCCTCAACGTTGCCCCGCTCTCACGTGATCATCCGCGCCAGCCATTCCTCCGCCGTGCCACTCGCCGGTACGTTCAACAATTCCCGCAGCCGCCCTGCCTGCACCGCCGTCCGCTGCGCTCGCACCGGATCATGCAGGCAGGCGCGAAGCTGAGCCGCCAGCGCGTCTGCTCGCGCGGCCCCTTGGATAAATTCGGGATACATCGGCTCCTCCAACAAGAGATTTGCGATGCCGAGATACTCGATCTTCACGAGCATTTTGCCCAAAAGATAAGTCAGCCAGTTCGCCCGATAGGCGATCGCGCCCGGGATGCCCGCGAGCGCACAGTGCATCGACATCGTCCCGCTCGACGTGAGCACGGCCGACGCCGCGACCGCCCCGCCCATTCTTCGACACCGCACATTCTGCGGCGGATTCGCCGCCCGCAACACCGCGAGGATTTCGTCGCTCGGATAAAGCACCACCGCCTCAGCCCCCGGCCGCTCGCGCGCAAACTCCGCAAACCCCGCCAGCAGCGCCGGAAAAATCCGTCCGACCGCCTGCTTCCGACTCCCCGGCAATAGCAGCACCGGCCCCGCCGGATCGTAGCTCACCGGTGCCGCGTGCCCCGGCGCCACGAACGGATGCCCGACAAACTCCACCGGCAACACCGTATCCGCGTAACACTTCACCTCGAACGGAAAAATCACCGCCATCGCGTCGAGGTCGCGCGCCATCGCGAAACGCCGCCCGGCCTTCCATGCCCAGATCTGCGGTGAGATGTAGAAGAGCGTTTTGATTTTTCCGCCGCCCTTCACCGACAGTCCGCGCTCCCGCAGCGCCGCCGCCAAACGGAGATTCAGCCCCGGATAGTCCACGAAACACACCGCGCGCGGCCGGTGCTCAGCGATCCACCGCAGCGTCTCTTCGAACAACGCCCGGAAAAACGAATAATTTTTCAACACCTCCACCAGCCCAACCACGGATGACGCGGTGAGGTCGTGGAGCACCTGCGCCCCGGCCCCTGCCAATGCCGGCCCACCGAGCGCCGCAACCGCGAGCCCCGGTTGAGTCGCGCGCAACGCCCGAATCATCCGGGCCCCGTGCTCATCCCCAGAGTGTTCGCCCGCGACGATCAGCACATCCACGCGCCCGCCCACCGGCGGCGGTAATCGAAACGGCAACGGCAGTCCGCTCATTCGCTTGCTCCGCGTCCTCCGCGCCCTCCGCGTTTTAAAATAGGTTTCATTTTTCTCCCGCGCGAATCTGCTCCGCGATCGTGATCGCCACTTCCAGCGCGCTCGTCCCCAGAGCCGCGCCCACCTTCGGCTGTTTCGCCGCCCCCACGCTCTCGACGAAGTGCGCCAGCTCGAGCGCCAAGGGCTCACCTTTCTCAATCGGAATCTGCTTCACCGGAATCGCGCTCAAGTCGCCCGCTTTGACCAACCCGAGTTTCATTTTCACTCCGTAGGCGATGATGTCGTTTTTCTTCACCAAGTGCCCGGCCTGATTCATGAAATCGAGCGAGAGGTAGGCGTTACCCTGAAAAATCCGGATCTCCCGCGCTTTCTTCGTGCTCATCCGGCTCGCGCTGAGATTCGCGACACAACCATTCTCAAACTGGATCCGCGCATTCGCGATATCCTCGCTCTTCGAAAGCACCGTCACGCCGACACTGTCGATCTTAGCGATCGGCGACTTCACGAGCGCCAACACAATGCCAATATCGTGGATCATCAGATCGAGCACCACGCCCACTTCGGTCCCCCGCGGTTGATACGGAGCCAAGCGCTCCGCCGTGATGTAGCGAGGCTCATCAATTTCTTTCTCCAAAAAACTCATCACCGGATTGAAGTGCTCGATGTGCCCGACTTGCACGATGCAGTTTTTTGCGCGAGCCGCCGCCACCACCCGCTCCGCTGCTTCCAGCGAGGCGCAGATGGGCTTCTCAATGAGCAAGTGACATCCCTGCGCCAGCAGCGGCAACGCCACTTCCTCGTGCTTATCCGTCGGCACGACCACGGACACCGCATCGCACGCCGCGCCCAACTCCTCAAGCGTGGCAAATCTCCGGCAGTTAAACTTCCCGCAAATCTCCGCTGCGCGCGCGTCGCTCGTCTCAAAAATACCGGCCAACTCCGCACTCGGCAGAGCCGCGTAGATCCGCGCGTGGTGCTGCCCTAATGAGCCGACACCGACGACCCCGCAGCGGATTTTTTTCGTGGGCTTGGAAAACATACGTTGGTTTTGGTTCTAGAGAGGATTCCCCAGATTAACAGGCTTAACTCGGTGCCGCTCCGATCCTCGCCGAAATCAATGAGTTTTTATTTTCCACCGTTGCCAGACGATCCCTGTTCATTCGCCCCTCAACTCATCCCTGACCATCCGTTCGATCGCTGGATGCACACAGCAAACCCAAGCGGAAAATCTCGATTTCAGGCCCGATGGCGAGAGCGGTGACGTGAGCATGACCAAGGACGGGCGGTTCGAAAATCCTCTTCCCATGGCTTACGAACGCCGGTGTGTTTGGCGACTGCAGCGTGCGGGAGGAAAGCAGGTTGGGCGCGGGAGTCAGGCCGGGGGGCGCAAGCGGATCTTTCGTGCAGTGGCTTTTGCCCTCGATCAAGACGGTCTCGGCGCGATGCAAAACTCAGGCAAGGATGGCGATCGGGATGCCGGATCCTGATTAAAAATCTCGGCCTAATTTTTGTGCACCTTGTTGGTCGTGATGATGAGCGAGCCGCGTTCATAGCGCTGGCTGAGGACGCGGAAGGGCAGGTCCGCGCCGGTCTTATCCAGGGGTAGGTAACCCAATTCATCCAGAACGAGGACCGCCGGCGTCAGATAGCGTTTCAACTCGGCTTTGAGCGGACGAGCGGCCTCGGCGGCCGTGAGGGGGTTGCGGGCGTCGACGGCGGTCGTGAAGAGGTCCGCGTAGGGCACCCCTCCCGTGGCTTACGTTTGCTCGTACGCGTGGCATCGGCGTGCAACCTCCGAGAGCGCGCCCGTTTCCGCTCCACAGGGTGGATCGCGGGCAACCACTGTGCGGGCGTGGCGTCACGCCGGGGCGCGCGCAGGAAGCCCTGAATGTCTGTAAGCGATCGGGAGGACCATGGCACCTACACCCCACTGTACACCTTGCGACGACCTGGCGTTACCGCGCTCGTCTCAAAAAATAAAAAACCAGACAGGAGCCTGTTTTCTCAAGCCGTGGATCTTCGATTGCAGACTGATAGCAGAAGATCTGCTGAAAGATCGGTACGTAACGTTCAAGCCGAGGTCTTTTTTCTGCGATAGACAGCAAAACCCAACGCGGTCAGACCGAAGATTGCGGCGTACGTTGAAGGTTCGGGGACTGCGCTGACACTGGAGAGTACCAGCGCGTTTACGATCACACCGTCTTGCTTGCCGCTGCCTCGATACATTCTGGATTGTGTCATCAGGAAGTCGATTTGGCCCGAGGCGTTAGCGTAGGTGTCGAAATAAGTATTCTGCGCCGTCTCCAAACCGAGGGCGACCGTCGTGATCGCCACGAGCGCCTCATTCACCACAATCGCCTGCTCGCGCGTACCACACCGCGCTCTCCGTCCCGCATGCGGGCACGATGGCCGAAATTGGTACACCCACGGGGAATTGAAACGTAGCGAGGGCCAGGATCTAAGTTACTGATAAACGCGTAAACAGTTGTTTGTTATTTGTTTAAAACGTGTATCGAGAAGTATCAAATTCCGCGCAGGAAAGACAAAAACAGAGTTTTGGCAACCTTCTGGCAACCTTTCGTAGGTTGATTTTAACTACAAAATTGATTTGTTCCGGCGCAGAACCGAGATGTCAGTGATCACGGGAGAATGTGACGTGGTCGGCTTTGGCGATGGCCTAGGCATGGGTGTAAACGGAAATGACGGTGAAGCCGTCGGCGTAGGCGGAAGCGCGGAGGTGGCCTGCGGCTCGGCCGCTGGCCCCGGCGCATCGCGGAGGGAAGAACTGAGCGGGTGCCCGTCAGGCAGCGAGGTGAACAACGGGCGGCCGGGCTGGTGGACTACGTCGCCGGGCCGAGGTATAGTAGAGACACATTAAACGTGTTACTGACCCTTTTTTGCCGAGTTCGTAAAATGAAAGCATTGTGCCCCCCCCCTGCTTGGCCTCCCCTGCTGTCCCCACCTTGCGGCCATGGCTTGCATACGCCCCAGAGATTGCGCCGTCTGTCAGGTGCCAATAGGGGCCCTTTTGGCTCGTCCGATGCGACGGCACGGAGGAAAAGCCGGCGGCGACTCGGTTCGATCCGGCGAGATAGGTGACACTTAATCCGGGGAGATAGGTTACACATAGGGCGATGCCCTGGACCAACGTAACCTATATGGAAGAGATCAATCGATTCGTTATACTCGCCCGTAGCGGGCGCTTTACCGTGACCGAGCTGTG
>CANIJN010000213.1 GCA_947467625.1 Opitutia bacterium | reverse complement strand
CTCACGGGGCACCGCGACGGGCTCGCCCGCTCTCGAGCACACAGGTCAGGGGCTGATCCCGTCGCCTAGCCCGGACTACCGATACGAATCGTTCCCACTCTCCTTGATCCCATGCATTTCACAGAGAGCATGGAGCCCAGCCCACAGAGGTCACCAAGCGGACACGGTGTTGGGCTCCGTCACCTCGGTTCGGACCTCGGTGCGCTCTGTTAAAAAAGATTTTTTCAGAAAGGTGTGATTGCTGCGGGCGATCGGCCAGGTGCGGTCTGAGGTGGTGCGTGCGCGCTTTGGGATCACCGGCCGGTGCGGGTCGAGTTCGCGGTGGATTAAAAATCTCTTTGCGCCGACCGGTAGATTTTGCGGCGATGGGAATCTGTATGTCTCGTCTCGCTGAAACTTTCGCCCGCACCCGTGCGCAAAATGGTGCCGCTTTCGTTGCTTACGTTTGCGCGGGGGACCCTGACTTCGACACGTCGTTGGCGGCGTGCCGAGCGTTGCTCGCAAATGGGGTCGATGTCTTGGAGCTCGGGGTTCCGTTCTCTGATCCACTGGCGGATGGACTGACCAACCAACTCGCGGCGCAGCGCGCGTTGGAAAGCGGGAGCACGGCGGCCAGCGTGCTCGAGTTGGTGCGCCGCCTGCGCGAGACGAGCGAAACGCCGATCATTTTCTATACCTACTACAACCTCTTGTTTACAAACGGCGTCGAGGCCTATGTACGCGCCGCCAAGGACGCGGGCGTAGATGGCATCCTCACGTTGGACTTGCCGCCGGAGGAGGCGGGCGAAGTGACGGCTGCGTGCCGCGCCCACGGAATGGATACGGTGTTTATCGTGGCGCCGACCACACCGGACGCGCGGATTCCGATCATCACGGGGGTGACGACGGGTTTTATTTACTATGTGTCGCGTGAAGGTGTCACGGGCGTGCGGGATCAGGTGGCGGGAAATATCGCTGAAGCTGTGGCGCGGATCCGTCGACACACGCTCTTGCCGGTGGCGGTGGGCTTCGGGATTGGTTCCCGGGAACAAGTCGCGCAGGTGGCGGCCGTCGCGGACGGAGTGGTCGTCGGCAGCGCCCTCGTGAACGTGATCCGGGAGAATCTAGCGGATCGGGCAAAAATTCCCGCAGCACTCGGAGCGAAAGCGGCGGATCTCGCGGCGGGAGTCGCCTGCGGTCAAGGCTGAGCGTACTGGGCTGGAGTGGGCGGGATATTTTCTTATCTCATATTCCCTTTATTGAAGATGAGCCTGAGGGGCTTGAAGGCAGGAGCCTGCTGGCAGGCGCTTGTTACGTTCTGAATCGCCTGCAAGCAGACTCCTACGAAAAGGCCGTCATTTGACTTATCGTGAACTCGCTCGATGAGCGGTGGGCGTATCCATTGATAAACCACTTTCGCCAGCGCCTCATCGCGCCATGAATGCGGCTCGTGCCTTCGGAGCGCCTCTGTTGAGCGAAGCGGCACGGGCCCCGCTCCTCACCTGGGTGCGCGCCGGAGTCAGTCCGGAGGAGCTCCGGGAGACCGCATGGAGCGGCGGCGCGGCGAGACCTGCGGCGAGGTGTTCGTGCCACCGCTCGTTCATGAGGCCCGCCGCAACCGGCCGCCGTTAATCCCAAACCACCGGGCCTCGCTGACCCGTTCGCGACTCCGTAGGGGGTGTTATTATTCGTGCCAAAAAACTCTTTTTTACATAGTGAGTGTCACGTAATACGTGACACTTGTTTCGCGGACTTTTTAAGGAGGGACGGGCTGGAGGTTTACTTGGGTATCGGGTGTAAACGAGGGCTGGAGTCGTGAGGGATTTGTCGCAAGATCGGTCCAATGAAATTCGGAATCTGTAATGAAATTTTTCAGAATTGGGCGCTGGAAGACGCGATGAGCTACGCCAAAAAGGCGGGCTACGACTGCATCGAGATTGCGCCGTTTACGCTCCTGCCGGGCACGGCGGGAAAATACGTCACGGCGATTTCCGCGGCCGAACGCCGGACGATCCGCGACACGGCGGCGCGCGTCGGGATTGAAATTTCCGGCATTCACTGGGTGCTCGTCCAGGCGGATGGCATGTATCTCACGCATCCCGACGCGGCGGTGCGGGGGCGCACGGCCGACTACTTTGTGGCGCTGGCGGATTTTTGCGGCGACCTCGGTGGTAAGTCCATCGTCGTCGGCTCGCCCAAGCAGCGCAATGTGATGGCGGGGGTGAGCCCCGCGCAGGCGTGGGACTGGGCGACGCAGGTGTTTCGTCCAGCGGTGGAGCGGGCGGCCGAGCGCGGAGTGACCATTTGCTTTGAGCCGCTGGCGCCGGTGGAGACGAATTTTATCAACACGGCGGCGGAAGGGATCGTGTTCGCGCAACAGTTTCGCAGTCCGGCGATGAGTGTGATCCTCGATGTGAAAGCGATGTCGTCGGATACGAAGCCGATTCCGCAGATCATCCACGAGTCGCGCGGTAACTTCGGTTATTTCCACGCCAACGATGTGAATCTCAAGGGGCCGGGCTTCGGCGACGTGGATTTCAAGCCGATCGCGGCGGCTCTGAAGGAAGTCGGTTACGGCGGCGTGGTGTCGGTGGAGGTGTTTACATTCGAGGAAGGGCCCGAGGTCATCGCGACGCAGAGTCTCGCGTATCTGAAAAAGACCTTCGCGTGATGGGCGGAGGGGCGCGGGGGGCCTGCTGTGGTCTGGTCGGCAGCGAGCGAGCGCAAGCTCTGGGGAGGTCGGGCCAGCGCCCGCAAGTGGGCGGCCTGGGGCGCCTGCGGGAAAGTGCGGGACTGCTCTTAACGAGTCGCCGCCAACGTGCGCAGGGTCGGGCCGTGGACCCACTGGGCGGGGATCGTCGTCGTTGACGGCCAGTCGGGGATGCCGCGTTCATTGCGCTGGAGCTGGCCGATGAGCAACTCGACGCCACGGGAACCGAGGGCGCGGGGTTGCAGGTCGAGGCCGGCGCACGGGCGGGTTTTCATGTGGGTGTTGAGGGAGACGAATCCGTGGGTCTCGGGCAGCCGGGCACCGCAGGCGGACATCCAGTCGATGGCTGGAGTGTGGTGGGCGAAAACGACATCGGGTTGGTGGCGCCGAAACCACGTGGAGAAGGTCTCGGGAGAAAATTTATCTACGACGAGCGGGGGTACCGATTTGGTGCTGGGATGGTGCTGCTGGAAGGTGTGAAAGGCGGCGCTCCAGCGATATTGCAGGCGTTCGTCGTGGTGGCGTTGCAAATACAGTCCGGGGCGTTGGTAACCGAGGGCGGCGGTGCGTTGCAGGGCGGCGAGCAGGGAGCGGTAGTGGTCGGAGCAGATCGAGTGCAGCGCCGGGCGTTCGATGATGTAGTCGGCGTAGAGGCCTGCATAATGCGGCCAATCGAGAGCCGCCAGGTCGGGCTCGCCCCACGAGGGGAGAAGCACGATGCCCTGGATGCCGCGGGCTTTGAGGATCGAATCGAGGCGGGGCACGGAGACGGCGCCGCGCCCCACGATGATTTTTTCGACCTTGAAGCCGAGGGCGGCTCCGCGGGTTTCGGCGCCGAGCACGAGTTCGTGGTGAAAATGGGCGGCGGACGCGGGGCGGTCGGGCTCATCGAAATCCACGGCTGCCAACACGCCGCGAAACGAGCCGCCCCGTGACCGCCGCAGCTCGGACATCAGCGCCCCGGCGAGCGGATTGCGGAGATAACCGACGGCGGCGGCGGCAATTTTCACGCGGGCAGCCGTGTTCGGGTCGACGCGCGGGGATCCGCGCAAGGCATCGGACACGGTGGTGCGGGAAAGACCGAGCGTCTTGGCGAGGGACCGAAGCGTGGGGGTAGGTGCGGACATAGGCCGGACTGTCAGACTCGCGGTCGTTCGCCTCGGTTGGCAACCGATTTCAGGGAACTTAGGCGGTCAGGTAATGGTGGCGGGATGCACGGGTGCCTGACGCTGCGGTGAGTGTGAGCTCGCCGCGCGGAACCGCCCCGCCCACTTTTCCGTAAACCCCTTTTTCCTTCCGGACCCCTTTATGAGAATATTTGGCAGTCTCCACCTCGTTGATCTCCTCGTCGTCGTCGCCTACTTAGTGGCGGTCATTTACATCGGCAAGCGCGCCGCCAAGGGCGCGGCCAGTGAAGAAGGTTTTTTTCTCGCGGGTCGCTCGCTCGGGAAGCTTTACCAATTTTTTCTGAATTTCGGTAATGCCACCGAGCCGCAAGGGGCGGTGAGCACGGCGAGTCTGGTTTTCCAGCGCGGTGTGACTGGGGTGTGGTTCACGTTTCAGACCGTGTTCATGAATCCTTATTTTTGGTTTATGAACGTGTGGTTTCGCCGGGTCCGGTTGGTGACGGCGGCGGATTTGTTTGAAGACCGGTTTGGCAGTCGCGGCCTCAGCCGCCTCTATGCTTTATTTCAAGTCATGGTGGCGTGTGTCTTTCTCGGGTTCGGCAACTACGTCGCCTACAAGATCGCTTCGTCGCTGGTGGTGAAGCCCGAGATCGAGTGGACGTCGGCGGAGCGCTCCGCGGTGGACGATTACCGGGAGCTCAAGGGACTTGAAAAACAAGTGAGCTCCGGGGCGGTCGCGGTGTCGGAGGAAGCCCGGGCGCGGCTCGCGACGTTGCGCGACCGGCAGGCGCGCGGCGAACTGCACAGTTATATTACGTTGCTGCGGTCGCTGCCGTTTTACCTCGGCTTCACGTTGGTCGTGGGGGCGTACATTGTGTTGGGGGGCATGGCGGCAGCGGCGGTGAACGAGGCGTTGCAGAGCGTGTTGATCATCGTGTTTTCCGTGCTGCTGATTCCGACGGGGCTGGCGGCGATCGGGGGATGGGGGGAGCTCGCGAACAAAGTGCCAGGGCAGATGCTCGATCTTTTCGCGGGCCCGGGCGGATCACCGGCGTTTATCTTGGCCGTGCTCTTCATCAGTATCGTGCAAAACGGCGGCTTGAGTCACAACATGGGCATCGCGGGTTCGGCGAAAAACGAGTTCGCCGCGCGCATGGGCGTGACGGGTAATTATCTGAAACGCTTCATGATTATCCTGTGGGCGTTTGCTGGCTTGATCGCGATCGCGCTCTTCGGTGTCGGCGGGCTGGCGGACCCGGACGTTGTGTGGGGTGCGATGTCGAACCGGTTGCTGGGGCCCGGCCTCATCGGTCTCATGCTGGCGGGCGTGCTGGCCGGCACGATGTCGACGTTGGCGGCCAAAGCCCTCGCGATTTCGTCGCTCTTTGTGCGTAATGTTTACCGCTATCTGCGACCCGAGGCCACGCAGGACCAAGGGGTGACAGCGGCGCGGTGGACGATCGTCGTGGTGCTGGGGCTCGGGGTGCTGTCGGCCGAACTGATGGGCGACGTGGAGTCGATCGTGAAGCTCGTTTTGACGGTCAACGTCCCCTTCGGCGCCGCGATTCTCACCGTTTTCTTTTGGCGCCGGCTGACGGCCAAAGCGGTGTGGTGGTCGGTGTCGTTGACGGTGCTCACCATTTTGGTGCTGCCGAACATTGCGACGGAGATCCGCTCCGTGCGGCAGGCGTCCGAACTCGCGGTGATGAGCACGGCCGCCGAGGCGAAGCCCGTGCCGGTTTACTGGAAGCAGCTCGTGCGCATCAACCCGGGCGACCCCGCCAGCGCGCTGGAGGGCCGCGGTCGGTTCAGCCTCGAGTGCTACCTGCTCGGCAAGGTCGGGCTCGATGTGGCCAAGCTCGCCCCGCAAGGCCGCGAAGCCGCGACGTTTTATTTCGACGGATTATTTCCGTTTATGGTGCTCCTGCTGGTGAGCTACCTGACGCGACCGACCGACAAGGCGCGGGTCGATCAGTTTTACGGTAAGATGAAGACGCCGATCGGTGACACGCCGGAGCTCGAAGCGGCGGCGATGGCGGAGACGCGCCGCAATCCCGGGCGCTTCGACCATACGAAACTGGTGCGCGATTCGACGTGGGAGTTTTGTAAATGGGACCGTGTCGATACGATTGGTTTTCTGATCTGCTGCGCCGTTTCGGGTGCGATCATTGGGATTTTCGTGCTCTTGCTGAAGTGGGCGGCGTGACCGCGGGCGTTGGGCGCGAACGAGCGAACGAGCGAACGAGCGAACGGGGCTGCACGTTTTCTCTAGCTACGAGGGGCGGGGAGGTTTTGGGTGAGGCCGTGTCCACCTTTGGACATGCAACTTCCTCCTCCTCCTGTCCGTCTCTCCCTGCATGCATCGCGCCTCTTCGTCTCCGCTCCTCCGTGGTTGTCTCTCCGCGTTCAGGAGCGCGTGGGTCCTCCTGCTGGTCGCGATGGGGTCGCTGTCGGTTCGCGCGCAGAACGTGCTCGCGGCGGGTGCGGCCGGCCCGGTGGTGGAACTCCCGAAGTTCGTGGTGACCGACAGCCGCGAGCTGGCCCCGCCCGAGGCGTGGCGTTACGCGGAGATCCCCGGTTTTGAAATTCTCACCAACGCTTCCGACAAGGCGACTCGGCGGCTGATCAAGGATTTTGAGCAATTCAAGGAAGCGCTCGCGCTCGTCTGGCCCATTCCGAACCGGTCGGGCGTACCGACGTCGCTTATTCTGTGTGGGCGCGGCGGTAAGTTCGACGCCTTCGTCCCCAGCGGAAAAACGAGCGCCGACCGCGCCCTGGCGAGTCTCTTTCTCAAGAACAAAGAGCAAACGGCGATCATCATCGATCTGCAGTCGTCGACTCTGAACATCCTCGCCACGGACACGACCAATGACGCGGCGACGGGCACGGACTCCAGTTACATTTCGGTCGACCACGACAAGCAGCTCTACCGCGAGTACGTCCATTTTCTCCTGAGCACGAGTGAGCCCCGGCTGCCGGCGTGGCTCGAGGAAGGCATGGCGCAGATCATTATGGCGATGAAAGTGGATCCGAAGTATATCGTCTTCGGAAAACTGGAGGACCCGAACACGATCTCCGCGCAAGCTGGCGCGGTGGCGGCGATGAATGCCCTGATGGCGGCGGATGATCCTGATGGCATCCAGATCGCCGGTGCGCCGGCGGAGGATCGCGATTTCAACGCGGCCCTGCAGCGGCGCGCGCTGGTCCCCTTTCCAAAGTTTTTTGCGGTGACCTCCGATTCACCTGAGGCGATCAATCCGCTCGGAAATAACGTCTGGGCGAAACAAAGTTACGCCTTCGTGCACATGTGTCTCTACGGACGTGGCAAGCGCTACCAAAAAGCCTTTGGCACGTTTCTGACGCGTTTGGGCAAGGAGCCGGTCAGCGAAGAACTCTTCAAGGAGTGCTTCAAGATGGACTATAAAAAAATGCTGATGGAACTGCGCGGCTACATCGATTTCTGCGATTACCAACATCAGGAATACGTGCTGAAGGGTGAGGGGCTCGGGTCGGGCAAGCCGCTGGTCCTGCGCGATGCGACCCAGTCCGAAGTGGGCCGCATCAAGGGCGAGGCTTTGGCTCTGGCCGGTCACCACGTCAAAGCGAAGGCCGAGCTGATCGCGCCCTACATCCGTGGGGAGCGCGAGCCGCTGCTGCTCGCGGCCCTCGGACTCTACGACCGCGCCCATGGCGATGAGGTGAGAGGGCGAACGTTCATCGAAGCAGCGGCGGCCGCGAAGGTCACCCGGCCGCGGCTTTATCTGGAACTCGCGCGCTACCGCTATGCCGACGCCCTCGCGAAGCCCGGTGCAGGTGAGAATTTTTCCGCCGAGCAGGTCAGTGCCATCCTCGCGCCGCTGCTGATCGCCCGGGTGCAGCCGCCGTCCATGCCGGAAGTCTACGAAGTGATGACCGATGCGTGGGCGCACAGCGCGGAGACCCCGAAGCGCGATGATGTCCTGTTTCTGATCGAAGGCGTGCGCTTTTTCCCGGGCCGCTTGCGGATGCTTTATCAGGCGGCCGTCCTCAGCTCGCGGGCGAACATGCTCGACGTCGCACACGCGTTCGCGGAACACGGAGTGAAATTCGCGCCCGACCCCAAAGGAAAAGCCCGCTTTGAGGAGCTCAAGGCGTCGCTGCCGCCGCTTCCGCCCTCGGCTCTGGATGCGGCCGCAGCGGCGAAAGCGGCTGGGCCCGCTCCGAAACGCTAGCGCCACCGGCGTACCGCACAACCACCCTATCCGTGAGGTCCCCTCCGTTGCACTTTGTGAAGAAAGCCCCGGTGTGGGCGGCGGGCGTTTTGGCGATGGCCGCGGTGGCGCGGCTGACGGCTCAACCCGCCCCGCCTGCGGCGGTCAGCACCGCCGTCGCCGAACAGCCGATCATTGAGCTGCCGAAGTTTGAGGTCACGGACAGCCGCGTGTTGCCGGCGCCGGAGAAGTGGCGCTATGCGGCGATTCCAGGCTTCGAGGTGTTGTCGAGTATTTCCGTGCGGGCGACGACGCGCTTTGTGAAGGATTTTTTCCTGCTCCAAGCGGCGATCAACGAGATCATGCCCGGGTTTCGCCGGTCGGACGTGGCGGTGCCGTCGAGTTTGATTTTGGCCGGCGGCGGCAAGGGATTCGACCGCTTCCTCCCGACGCAGCGCGAGGAGGAACGTTATCGCACGAATAGTTTGTTTTTCGACGATCCGGAGCGCGGAGCGATCGTGGTGGATTTTGCGTTGGGCGAGCTCCAGCTCGAGGACAACACGACTGAGGAGGCCGATCCTTACCGTGGGTTCTACAAAGAATATTTCCGTTACCTCATCCGCAAGCAGACGAGCGGAAAGCCGCCGCCATGGTTTGAGGAAGGTCTGGTGCAATTGTTCGCCTCAATCGACGTAACCAAGAAGTGGATCAATTTCGCGCAAGTGGGTGATGGTTTTGGCGGACCCCGCACAGGAGATTTCAACCGCCTGCTATCGCAGCGCGCGCTGATGTCGTTCCCGGAGTTGTTCGCCGATCCGCCGGTGCAGACCGGTACGTTTTGGTCGGCGCAGGCGTATGCGTTTGTCCACATGTGCCTCTATGGCCGCGGTCAGAAATACCAAAAAGGATTCATCACGTTTCTCTCGCGGACCGGCAGCGAGGCACCCAACGAAGCGATTTTCAAAGAGTGCTTCGGCAAGGATTACAAACAGATGAACCTCGAGCTGCGCGGCTACCTCGACTTCACCGACTACAAGTCGATGCAGTATACGGCGAAGAAAGGTCAGGCCCTGCCGGATGCGCCGCCGTTCACGTTGCGCGACGCGACCGAGGCCGAGTCCGGCCGGATCGTCGGCGAAGTCCTCCGCATGGGCGGGCATACCGCCGCCGCCCGCGAAGCCCTGATCACGCCCTACATGCGCGGCGAACGTGAGGCGCCGTTGCTCGCCGCCCTCGGCCTCGCTGAACGCATCGACGGGAAGGATGACCGCGCGCGCACGTTTCTCGAAGCCGCCGCCAAGGCCGGCGTGGAGCGACCCCGCGCGTATCTGGAACTCGCCCGTCTCCGCTTCGACGAAGTGCGGGCCAATCCGGCGTCGCCCGAAGAAAAATTAAGCGCGGCGCAAGTGGTGCGTGTGCTGGAACCCT
>CANIJN010000212.1 GCA_947467625.1 Opitutia bacterium | reverse complement strand
GGCGTCACCGTCGCCGAGGTAGTAGCGACGAAAAAAACGGTTGTTCGTCAGGGTCGCGCGATTCGCCGCCGTCGCGGCCACCGAGACGGTCGGATCGATCGTCCCGATGAAGTTGGGGTTCGCCGGGTCAATAAATTCGGCGAACTTTGCGCCTGCTTGGGCTAGGGGCGTGTCCTGATGCTGCTGCAGACTGAGCACGAACTGCTGCTTCATCCACGACGTGTTGAGATCGTAGACGGCGGACAAGCGCAGGTCGCGCACGATGTTGCCGCTGATGACATCCGAGCGCTGGTATTCAGTGAAAAGCCGGTTGAAGTTGGGGTTGGCCGCGCCGCCCGGGAGCAAGGGCGAGAGGTCGCGCCAAACCTGCAAGCCAACATTGTTCCCGTAGAGGTTCGTCTTCCGCTGGTAGGCATTGCCCGACAGCATCAGGTGCAGGTTCTTGCCCACATCTTGCGTCAGCGCGATGGAGCAGGAGTTAAAATTATCCTGCTGGGTGTTGTTCGGTCCGAGGACCTGAAAAGCCTTTGGCACCACGGACGTATCCGTGATGGTCAGGCCGCTGCCGGCGCTGCGGACCATCCCGGCGGCGCGGTAGAATTGTCCGGTGGCAGGAACGTGGATGAGACCGTTGGCGTTGGTGAGCGTCGCCGTCGTGCTGAAGGAGAATTGGTCGGTGAACAGCCCCTGGCTGCGGACATGGGTGGTTTCCCCGTGCTCGAGCATCACGTCGATCGAGGTCGAGCGAAACGGGCGGTAGGTGATCGCGCCGTAGATGCCGCGCATTTTGCTGCTGGCATTGTCAACCCAGCCGGTGCCGTTGCTCGCGACGGTAGCTAAACGGACGGCGAGTTTGTCCGCCACGAGGATGCGATTCAAGTCGAGCTCAGCGCGGCGCAGATTGTTGTCTTTGACGTCTGCGCCTGAAAATATCCCGCCGGCTCCACCCGTCACCTTCACCCGGTTGAAGTCGCGGGTAAAGAGTCCGCGTTTCGTAACCTGATTCGTCATACCACCCATCGCGGATTCGCCGTACAGGAAGGCATTGGGCCCGCGCAGGAGCTCGATGCGCTCCATCGCATAGGCGTCTTGAGGTGAATACCAATACCAACCATTGCGCAGGGCGCCCGAGTTGGAAGGAACGCCGCGGGAGATGGTCTGTTGGAATCCGTTGGGATTTGGGCTCGCCTCTCCGCTCACGAAATATTTCGACACCTCCATGAGGCTGGTGGCCCCGATGTCCGCGATCAGCTCGGAATTCACGACCGAGATCGAGTTGGCGACATTCTTCAGCTCCTGCACGGTGCGCATCCCGGAGGTGGTTTGCATCGATTGGTAGCCCTTGCTCGAGCCTTCGGACACGGTGAAGATGGAAAGCGTGATCGTTTCTTCGGCCGCCGCCGCGGTCGCGGTGCCGCCTGTCGAGGAGGTTTGTGCGTTGGTGGTGGTCGCTGCCGCCATCCAAGTGGCTAGTAAGGCAATCAGGGTGCGGTGGGATTTCATGGGACTAGTCGGTGGTTTGGGTTGAGAAAATTGCGTGGATGCGTCGTGCTCAGGAACTCACCGTGATGGTAAACCCGAGGCCGCTGGCGCTGGACAGTCCTCGGTAGCCCTCGTAGCCGGCGCTTTTGACGCTGAAGGGCTCCATCACGACGGCTTGGCCGAGGGCGGTCAGAGCGAGGAGGCGATAGGTGAGCGGGGTATTCATTGGAGTGGGTTTAGGGCAAAAGGCTGTCGGGCAGGAGAAGTGAGAAGCGCGGCGTGCAGGTCAGAACTCGAACGAGTTCGAAAGCTCGAAGGCGCGGGCCGGGGCGATGCCCCAGACGGGAGAGCCATCGGAATTGGCGCCGATTTTGCGCAGGCCGGTCTCGCTGAAAAGATTTTGGGCGTTGAACTGCACGCGCCAGCCGATCCGACCGCCATAAATTTTACGCCGGTAGCTAGTTTGCATGCCGCCCGTCAGAATCGCTTTGCTCGTGAAGGGAGCGTCGACGTCGTAGGTTTGGCCGGCGTAGTTCTCCAATCCGCCGAAGCTGAACGCGGCGGGCTTGAGGCGGTAGCCAATGATTTTCCCTGATTCCCAGCGGAGATTGGTGCCGATCGTCAGACCCTTGAACGAGCCCTCGATGATCTTATAGCGGGCGACGAACGAGGATTGGTAGTCGGCGACGCCACGGTTGGAGGTCCCGACGAACGCGGTGCCGGCGGAGTACTCGGCCGCGACATTGGCCGCGAAATCCTGGGCGGCGGTGTTGGTGCCGTTGGTGATCAGGCCTTCGTTAAAATACTTGCGGTAATAGGAGGCCCGGGCCGCGAAGAAGTCGGCTAGTTCGCTGCCGACGGAGGTGATCTGGTTATCGATCTGGTCGAGGTTGAAGCTGAGGTCCCAGTGGCGGGTCGGCGCATAGGAGAACTCAAGGGAGGTGCCCTTCGACTCGCGGGACTCGGTGACGGCGGTGGCGTTGGGGGTGACGTATTGGGCGGTGCTCGGCTTGCCGAACTCTCCGATGGTGGTCCATTCGGCCAGACGGCCATCGCGGGCCAGGGCGTTGTAAAGGCGACCTTCGAACGCGCTCACGCGGTTGTTGGGCACTTGGCCGAAGGCGCCGGAACTGGCATTTTTCTGCGAGGACGTGAAGCGGGTGACGCGGACGTCGAGCTGGTTGTCGAAGAAGCTGAAGCCGAGGCCGAGCTCGCGGGTCTGGCCGTTCTGCGGATCGACGGGGCGGTAGAGATTGTCCTGGCGCTGGGCGGAGGCGGCGAAGTTCTCCGAGGAGTTGGCGAAGACGCGGGCCCACGGGAGCGCTTTGTAAACGATGCTCTGCGTGGCGGTGGCCCGGTCGAATCTGAAGAGCGAGCCGGTATCGAGGTAGTCGGCGCGGGTCTTGCCGAGGAGGGTCGGAAAGGGGGCGACCTGGGCGGTGTTGAGCAAACTGCGCTGGACGTTCTCGACGGTGTCTTTACGCCAGCCGAAGAGCGTGACGATTTTCTTATTCCAGAAAAAGCTCTGGAGGGAGAGACCGGTGCCGTTGTTTTTGTTGATCGTGTAGGTGCGGCCGTTGACGAGGAGGAAGCGGTTGGACGTGATGGGGGTGGGGGAGAGCTGCCAAGTGTTCGTGGCCACGTCGAAGTATTGGTAACCGTAGGAGCGCTCTTTTTGGGCGGCGAGGTTGGACGGGAAGCCGGTGAAGCGGAGGCCGGTGTCGCCGACCTGCACGGGATCACCCACATACCACAGCTGCATGTTGTAGCGGGCTTGGGAGTTGCCGGCGATTGACTGGGGCAGGACGCCCGGGATGTCGTCGCCGTACTGATAATTGAACTGGTAGCGCAGGCGGTCCTGCTCGGAGCGGGTGTGAACGGTGGTGAACCGGTGGAAGCCGAGCCAGCCGAGGGACTTGGTTTTCTTGGCGAAATCGAAGTCGTAGTTGGCCTGAAGCACGAAGCTCTTCAAGGAGCCGTCGATGTATTCGCCGATGTTGCGACCATAGATGAAGGGACGGAGGAAGTTGGGGTTGGTCCGGCCGTCGGGCAGGCGCGTGGTGATGTCGATGGAGATCTGGTTGGTTTGGGAGATCGCGGCGAAATACTGTTCGGTGGTGCGGGTTTCGTGCTGGAAGGCGGCTGAGACGAAAAAGTCCGGGGTAATGCGCTGCTCAAGATTAACGTAGAATTTGTGGTCATTCTCCCAGCGCGAGTTGCCGGGCAGGGCGCCGATCTCGACGGTTTCGTAGGGGAAGATGCGGCTGCTCGTCACCTGGGGATCGAGGAAGCCGACGGTGTTCTCCCGAGGATCGCCGGAGCGGATGAACTTCGCGGTGGGGCTGGCGTTGGCGGCGGCACCGGTGTTGTTGCGGGTGCTGAGGATCGTGGCGCGGTTGTCCAGCGGGTTGTTCCATTGGCCTGGGCTGTAGAGGAGGGCCGTGCTTTGCGCCGAGGAATCGAGATCACGGCGGATCAGGCCGAGGTTGACCGTGCGGCCATCGGCGAGGGTGACGACCGAGGCGGGCGGGGTGCCGGCGGTGTTGGCGGCGTTGCGGAGACCGCCGTCCCAGTAGAACGCGGCAGCGACTTGAGCCGCGGTCATTTGCGGCGCGTAGGTGTTGTAGGCGTTTAACCAGCCCGAGACGTTGTCCTGCACGGTGCGGGAGTTGGGCCGGCGACCGGTGGAATTCTGGGCCTCGTAAAAGCTGCGCAGGGTCGTGCCGACGAACGGGGCGTAAGTGACCGTGGCGAAGAGACGCTTGTCGCGTTGGAAGGCGGTGTTGACCGCGTATTTTTGATCGTTGTAAAGGGCGACGCCACGCACGGCCAAGCGGTTCTTGAGCAGGACTTGGTTGTGGTCGAGGACCACGCGGTTGGAGCCGAGGTCATCGACCTTGGTCTCGACTTTGCTGGCGTTGCGGTTGAAGCGTGCGGCCTTGGTCGAGGAGTTGATGAGACCGGCGGGCTCGGCGAGACCGAAGAGGATGGAATTGGCGCCGCGGAGGAATTCAGAGCGATCCGTGTTGTAGCGGTCGGTGGAGCCGAGGACTTCGATGTAGTTGATCGTGGTGGTGGCGCGGCCCAAACCACGCACGCGGACTTCGCCGGAGCGGTTGTTGTTATCGCCGAAATCGCCGCCGACGTAATTGTTGGCGCCGCTAAAGGTCAGACCCTCTTGGTGGTAGGTAGCGTCGTTTTCCGCGCCGGAGACGAAGGCGAGGGCGGACGCGACGTCGTTGGCCGCGAGATCGTTCATGAACTCTTCCGTCAAGACCGAGACAGACGCCGCGATGTCCTTGAGGTCGGTTTTGAGGCGGCTGCCAGCGGTAGTGAACTGTGAGTGATAACCTTGATCACTCTCGGTGACGACGACGAAGGGCGAGAGCACGACAGCCTCTTCGGCTGGGGACGGCTTGGGCGGGGCGGTTTGGGCGCGCCCGCCGGGCAGTGCACTCACGGTGAGGACGAGAACAGTCAGTAGTCGCACGGTTGGAAATTTCATGGGGATAAGAGGGGACCGCACCGAGGGGTGGCGCGATCAGGTGGGTGAAATGCGGTGACTATACCGTCCGGAGGGTAAGGAAACCATAGACAAGTGCGGAATCTCTTGTTGTTTTGCATTCCATGGCCCGCGCGCGAAGTCGAAGCATCAAGGGGACGGCGGTGGCGACACCACTGGTCCAGAGAGCTCCGGCGGTCTGCCGGGCTGGCTTATTCCAATTTGCTGCTGGCCAGAAATTCACCAACGGCTGTGTGCAAAGTCGGGCGCTGTTCTGGTGCAAAAGCGGACGAGGGACGTTTGAGCTCAATGGAGTCCTCCATCGCTTGGAGCCCCACGATGTCTACGTGCTGCCATGGAACCGGCGCATCACGTATTTTCCCTCGGCGGCGGATCCGATGTATACGGCTCACGTCCATTTGGTGCCCTGGTATCGACCGGGTTCGCCGTGGGTGCCGAACGTCCCGCACGAAAAAAATGACCCCGAGTTCGACTCACCGGATCGGCGCGATGTGGCCTGGCCCCTAATGGCAGGCCCCGTCCGGCTGCGCACGGAAGCAGATGAACCTCTGGGTCGGTTGATCGACTACGCCACCCGCTGGTTTTTGCACTCGCAGCGCGACGAGGCGGAAGCTCGGGCTTTGGGGCTCTTGTTGGAGCGCGAGGTCGGACGGACGGCGTCGGCGATGATCGAACCCGAGGCGAGCCGTCCCGAAGAGCTGCGCCGGTTGCTGGTGCACGTGGAGAAAGGTTATCACTTGGCCCCGCGCATCGAGGATCTGGCGGCGATTATCGGACGGAGCCGCTCGCATGTTTTGAAGCTATTTCGCCGCCACCTGGGCGTTTCCGCCAAGGGCCATGTGGTCGGACGGCAACTTAAAGAGGCGAGGGAACTCTTGCTCAGCACGACGCTCGCCGTCGCGGAAATTGGCAAAGCGGTGGGGCTGCCCGACCCTTATCATTTTTCAAAACTCTTCCGTCGCCACGTGGGACGTTCCCCGCGCGAATTTCGAGCGCAACATGGTCCGTTTTCAACGCCGCCCAAGCCTTCCCTGCATCTCACGAATCCTCCGAAAGTCCGGCGGTAGTCAGAGCGGTGCCGGTGGGCGGCGGCCGCCGGGAATGCTCTCGGCGAGGGGCGACGGCGTGGGCGCCGTTACGGCGATGATCGCGAGCGACGTGAGCAGGGGAGGGAGAATAGCTTTCAACGGATAAACGGCGGCGCCGCGGTCGGGAAGATTAGGGCTGCGTGGCCTTCCCGTCGGTCAGCCACTCGAGATTGAAGCGGGCGACGGTGAGGCGGCCACCGGCGAACGCGGCCATCCCCTGACTGTCGCCGCTGCGGCCGTAGAAGCAGAGAATCGTGCCGGCGCGGGTGACCGCGATATCTGAATACATGCTGGGGCCGGGCTCGATGGATTTGTGCACGGACCACGTCTGTCCTTCGTCGCGGCTGATTTTGACGCTGACGTTTTTGCGGTCGCGGCTTTTTCCCGGCTCGGGTTGGCCCTTCTCCTTATCGAGATTGTGGGGGTTGCTAAACAGGATGAGGCTCTGCCCGCCGTGGCGGTAGCGGACGATTCCGCCCATGCAGATGGGCTCGAGCAACGCATCGTCGAAGCGCGGCGTGCTCCAGCCGGTCGCGCCGTCGGCGCTGGTCGTGACGAGCCGGCGATGCGCCTTCGATTCGTTGCGGACGTTGAGCATGACGCGCCCGTCGTTGAGCTCGATGGCGACGGTTTCGTTCGGATTGATCCATGCGGCGGTGTCGGGCACGGCGATGTTTCCCGCCTGCCATGTTTTTCCGGCATCGTCGCTGAAGATCGTCGCGGTCACGCTGGGGCGGTGGGCGTTCCCACCGGTGCCGGTGGAAAGCCACACGGGGACGATGAGCCGGCCGTTCCGGAGCTGGATGCTGTGGTTGGGGCCGGTGGCGAGGACCTTCCACGCGTAGTCTTTAGTGAAGGCGTCGAACGTCGCCGTGATTTCGACCGGCGTGGTGAACGTGAGGCCGTCGTCGGTGCTGCGCTGGTAAAACACCTTCATGTATTCGAGGCAAAACAGCATGTGGACCGTGCCGTCCCGGTCGGCGATGAGCACGGGGTTATTGTAGGTCACGTCGGCGGGATCGACGTTTTTCATCCGGAGAGCGATGGGATTCTTCGTCTTCGGTCCGGGCACGGCGGCGATGCTCACGGGGGCGCTCCACGAGCGGCCGTCGTCGGTGCTGCGGCGCAGCAGAATGCGAATGTCGTCCCAGTCGCTCACGCCGGCGGGACGCTTCCGTGCCTCGCACCAAGCGAGCACGGTGCCTTTCGCGGTCACGACGATGCCGGGGATGTGGTAAATGTTATAGGCGGGATTGTCGCCGACCTTGAAGAGATCTTGTTTTTCGAGGAACGGCTCGTCGGCGCGGAGCACGGCGCAGAGCGACGCCAGGAGGAGAAATAGCGGGGCGATTTTCATCGTAGGTGGTTTTTATGGACAGGGGGAAACTTAGGCAGGCAGGCCATCACGGGGAAGGGGTTTTCGGCGGTCAACCCTTCAGGCGTGACGCGGGCGGCGGCGATGTCTGAGCCTTTTTCTTCGAGGTACATGACGCTGCTGGCTGGAAGCTCTGCAGTTGTTTCTAAAAACCATTCGGCGGTAGCGACGCACCGGTCGCCCTCGACCAAACCGGGCGCCGCGCCGATGGAGTGTAATTTTTCGTTGAGCGAAAAGCCGGAGGAGAAACGGCTGTGAGTCGGCCGCGGGGAGACCGCCATGGTTGTCGTCGAACAATCGGCTGGCTGCCGTCCGTGATTCACCGGCCTTGCTTGAAGCAACTGGCCAGTCGCGAAATCGATTGAGCGCGGCGGCATTGGCTACGCAGACATTGCGGTTTCGTCCGACGGAACGATCTTGTGTCTCCATGAACGTGGTCACAATCCCGGCACCCTCCTCAGCTTGCGCCTCCTCAGTGTGGCGCGCTTCAATCTTGAATGGTTTACCGATGGCAAAGATTTCTTCGCACCGAAAGCGTAGCGGGCCGGTCGCCCGGGCTCTGTACTCGTGCTGGTTGGACGAGTGTGGGCAGACTGCCCGCACTCTTCTTCGGCTGATCATCGCGCTCTCATTCCCGTGTATGCTCCCTCTCTCCTCCGCCAACGTTATGAACCTCACTTGGGATGAACTTCCCCCGCTGCCGCCGTCGGCCGGACAGGCAAAACAACCGGGCGTGGCCGGACCGTTTGCCGGCGTGCATGGCGACGCGCTCATCGTGGCCGGCGGCGCGAATTTTCCAGACAAGATGCCGTGGGAGGGCGGCACCAAAGTTTGGTGGGACGATATCTGGGTGCTCGAAAAACTGCCCGACGGCACGTCGCGCTGGGTGGCTGACAAGACGTTTCGGCTCCCGCGTGCGCTCGGTTACGGCGTCAGCGTGTCCGTGCCCGAGGGCGTGATCTGCGCCGGCGGCTCGGATGCGGAGCGCTGCTATGCGTACGTGTACTTGCTTTCGTGGGACGCGCAGGCGCGCGAAATCCGCCGGACGCCGCTGCCGCCGATGCCCGAGCCACTCGCCTTCATGGCGGGCGCGCTCGTCGGCCACACCCTCTTCGTCGCCGGCGGCCAGCACGTGATGAAGGGCGCCGCGCCGTCGTCGGCGTGCTGGTCGCTCGATTGGTCGAAGCGCGATCGGCCGGCGGAGTTCAAATGGGTGGTGCAGCCGACGTGGCCTGGTCCGGCGCGGATCGTGCCCGTGGCCGCCGCGCAACGGGCGGCCACCGGCGAGGCGTTTTTCCTCTTCAGCGGGCGCCTGCCGCAACCCGGCCGGGCCGCCGAAATCCTCACGGATGCCTACGCATTCGATCCCCGGGCCCGCACGTGGCGGACGCTTTCAAACATCAACGGCGGCGCCGGACTCAGTGTGATGGCGGGGACGGCGGTGCCGGTGGACGACGACGAGATTCTCGTCTTCGGTGGCGACCGCGGTGAGTTGTTCCTCGAACTCGAGGCCCACGATCTCGCAGTCGAGTCGCTGCGCCGTCGGTTGGCGGAGGCGCCCGCGAACGATCGCGCGCCGCTCGAACGCGAAATCGCCGGGCAGCTGACGGCGAAGAAAACAATCTACGATACGCATCCGGGGTTTGCGCGCGAAGTGTTGGCCTACGATACGCGGCGCGATGCCTGGCGGGTCGTCACCCGCTCGCCGCTCGCCCCGCAGGTCACGACCTTCGCGGTGAAATGGGGCGATGCGGTGGTGATTCCGAGTGGTGAAATTCGGCCGGGCGTGCGCACGCCGGCCGTCGTGCGGGTGAAGCCAGTCACCCAGTGACGGGCGTGCAGACCTGGGGGTGAGCGCAGAGACCGCCCGCCATAAGTCTTTCCCCACTCCCGCCGCTCATGACTCCGCTCATCGCCCAAGAAATCCGCGGCAACGGGGCCACGTTACTGTTGCCGATTCAGGACGACGACGCGATCGACCTCGCGCTGCTGGCGGAAGAG
>CANIJN010000211.1 GCA_947467625.1 Opitutia bacterium | reverse complement strand
TCGGCACGCTCGCTCCGCTGACGGCGGCGACCCTCCGCACCATCGCCGGCACCGGAGTCAAAGGCTTTTCCGGCGACGGCGGTCCCGCCAACGCTGCGCAAATCAACAACCCCTTCGGCGTGGTCCGCGGCCCCGACGGCAATCTCTGGTTCTGCGAATACGGCGGCCAACGCATCCGCACGATTTCCTACTCCGGCACCATCCGCACCGTTGTCGGTAATGGCCAAACTGGATACAGCGGCGATGGCGGCCCCGCCCTCGCCGCGTCCTTGAATCTCCCGCACGAGATCCGTTTCGACCGCGCTGGCGACCTCTATATCGTGGACATGCAAAATCACGTCGTCCGCAAAGTCGTCCTCTCCACCGGCCTCATCACCACGATCGTCGGCACCGGCAAACCCGGCTACTCCGGAGACGGCGGCCCCGCCACCGCCGCCCAGCTCAACCAGCCGCACAGCATCCAATTCGACTCCGCTGGCGATCTCTACATCTGCGACATCCGCAACAACGTGATCCGCAAAGTCACCACCCAGACCGGCATCATCACCACCTTCGCCGGCACCGGCAAACCCGGCGATACTCCCGATCATTCACCCATCGTCGGCACACCGCTCCGCGGCCCGCGCACGCTCGACTTCGATTCCGCCGGGAACCTCTGGCTCGCCACCCGCGAAGGCAATCAAGTCTTCCGCTTCGACCTCACCGCCGGCCGCATTTACCACCTCGCCGGTACCGGCAAAAAAGGCTTCACCGGCGACCACGGCCCCGCCCTCGCCGCCACGCTCGCCGGCCCGAAAGGTCTCACCGTCGGTCGGGACGGCCGCGTCTACCTCGTGGACACCGAAAACCACGCCATCCGCGTCATCGATCCGAAGACCCATCTCATCAGCACCGTCGTTGGCATGGGCAAACTCGCCGACGGCCCCGACGGCGACAGTCCCCTCACCGCCGGCCTCGCGCGCCCCCACGGCATCTGGGTCGACTCCGATGGCACCGTCTTTATCGGCGACTCCGAAAACCATCGCCTCCGCGCCTTGAAATAAACCAAACCTTTGAACCGCTAATTTCCGCTCATTCTCGCTAATCTCAGCCCCACCTTACTACCCGCCGCCCGCGTCTTGATTCATCGATCAGGTGAATCGTCCGAGATCGAAAAATCAGCCAAGACCAGCGGTTAAAACCTCCTTCCCCATGCGCCTCCCCTCCGCCCTCCCTTTCCCGCTCACGTTCCTTTTCACTCTCACTCTCACTTTCACTTTCACTCTCACGCTCACTCTTCCTTTCACTGCTCGCGCCCAAACGCCCCCACCCCCCGCGCAACGCCTCCCGCCCGCCGGCATCGCCATCCCCGCCGCCGCCCGCACCGAACTCACCGCCGCCACCGCCTCATTCGGCGCCGAGATTTCTGCCCTCCGCTCCGAGCTCACCACCGCGCGCAAGACCACCCTCCTCGCCCTCCTGCCCGACGTCGAAATCTTTCACAAAGCCGTCGACTGGCCTCTCCGTTACGACGAGTTCTTCGACCTCAAACAGCTCGACACCGCGCGCCACCTTCTCGCCGTCGGCCGCGAACGCGCCGCCGCCCTCCGCGCCGGCAAAACCCCGTGGCTCGAAGCGACCGGCACCATCATCCGCGGTTACCGCTCCACACTCGACGACTCCGTCCAACCCTATGCCCTCGTCGTCCCCGCCACTTGGAAACGCACCGCCACTCCGGCCACCGCCACCTCCCCAGCCATTCCGGTCCCCGCCCGCCGGCTCGACGTCGTCCTCGCCGGTCGCAACGAAAAGCGCACGGAGCTCGCCTTCATTGCCGAGCGCGAAAAATCCCCCGGTGAAATCGTTCCCGCCGATGCCATCGTGCTCCATCCCTACGGCCGCTTCTGCAACGCCACCAAATTCGCCGGCGAAGTCGACGTCATGGAGGCCATTCAGCTCGTCCGAAAATTCTACAAAATCGACACCGGTCGCATCGTCGTCCGCGGTTTTTCCATGGGCGGTGCGAGCACGTGGCATCTCGCCACCCACTTCCCCGGCCTCTGGGCCGCCGCCTCGCCCGGCGCTGGTTTCGCCGAGACCGCCGTCTACGCCAAAGCCCTCGCCCCCGGCAAACCCGAGCGCACCTGGTGGGAGCAAACACTCTGGCACTGGTACGACGCCACCGCCTCTGCCGGAAATCTCTTCAACGTCCCCACCGTCGCCTACAGCGGCGAACTCGATCCGCAGAAACAGGCCGCCGACATCATGACCACCGCCGCCACCGCCGAGGGCGTGAAGTTCGAGCACCTCATCGGCCCGCAGACCGCGCACAAATACCACCCCGACTCCAAGGCACAGCTCGCCGCCCGCCTTGACGAGCTCACCGCCCAGCCGCGCCCGCTCTGGCCCGCCGAGAGCCGCTTCACCACCTACACGCTCCGCTACTCCATCTCCGATCGTATCAAGATTATGGAGCTGGAAAAATCCTGGGAGCGCGCCGATGTCACCGTGAAGTTCCCGGCCCCCCAACGTCTCGAAATCACCACGCGCAACGTCGCCGTCCTCAGCATTATGTTGGACAGCTCCGCAGGCCTCAACACGACCGTCGACGGCCAGCCCGTCACCATCGGCGAAATCGTCCCCTCCTACTGGCTCGTGAAAGCAGACGGCAAATGGACGTACCAAGACCACACCTACACCGAAAAACGCTGGCGCCAACAAACCCGCAAAATACCCGGCCTCAGCGGCCCCATCAACGATGCGTTCATGGACCCGTTCCTCTTCGTCCGCCCCACCGGCCAACCGCTCAATGCCAAAGTCGGCGCCTGGGCCACCGCCGAACTCACCCACGCGACAAAAATGTGGCGCGATATTTTCCGCGGCGAACTGATCGTAAAAGACGACACCGCGATCACCGCCGCCGACCTCGACAACCAACACCTCATCCTCTGGGGCGACGCCTCCTCCAACGCCGTCATCGCCAAAATCCTCGCGAGCAAAAAACTTCCGCTCACATGGAATGCGCAGAGCCTCACCTTCCAAGGCAAGTCCTACGACGCCGCCCACCACGCCCCCGTCCTCGTCTTCCCGAATCCCCTCAGCACGCAGCGGCGCTACATCGTCTTGAATAGCGGCATCGATCTTCGCGACGAAGCCTACGGCACCAATTCCCTCCAGACGCCGAAGCTCCCCGACTACGCCATCATCGATCTCCGCGAGCCGGCGGGTCCGCGCTGGCCCGGCAAAATCGCCACCGCCGGCTTCTTCGACGAAGCGTGGAAATAAAATAGGGCGAGGTCTCCGACCCGCCCTGATTGGCCCACGGAACACACAGAACACACGGAAGAAATCCATCGAAGGCAGGGTTTGGTTTCTGTGTATTCCGTGTCTTCCGTGGGCTCCTCCTCTCACCATGCTCGACCTCACCCTCACACCCGCGACCGACCCCACGTCCGTCTATCGCTACCGCGATGGCCTCTACGCGGCCGATCTTCTCACCGCCGCGATCACCGAGTTCGACCTCTTCACTTGGCTCGCCGCGCATCCCTCCGACCTCGCCACGCTCTGCCGCCACTTCGGTATCACCGAGCGCCCAACCGACGTCATGCTCACGCTCTTCGTCGCAAATAATTTCATCCGCCGCACCGACGCCTCCGCTTCAGCGGTCTTCCATGTCAACGCGATCGCCCGCGAATACCTCGTGAGCACCTCCCCGTTTTTTCTCGGCCCCTATTACGTCTCGACGAAAGAACGGCCCGTGGTGAAAGACTTTATCACGATCCTCCGCACCGATAAACCCGCGAACTGGGCGAGCTACAAAAACGAAAAAACTTGGACCGAAGCGATGCTCACCGATGCGTTCGCGACCACGTTCACCGCCGCGATGGATTGCCGCGGTTTCACGCTCGGCCCCGCGCTCGCAAAACAAATCCCCGCCGCCGGCCGCACGCGCCTCCTCGATATCGCCGGTGGCTCCGGCATCTACGCCTGCACGCTTGCCGCGCATCATCCGCACCTCACAGCCACCGTCTTCGAACGCCCGCCCGTCGATGGCATCGCGCGTCGCATGATCGAAAAACGCGGCTACCCCGACCGCGTCTCTGTCGTCGCCGGCGACATGTTCACCGACCCGCTCCCCCGCGACCACGACATCCACCTGTTTTCAAATGTCCTCCACGACTGGGACGTCGCCAAAGTCCGCCCGCTCCTCGCCGCCTCCTACGCTGCGCTCCCCCCCGGAGGCCTGCTCGTGATCCACGACGCTCACCTCAACGCCGAGAAAACCGGCCCCCTCCCCGTCGCCGCCTACTCCGCACTCCTGATGAGTGTCACGGAAGGCAAATGTTACGCGACCTCCGAGATGGAAACGCTCCTCACGGAAGCCGGCTTCCAAGCCATCACCTTCGCCGAAACCGCCGCCGACCGGAGTGTGATGACGGCACTCAAACCGCTACGCTTCTGACGCCGCCGTAAGATCACGGTCGCCTCGGAAACCGGCCCTTTGACGACGTGGTCGCAGCCGGCCTCCCGCTTCGATTCGCCTGTTTCTGAAGTCGGTCTCTGAGTGCGCCGGACACACGTTCCGAGCCTTGCAGGTGGCGACAACCACGCAGCCGAAAACCTGCAACGAGAAGCTACCCGAATCCCTCCTCAATCCCTCCGTGCCTCCGCGTTTCCCGCGCTCTCCGCGTTTCAAAACCGTTTTCGCAGCCATCTCCGTTTTTGTAACTGCTGGTGTTTTTGTGGCCATCCCCCCCTCCCATCCCGAAATCACCAACGGCGTCAGCCGCTGGTTGCTGTGGCAGTCGCCACGTTGCTCGACACAATTCACCCAAATCCGGCGACGCTCCAATCGCCCGCTCGTTCGCACAACTGCCGTGATGCGCGTCTAAAACGCCGGCGCGTGTTGGCTCATAAAATCCGCCGGCGAAATCCCCAACACTGGGGACAGCGCAAAGTCTGCGCCGTTGCGCGTGACCATAAATGCCGAGCCCCTGCCCTTGGAGACCGCTGCAAAGACGGCATCCTCGGAATCATCCTTCGCCAGCAACCGTGCTCGCTGCCAGCCCGCCGCAGCGAGGTTGCCGATTTGAAAATGCCGCAGGACGCGATCCATCGCGGCCTCCCCATCGGCTTTCGTGGCGTGCTTTCGCACGAGATAGTAGAGCGTCGTCAAGCCGTGAGCCGGACACACCCCGGTGAGCTTTCCTTCTGAGACGAGACTCACCACTTGCGCCGACGCGGCGTAGTGCGGCTGACGTTGCTGGAAAACGTCCAGCAACACATTGATGTCCACCGTGACCGTCACGCGTGCTTCGTTTCGAGGTAAGCGCGGTGCGCGTCCTCACTGGCTACACTTACCGCGATGATTCCGCTGGCCGCCTTCACCTTGGGATGCACGGGCTTTTGCAGCTGCTCGCGCAAACTGCGCGCCTGCCGAGCCAGCAACGCTTCCGCCGAGATACCCTGCGTCTCCGAGTAAGCCCGAAGAAATGCGAGATCCTCCTCGGGCATTGGAATAGTCAACGTGGCCATGCGGGGAACATACTACGCGCCCAAGAAAGTGCCAAGCCCACAAGTACCCGGCTTCACAAGCCGCCGAGCATGGCAACCCACAGCAGCCAACCCCAGATCAAGACAGCCCATAACCGGGTCAGCCTCTACCGCCCGACTTAACGTCAGCCTGCCTGACCGTGAGCAAAACGGTCGGCCCGAGTTCGATGGCCTTTCACGTCTGCCCGAAGGTTCATTATGAATCCCGCCCGGCCCCCGTTCCTCGCCGCATCCTCTGCCGCGCTCCCGCCCGGCGGCCTGCTCGTGATCCACGACGCCCACCTCAACGCCGACAAAACTGGCCCGCTCCACGTCGCGGCCTACTCCGCGCTCCGGATGAGCGTGACCGAGGGCAAATGCTACGCGACCTCCGAAATGGAAACGCTCCTCATCGCAGCCGACTAGAGCGTGCTCACGGCGATAAAACCCTGAGTTCTTGGGTCCGCCACATTCATAGCCACTGATACCGCTGATGAGCCTCGGGGCAGTTCTCACTAGAGCCTTCATCTACCGAGCGGGAGCTCCGGCTCGTTCAATTATCGGGAGAACCCTTTCACGTTTCGTCGCTCTCAAAGCATCTGTCGTCCAACAAGGAATTTTCCCCATAGTCTGCCTGGCCTTCGTTCACCACGCCACTGAACCGTTCCGCCTCCGCTTCGCTGGCCATGTGAGCGGCCAGCCGAGTGAGTAAATTTCGAAACGATGTAGGAGCGGAGAGGTTGGCGTGATTTCCAGTCCTGAAGTCGTTTGGCGCCGTCAACACGGCGGCGCATCCATACAACTGATGCTGCATCATCCGCTCACACATCACCTGCATGCGACGCTGATACGACGCTGCTTTGAAATAAGGATCGGTCACGAAATGGGGCGACCGCGTTGTCACGGGTCCGCGAGAGCCTTCCGCATCTTCCACCAAGATAAAGTATCCGAGGAAAGGCGCGGCACCCGCCCCGAACAACCCCTCGCTTTGAGCTTTTCGGAAATCGCAGGCGCTACCGATCGCTTCTTCGCAACGATTGTTGGCGTTATTGCCGAACGAAGGACCGCAAAGGGATTTTAGCTCCACCGCGACCAGGAGCCGACCGTTGTGAACCACGAGCACATCCCATTGCTTGGTCGGCCGGAAGAACCCGGGCAGCACCACCAAAGATTTGTCGCAGTGAACGACAACGCCTTTGGGCCCCGCGCGTTTCACCACATCGATGATCATGTTGCGGAACGAATCCATCGTCTTGCCGCTGGTGACCATTCCGCGATTCCCTTGATCGGTCTTGCCGCCGGCGCGCTGCTTATCAGATGCCGACAGACGACCGGCCCAGAAAGCGCGAACGGCTTGGCGCAGCCGAACGTCGAAAGAGATACGCGCGGAACTCATGTCTTTTGAGTCGCCTCAGCGGATTGTCCGGCTTGGCCGAGCTGATCCCAGGTTGCTTCGTCGAGACCATACAGTTCGCGAACCGCCTCATCGCCCAACCTTGCATCTTGTTTGATCGCCGCCGAGCTGAGTTTACAGCGCAACTTCGCCTCGACGAACGCCCAATCCGGGATGCGAATGCGGCGCAAATACTGTGCCTGAAAGCGAAGATTTCCGCCACGCATGCGCGGACTGTAGGCGGCGATAAACGCGAGCGCCAATCGGCTGGAAAGCACCGTCTGAAGCGCACGCAGATCCCACGTCTCTGAAGTAATGTGGTAAAGATTGTGATGAGGGTAGAGGTTGCCCTCCTCATAGACTACGTGGGCCGAGCACTTGATATCAGGAATGAGCAATTTCGGGCGCGATGTGAGTGATTCGTGGATGCGGTCAATCGTGCGGAACCAGCCGTTGGGATTCCGGGCGGCCACGTTGCGTTGCGCAATCCGTTGACGATTTTTTTCGAGATAGGTAGCAAATCGCGGATAAGCGGCCAGCTCAACGAGCCGCCCATCCGCCTCGAACGGATTCAGAACCCATTTTCCACCCCACTCCACGCGACCGCTGCGGATATCACGGGTCGTCACGAGGGGCAATTTTCGCGAGTCTTCCACGTCTAGATCGCGACCAATAAAGACGGCATCTGCTCCGGTGGCCACACCGATCCCGACGCGAACGCCAACCGTTTCCAATTCAGGGAAATTGATTTCCAGCCGGCGAATCGCATCCATGCAGCCATCCTCGTCAAACGCCCACGACTGGTCGCTCTGGGCCACATCCTGACGAACCAATACCGCCGGGTGCGTTGTCTCGCCTCGCAAAGCTTTGACCAGCGCGATCAGGGCGGTCTCAGAGATCTCCGGCCTAAAAGCCGTGTAGGTTTTCAACCCTTTGCCCCGCCGAATGACAGTCACGGCGGGATACGCATCGACCTCACTGAAGAAAGCCGAGCAACCCGTGAAATCCACATACGCATCCAAATGGAAGGAGTCGGCGACCAACGCGCGCAGGGGGCCGCCATAGCGATTTTTCATCCATCGATCCGCACAGATAAAGCCAAGGCGCCCCTCCGTCCGCAGGAGTCCCAAAGATTTCTCGATGAAGGCCACGTAGAGGTCGGCGCGGTCAAAGAGAGAGGTCCATTGGCTTCGATACAGCCGCAGTAAATCTTTTGGCAGGCTTTCCAGTCGCAAGTACGGCGGATTGCCGACGACGTGGGTGAAGTGCGCGGGAAGTAGCACCGTCAGAAAATCCGCGTGCACCAACCAATCGCCGAGCAATTGCTCGCTCTTGAGGCGGCTCCACCCGCACTCACTTAGGAGTTCGTGCAGCCGCTCGCGACAGACCGCCAACGCTCCGATGTTCACCTCTACGGCACGAATACACGGTGCGATTCCGAGATCGTCCGGCTTAACTTCAGCGAGCAGGCGGCGCACCGCGGGGATAAGAAAATCACCCTCGCCGACGGAAGGCTCCAGCAATCGAGCACGCATCAGCCCCGTGCCGCTGCACCAGCCCACCAAATCGAGAATAAATTCGGCCACTTCCGGGCGGGTATGAATCGCGCCCCGAATCTCGGCCGAAGCTTCGGAGAAATACGCGACCGCATCCTTGACCGGGACAGCGGTCTCTGAGAATTCAGCTTGGATGTGACGCATAGACTTAAGGATGACCAAACGGTCAGTTAGGTTTGTCCAGAACAGCGATGCAAGGAGCGACGTAACCACGACCATCACTTCTTCTTCGCCGCCCCGTCCGAGAACTAGTACTTCGGGTCCATCGTCTTCAAGTCCGCCGCCGGCGGCTCCACCCCAAACTATTTATATTAAATTTCCTTAAACCGAGTGTAGCTCGGCCCCCTCGCCTGCTCGTTCACGAGCATCGGCTGCACGTCGCTCCACTCGCGGTCGTAGTTCGCCGCCATGCGCTTCACGATCTCTGGATTTTGTTCCACAACGTGGGCCTACTCACCACGGTCGGCCTTGACATCGAATACCTCCCACGCGGTCAACGCGCCACGTCCGGTCGACACCAAGTGCCAAGGCGACTCGCGCACCGCCATGTTTCTGAATTTCGCTAGCGCCGGATCGCCGCCCTTAGCCGAACGCCCCACGTACGTGACAAGGGTTCACTCGTCCCACGGCGCTCCCGCGCCCTAAATCAATGGCACAAGGCTGCGGCCTTCGACTTGCACTCGAAACGTGTCGTTCAGTTTTACGCCGGAGATCCCTGCGAGCGTAGTGAAACAATAGATATGCGCCGTGAGTGCGTCCACAGCGCGAGGCGCGCTGTGGCCCGGCCAGCGCCAAAACGACGTTGCACGCGTGCCGCCCAACCACGGCGCACCTTGTTCTGCACGCATCCCAGCATTGAACACTTTCACGCCCGCCGTGCCGCCATTGTCGCTCATGAGAACGACGAGGGCGCCTCGCCGTGCGTGCGCGCAATCGCGCAGCCCACACGGAACACCCGGCCACCGGCCGGGCCTACAACCGCCGACCGCGCCTCAACCCTCTATCGCGGGCGCGACGCCTGTTGGCGCAGGCGCTCGGCTTCGTCGTAGTGATGGGCCGCTTCGAGATTCTTTCCGAGCGAGCGCAGGATCTGCGCGA
>CANIJN010000210.1 GCA_947467625.1 Opitutia bacterium | reverse complement strand
TCGCGGCGGTGATGAAACAGCTGGCTGCGATCAAGCCCTACACGACGGTGCCGGTTATGGCCGAAGTGGCGGCCGCTAAGATGCGCAAGACCCACGTTCAGCGGCGCGGAAATTACCTCGACCTTGGCAACGAAGTCACCCCGGGCACCCCGGGAGCGCTGCATCCGTTGCCCGCGGGCACTGCGCCGAATCGGCTTGGGCTGGCGCGATGGTTGACGGACGCGAAGAACCCGCTGATGTCGCGCGTCATCGCGAATCTATTTTGGGAATCGATTTTTGGTTCCGGTATCGTCCGCACGAGTGAAGATTTCGGTAGTCAGGGAGATCCGCCCTCGCATCCGGAGTTGCTTGACTGGTTGGCCGTGGAATTCCGCGAAAGCGGTTGGGATGTGAAACACCTGCTCAAGCTAATGGTGATGTCGTCGACTTACCGCCAGTCGTCGCGGATCACGGCGGAAGCACTAGCGCACGACCCGGACAATCGATTGCTGGCGAGGGGGCCGCGTTTCCGTCTCTCGGCGGAAATGATCCGCGATCAAGCGCTCGCGGTGAGCGGCCTTCTCAGTCGTAAAATGCACGGACCGCCCGTGAATCCGCCGCAGCCAAAGATGGGGGTGAGCGCCGCCTTCGGGAGCGCGCTGGATTGGGAGAATAGCACGGGCGAAGATCGCTACCGGCGCGGTCTCTATACCGCGTGGCGGCGGTCGAACCCCTATCCCTCGATGATGACGTTCGATGCGCCGAGCCGGGAAGTTTGCACGGTGCGGCGCGAACGTTCGAACACTCCTCTGCAGGCGCTCGTGACGCTCAATGATCCGGTTTATATGGAGGCAGCGCAGGCCCTCGCGCGTCGGCTCGCTGCGGTGAACGGTTCCGCGGCGGAGAAGCTGAACCACGGATTTCAGCTTTGCCTTGCGCGAGCACCCCAGGACCCAGAGCGCGACGCGTTGCTGGCGCTCTACACGCGTGCGCAGAAACGTTTCGAGAGTAATGCCCCGCAAGCCCTCGCGATCGCGGCGAATCCGCTCGTGCCGGTGCCTGAGGGCGCAGTCGTGGCCGACCTCGCGGCCTGGACGGTGATTGGAAACGTGCTGCTGAATCTCGATGAGTTGTTTATGAAGCCGTAACCCGCGTTTTTGAATCAACATGCACCCGTATCTCTCCTCTCTGCAGCACAGCACTCGCCGCCATTTCCTCCGTGACTCTGCGGGTGGGCTCGGGGCGATCGCGCTCAGCTCGCTGCTCGGGCGCAGTGCCCACGCCGCGCCGCTCTCGGCGACGAATCCGCTGGCGGTGCGGTCACCCCATTTCGCGGCCAAGGCTAAGCGGGTCATTTATCTCCACCTCACCGGCTCGCCGCCCAATCTCGACCTGTTCGATTATAAACCTGAGCTAGTGAAGCGCGACGGGGAGAATTGTCCGGACGAGTTTGTGAAGGGGAAGAAATTCGCGTTTACGGCCGGCACGCCGAAATTGATGGGTAGCCCGCGTACGTGGGCGCGCCACGGGCAAGGCGGACAATGGTTGTCCGATGCGATTCCTCACCTGCACACCGTGGCGGACGACCTTTGTATTATCCACTCGATGAATACGGATCAGTTCAACCACGCGCCGGCGGAGTTGCTGCTGTTGACGGGTTCGCCACGGCCCGGACGACCGTCCTTGGGGTCGTGGGTGACCTATGGCCTAGGCACGGAGAATCAAAATCTACCCGGGTTTGTCGTCTTGATTTCGAGTGGCGTGCAACCCAATGGAGGGAAAAATTCCTACGGCAGTGGCTTTCATCCGTCCGTGTTTCAAGGGGTGCAATGCCGCTCCAAGGGTGATCCGGTGCTTTACGCGTCGGATCCGGCGGGGTTCACGCGCGACCTGCGCCGTGAAAGTCTGGATGCGTTACAGGCGCTCAACGAAATTCAGGCGAGTGCGCTCGGCCACCCGGAGACGCGGACGCGCATCGCGCAATATGAGCTCGCCTACCGGATGCAAATGTCGGTGCCCGAAGTCATGGACATCACGCGGGAAAAGCCGGAGACGATCGCGGCCTACGGCGCGCAACCGGGCGAATCCAGTTTTGCCAACAACTGCCTGCTCGCCCGCCGCCTCGTCGAGCAAGGTGTGCGGTTCGTGCAACTCTTCGACTGGGGCTGGGACTTCCACGGCACGAACGAAAAAGAGGATATTCGCGGCGGTCTGACCAAGAAATGCGCGACGATGGACCAGCCGGTGGCTGCGCTCATCAATGATCTGCGCCAACGCGGCTTGCTGGACGATACGCTGATTGTGCTCGGTGGAGAGTTTGGCCGCACGCCGTTCCGCGAAGGCCGCACGGCAGCGGGTCAGGTTCTCGGGCGGGATCACTATCCGGATTGTTACACGATGGTGTTGGCCGGTGGTGGCATAAAAGGTGGGCTGTCTTATGGCGAGACGGACGAACTCGGTTTCAATGTTACGAAGGACAAAGTCCACGTGCACGATTTACAGGCGACGATTTTGAATCAGCTCGGATTCAATCACGAGCGGCTCACCTATCGCTTTGAGGGCCGCGACTACCGGCTCACCGATGTGCATGGGAGTGTCGTGAAGGGTATTATCTCCTGAGGTGGTGGGGCGCTCACGGCGATCGAACACCTCCGGCAACTGGGTGGCGTTCGCCAGGACGCGAATGTCCTTGGCGGTTGGCGGACAGCAGCAGGAGGCGTGAAGAGCTCTGGGGCGACGCCGAAACGGAGCGATTAGTAGCCCGAGTCGCGCAACTGGGTGCGGAGGGCAGCAAGCGCGGGTGCGACCTGATTAGGGAACTCGGTCCACGCGGCTTCAATGGTGAGACGTTCGTGGTAGTGGGCACGGCGCAGAGCACGGAAGAAGCCGCGGAAATTTTCGCCGTGGATACCGGGGGCGGCGCGGTCTTTGTTTTCAGCGATGTGGGCGTGGCGAATCAGCGGAGCGACTTTCACGATATCGTCGGCGGACTCGCCGTTGCGCAGCATGTGGAAAATATCCACGAGCAGTTTCACGCCGTTGGTGTTGGCGCGACGGACGGCTTCGGCGCCCTCGAGAATGGTGTTGATACAATTGCATTCGCCGCGGTTGAGGGGCTCGACGAGGAGGGTGACGCCGTTTTCCTCGGCCAGCGGACCGAGCTGGCGGAGGACATCGACGAATTGTTCGAAGGCGGTGGCAGCGGAGAATCCTGGCGGGATCATGCGGGCACCCGCGCTGCCAAAGACGACGAGCGTCATGTTAATTTCTTTGGCCCGGCGAAACGTGGTCTCGGCGAAGCGGTCGAGGCGGGCGAGATCCACGTCAGGGCCGACGACTTTTAGGTCGGCGGGGAGGAAGCGGTTCGATGCGGGGATGGAGAAGCCTTGGGCGAGCAAGGCCTCGGCCGGCTTGGTGCGGGTGGCGTCCGAGGTTTCGGGCTGCAAGAGTTCCTGGGTGAAGCCCTCAATAAAATCGATGCTGGGAGCGGGCGAGAGGAGGGCGAGCGTGGCGGTATCAGCGCAGATTCCGAGTTGCATGAAGGGGAGGAGTAGCAAGCAGCCGTCAAACAGTAGCGAGTCGATTTCTGGGTGGTTCGCGCGAGTCGTATAAGGGACGGGGCGTCGGTTCGCAGGGAGACTACACGGTTCGTTGGGCTGTGGTGCGGAGGTCTGATTTCGGGTGAATCAGAAAAAGCGCTTGCTTACGTCGGCGGCATGGGGCTTCTTCGCCCCTTAATTGTTCGGGCTGTAGCGTAGCCTGGTAGCGCGCTTGCATGGGGTGCAAGAGGTCGTGAGTTCGAATCTCACCAGCCCGACCATTTTCTGAAAGTATGAGAACTTAGTTAGGATCGTTTAACGATCCGGGATGATATCCCGGGGTTTAAACGTGTTACGGAACTCGCGCGTTAAACGCTGCGGGAGTTTAGTTCGGATTTTCCCATTAGAAATTCACGCCGTTGGCAGGGTCTCCGGCGTTTCTCCGCGCATTGATTAACGCTCATCGATTGACGCCCGCGGGAAATTGTCCCTCTTGCGCTCCATACGTGCGTTTCTACTCTGCACCAAGTCGGCGGACCTTTTGACTCCTGCGCGAGGCGGCGATCTGCCGCGACACCATCGGGAAGCGCGCCCACGAGGGCTGGACGGAATTTTCCTGCCCCACCGACGCGGCCTACTCTGGTGGTTCAATGAACCGGCCCGGCCTGCAGGCCCTCATGCGCCAGATCGAGGCCGCTGAGGTGAAGGTGGTTTTCATTTTCACGTTCGAGCGGCTGCTGCGCAACACGGACCAACGGGCGCCGTTTCCCTCTTTCCTCGCCCGGGCCGGCTGCCGCCTCGTCAGCGCGAGCGAAGACCTCCCGGGACAAGCGACGTCGGGACGGTTGAGAAAATGATAGGCGGCTTTCGGGTTGCCGAAAAGAGGTCGTGGCGCTGTTTTCGGGTGTCGTGCTGATATCTTTATCCCAACGTCTCGTGATATTTGGACGGTAGTCGAAACTCCATTCACTCACGCTCGCAGCGACCAGAAGTCAAAAACTCAAATGACGTTGGTATTACCTACGCTCCGACGGGACTGGATATGGACGGTAGTCGTAGCCGCGACGATTATTTTGGCGTCGAGCCGAGAGGCGACAGCGCTCGGATTCACCCGCTGGATTCCCCATTTTGATAAGTTAGTGCATTTTTCAATTTACGGCCTCCTCGGGACGTTTACGTTGCGAGGGTTGGGGGCGCGGCAGTGGGCACCTTGGTTTGCGATAACGGCGGTTTCATTGTTCGGCGCGAGCGATGAGTGGCATCAGAGTTTCGTGCCGGGGCGGTCGTGCGAGGTCGCCGATTGGGTGGCCGACACACTAGGGGCGGCGCTGGCGGTCTCGCTTTACCGAAGGTGGGAGTTTTACAGGCGTCTGCTGGAGTTTTCGTTGTTGCGACGTTCGCGGGTAATCGGAGCAACTCAACTCGGCCAATAGCGGCCTAGACATCAGCCCCGTGCAGACGATTCATTCCTCAGCAAAAGCGAATCGGGTCGCGCCGCCGTCCTCGTTGCCCGCAGACGAGGTAGCGGTAGCGAGACGGGTGCGGCAGATCGTGCTCGCGCTTGGTTTCGGGACGCTGCTGCTCTTCGCCCGCGCGATCGGGAACGATTTCGTTAATTACGACGACCCCGATTATGTGACGGCCAACGCGCAGGTGCGGGCGGGCTTGAGTTTTGAAACGATGCGTTGGGCGATCACATCGGGTGAGGCGTCGAACTGGCACCCGTTGACGTGGATGTCGCATCTGCTCGACGCGACGATGTTTGGCCTCAATCCGCACGGGCATCACGCCACGAGTGTCGGGTGGCACGCGCTCAACGCGGTGCTCGCGTTCTTGGCGATGCGGCGTCTGACCGGGGCGTTGTGGACGAGTGCGTTTTTTGCGGCGCTCTTTGCGTGGCATCCGTTGCGGGTGGAGTCCGTGGCTTGGGTGTCGGAACGGAAGGACGTGTTGAGCGGATTTTTTTGGTTCGCGGTGCTGTGGCTCTATGCGGGCTACGTCGAGCGGCGGCGGGCGGGCGGAGTGGGCGGTGGGGCGTGGCGGCTCTACGTACTGACGTTGTTCGCGTGCGCGCTCGGGCTGATGGCGAAGCCGATGCTCGTGACGTTGCCATGCGTATTGTTGCTCCTAGATTGTTGGCCGTTGGGGCGGACGAGGTGGTGGGCTGGCGCGGTGGGGCCGGTCGCGCGGAAAACGGAAACGGTGACGTGGCTGGTCGCGGAGAAAGTGCCGTTTTTATTATTGGTGGCTAGCTCGAGTGTGGTGACGTTTCTCGTTCAGCGCGGCGGCGGCTCGGTCTCATCGGCACTGACGTTCAACGAGCGTTTGGCCAATGCCGTCGTCGCCGTAGTGCACTATGTCGGGAAATTTCTGCTGCCGATGGATCTCGCCGTGCTGTATCCACATCCCGGACATTGGGCCGCGGGCAAGGTCGCCGCGGCGGTGTGCGTCGTCGTGGTGCTGACGGCGGGGGCGGTCTGGCAGTGGCGCCGGCGACCGTGGATCGCGGTGGGATGGTTTTGGTTTCTCGGCACGCTGGTGCCCGTGATCGGTCTCGTGCAGGTGGGGCTGCAGGCGATGGCGGATCGCTATACCTATCTTCCGATGCTGGGTGTGCAGTTGCTCGTGCTGTGGACGGTGCGTGAAAGAGCGACGTCACCTGGGGCGCGCAAGGCGTGGGCTTGGGCGGGTGGGATCGTGCTGGTGTTCTGTGCGGTGGCGACGACGCGCCAACTTGGAGTCTGGCAGAATTCATTGACGCTGTTCGACCGCGCGGTCGCAGTGACGACTGGCAACTACGTAGCGCACGACAATCGCGGGTTGTTTTTGTTCAAGGCCGGACGGATCGAGGAGGCGATGCAGGACTATCGTGCGGCGTTGGCGATCAATCCGAACTACCTGAATGCGAACAATAATTTAGGGCATGCGTTTGGCGAATTGGGGCGGCCGGCGGAGGCGGTTCCGTGGTATCGGGTGGCGCTGAAAACCCAGCCAAACCACCTCGAAGTCCGGAACAACCTGGCGAACGCGCTCTCCGATCTCGGGCAGTTGGTGGAGGCAACCGAGCACTACGACTTCGTGCTCGCGCGCCAGCCCAATCATACGAATGCGCTCAATGGCTCCTCGGTGGTGCTCGCGATGGAGAATCGGCCGGCAGAGGCGAAGGCTCGTTTGGAGCAGGTGCTGCGCCTCGCGCCGGACAATGCGAGCGCGCACGCGAATCTCGGCAATGTTTGCTCGATGCTGGGGCTCCGCGACGAAGCGCTCGGGCACTACCGCCGGGCCATCGACCTCAATGCTACGGACGCGCACACGCGTTACATGATTGGTGCGTTGCTCAACGAGCAGGGTAAGTTCGCTGAAGCCGTGGAGCTCTTGCAACGCTCCCTTGTGCTGCGGCCGAATCAACCGGATGCTTTGGCTCAGCTGGGGCTGGCGTTGGTGCGCTTGGGGCGGAGCGACGAGGGTCTGAAGGCGTGGCGGACGGCGCTGCAAATACAACCGGGGCACGCGCAGGCGGCGGCATGGCTCCAGGCGGCGACGGCGACGAAATGAAAAGGGCGCAACCGGGCTGGACGGCACCGTGTGGTTGACGAGACTTTCGCCATGACTTCCGAAGAGGCCCAATCACGAATCGCCGAATTACGCGCGCAGGTTGCGCGGCATGACGAACTGTATTATCGGAAGGCGAAGTCAGAGATCTCGGACTTCGAGTATGACGTGTTGAAGCACGCATTGGCGGAGTGGGAGGTGAGGTTTCCGCAGTTTGCGAGCGCCGATTCACCGACCCAGCGGGTGGGGGATGACCGGGTGCAGGGATTCGTTGAAGTCGCGCACCGGCAAAAGATGTTGAGTCTCGACAACAGTTACAACGAGGCGGAGGTCCGGGCCTTTCACACGCGGCTCGTCAAGCTGCTCGAGATCGAGGATCTCCACTATACGGTCGAACCGAAGATCGACGGCTTGGCGGTGAGTCTTACCTACGAAAACGGTCAACTGGTGCGGGCCGTGACGAGGGGTAAAGGCGACCGTGGAGACGATGTGACGGCGAACGTGCGCACGATCCGTTCGCTGCCGCATGCTCTGCAGGGAGCGGTGCCGCGCGTGGTGGAGATTCGCGGAGAGATTTATCTGACGGCGGCGGAGTTTGAGCGCATCAATACCGAGCGTGCGGCGGCAGGGGAAGATCTCTATGCCAACCCTCGCAATTTGGCGGCGGGCACGATCAAGCAGCTTGATGCGACGGAGGTGGCACGGCGGAAGTTGGAAATCGTGCTCTATAGTCTCGGCTATTGTGAGCCGGAGATGGTGCGCTCGCAGACGGCGCTGTATGAGCAACTACGCGCGTGGGGATTACCGGTTGTGGAGCGTATTTGGCCGGTGCGCGGCATCGACGAGGCGTGGCTGGCGATCGGTGCGCTCGATGCGCTGCGAAGGACTTTTGCGTACGGCACCGACGGCGCCGTGGTGAAGCTCGACGACCGAGAGCAGCAGCGTGCCGCGGGCGAGACGGCCAAAGCGCCGCGTTGGGCCGTCGCGTATAAGTTTAAGCCGGATACGGCGCGGACGCGGGTGCGGGCGATCGCGATTCAAGTGGGCAAGACCGGTGTGCTCAGTCCGGTGGCGGAGTTGGAGCCGGTGTTGCTGGCGGGCAGCACGATCAGCCGCGCGACACTCCACAATGAAGACGAGATTCGGAGGAAAGACATTCGCGTAGGCGACCTCGTGGAGATTGAGAAGGCGGGCGAGGTGATCCCGGCGGTGTTGCGGTCATTCCCCGACGAGCGGCTCGCCGGTGCGCCGGAGTTTGATTTGCGCGCAGCGGTCGGCGGGAAATGTCCGATTTGCGGGAGCGGAATTGCGCGAGTCGAGGTTGCGAACGATGAGGCACAGGGCGTGGCGTGGAAGTGTCAGAACTACGATTGTCGGGCGCAGCGAGCGGGACGATTGGGTTTTTTCTGCAGCCGGCGCGCGCTGGCCATCGATGGGTTGGGTGAAGTCGTGGCGGCGAGGTTGGTCGAACTCGAGTTGGTGAAGGATCCGCCGGATATCTACGACGTGGCGCTGGAGACGCTGGCGACGCTGAATCTCGGGACGGCCGAGGAGCCGCGGATTTTTGGCGAAAAAAATGCGACGAAAATTGTCGCGGCACGCGAGGCGGCGAAGGCGCTGCCGTTGGAAAAATGGCTCTATGCGCTGAGTGTGCCCGAGGTGGGCGAGAGCACGGCACGCGAACTCGGACGGCGACATCGGGATTTTTTGGAACTGGCGGATTCGTCCCTGTTGCGAGCTGTGCTGAGAAAGGCGGAGCTGTTGCAGGAGAAAGACTGGGCGAGTCCGCATTCAAAAAAGAATCCGCCAACGGACGAGGCCGACCGCGATCGACGGAAAGTGCGACGCGGAGAAATCGACGCAGCGATTGCGGCGTTGGACGCGGGACCGCTGGCGGGGGTACCGGCGGACATCGGTCCAGTGGTGGCGGCGAGCACGTTGGGGTTTTTCGCAGGCGAGCCGGGGCAACGCCTGCTCGCGAAGCTGCGCGCGCTGGGTATTGAGCCCCGAGGCACCGTCGTCGAGGCAGGGCTGTTTATGGGGCAGACGTTTGTTCTTACGGGCACGCTACCGAAGCTGAAACGGGAGGAGGCCGAGCAAAAAATTCTCGCGAGGGGTGGCAAGGTGAGCGGCAGCGTGAGCAAGAAGACGAGCTACGTGCTCGCGGGGGCGGAGGCCGGCTCGAAGTTGGAAAAGGCGCAAGCGCTCGGAGTCGCAGTGATCGACGAGGCGGCATTTCTCGCGATGTTACTCGCGCCCCGAGCCGAGTAGACGCCGGACGCGCGAGGCGGTCCGGGGCGTTGGGTCGGAGCGGATCAGAAGCCGCGTTTCTGGAGCTGCGCGCTGAGTTGCTGCATAAAGGCTTGGGAGTCGGCTGGAGTGGGGCGGTAGCCGGGCTGGCTGATCTCGGTGAAACCGGGGCGATACTGCTGGTCGATGACCCATTTGCCGGTCACGCCGTCACTGAACGTTACGGTGCCGGCGGCGAGGGCACCGGGGATCAGCGTAACTTTATCGACTTC
>CANIJN010000209.1 GCA_947467625.1 Opitutia bacterium | reverse complement strand
TGGGAAGCCGCCAACCACGCCCGCTTTCTCCGCGAGCGCGGACGCGAGCTCAGTGGCTTTGGCACCACCGACGAGGTCCGCCCGTCGCTTCGCCAACTTTTCAACGAAGCCGTCATGCCTGCCGATGGCACCGTCGCGCTCGCCGGTTTTTACCGCGTCATCAAGCCAGCCCTACACGACGCCTACCGCCGCTACCTCACAGCGACGCACCACCTCGCCGACTGGCCCTCCCGTAAACTCGTCGAGGAATTCCTCGTCGACGAAGCCCGCCACGCCGCCGAAATCGCACCCTATCTCCCCGAAGCAGCGAGCGCCAGCGAGCCGACCTCCGCGTCCCCCGTAGCCGCAAGCGCCAGCGAGTGGTCAGCCCACCTCACCACCCTCCTCATCTCCCAAGGCGGCCTCCACTCCCTCTCTCCTTCTCCCCCTCTCCCCCTCTCTCCCTCTCCCCTTCTCCCCCTCTCCCCATCTTCCGCCCCGCCGCTCCTCTCCGCCACCCGCTGCTACACCCACCAGCCGACTCCGAACCGCGGCCGCTTTCCCACGTGCTCCAGCGTCTTCAGCCACGACCCTGCGGAAACCCCTATCGTCCGCGCGTGGCTCATCGACCCCACCACCGATGCCCGCGTCATTCGTATTATGGTCTACGTCTGGCTCATGATGGAACTCGACGCCGTCGACTACCTCGCGACCGTTTTCTACGACACCCCGCACGCGCCGTTCGATCTCCACCACGATCTCGCCCGCCACCTCTGGGATGAATCACGCCACAGTCAGTTCGGCTACCGCCAACTCCCACGCCTCGGCGTCGATCTCCTGACCCTCGAGCACTCACTCGATCTCTACACCATTCTCGTGCAGATGACGCCGCCCGAGCGCTACGCCATGATGACCATGGAATTTGAGGCCAACAGTTTCTCGACCAAAGCCCACGTGATGGACCGCGTCCGCGAGCTCAACGACTTCGAGGCCGACACCCTCCTCGCCTTCGACCGCAACGACGAACAGAACCACGTTCGCTCCGGCCACCGCTGGCTCCCCGTGATGATGGCTCTCTTCGGCGAGACCCGCAGCCCCGAAGAATTCGTCACCGCCACCCGCGCCCGTTTCGCCGAGCTTGCGAAAACCTACGGCGGTATCACCCCTCACAGCCTGCCGCCCTCTCAACGCCTCACCGGCGAAAAAATCCTCCGCCTGATCAAGTAGGCCTCACCGCAGTCCGCCTTCCACGGCCCTTCCAGTTTTATTTTCCTCGTCGTGCCCACCATGCCACCCGCTCCCGCCAAAACCTACCGCGCTCTCCTCGTTGGCACCGGCGGTATCGGCGACGCCCATGTGCGCGCCGTCGAGGCCAACCAGGGCCGCGTACAACTCGTCGCCGCCGTCGACCTCGACGCCGCCCGGGTCAACGCCTTCTGCGAGCGCCACCGCATTCCCTCCGCGCTCACCGACTACCCGACTGCCCTGCGCGAGGTGCAGCCCGATCTGGTCTTCATCGCCGCCCCGCCCTCCCTCCACCGCGATATGAGCATTGCCGCCATGGAGGCGGGCGCGTGGGTCCTCTGCGAAAAACCTTTCTGCGGCTCCCTCGCCGAGCTCGACGCGATCGAAGCCGCAGAAAAACGCACCGGCCGCTACTCCGCCTGCGTCTTCCAAATGCGCTTCGCGTCCTCCACCGCGCACGTCCGCTCCCTCGCCAACGCCGGCCAACTCGGCCGCCCCCTCGTCGCCGTCTGCAACACCCTTTGGTTCCGCGATGCCTCCTACTACTCCACCCCGTGGCGCGGCAAATGGTCCGGCGACCTCGGCGGTCCCACGATGGCGCTCGGTATCCACGCCATGGATCATCTGCTCCATCTCCTCGGCGATTGGACCGAGATCCGCGCCGTCGCCGCAACCCTCGACCGCGCCATCGAAGTCGAAGACGTCTCCGTGGCCATCGTCACCTTCGCCAACGGCGCCGTCGCTTCCATCGTCAACAGCGCCCTGAGCCCACGGCAGGAAACCTACATCCGCCTCGACTACCAAAAAGCCACCATCGAGCTCACTCACCTCTATAGCTACACCCGCGATAACTGGCGCTTCACCCTCTCGCCCTCCGCGCAAGAAGAAGCCAATGCCCTCTCTCAAGCCTGGCAAAGTTTCCCCCCCGACGTCGGCTCCACCCACGCCGCGCAACTCGCCGCCTTCGTCTCCGATATGGACGCCGGACGCCGCCCCCTCACCTCTGGCGACGACGCCCGCCGCACCCTCGAACTCCTCACCGCCCTCTACAAATCCGCCTTCACCGGAGAAATCGTCCGTCGCGGTTCCATTCTCCCGAGCGATCCTTTCTACACGTCCCTCCACGGCGGCCGCTCCCTAAAAAAATAGCCACCACCTCCCACCGTATCCCCGACTGAACGGACTCCCGCCCCCCCCTCTAGCTCTTTCCTCTTTCTCTTTCGTCAGGGATGTCCCTCCGCGGGGAAAAAGATTAAGCGAAAGGGGGGAAAGCAAAATCGAGCTGCTCGCCACCTCGCCCCCCCATGCTCCACCTCGCCAACCGCGAACTCGCCCTCGCCATCCTCGATCCCACCGATCCCGCCGACCTCGCGCGCCAAGGCTGGCGCTACTGCCACGGCGGCTACGTCTGGCAAGTCACCGATGCCACGCTCGGTCCACTCGTCACCGGTCCGTCGTATCCCGCCGAGCCCGCGGTCTATGACGGCCAGGGCCTGCCCGAGTCTTTCCGCCACACGCGCCGCGACAACCTCGCCCGCCTCACGTGGCGCGGCGCTACCGGTGTCGCCATCGGAGCCGGCACGCTCACCGCGAACCCCGACCCGAAAGCGTCCGCGCCCGACTCCGTTCTCCTCGGCGAACGCTGCCAGTGGACCGTCACCCCCGCCGTCGATCACATCATCTTTCAAACCCGCCAAACCGCCGCCGGCATTTCCTACGAACTCTCGCGCAAAATCGAACTCGCCGGCCGCACCGTGACCTCGTTCACACAGCTCACCAACGTCGGCGACACCCCGCTCGCGCTCCAATGGTTCCCGCACCCCTTCTGGGCGCTCACCGAGCAGCGTGCGAACATGCAACTCCCCGCCGGCACCACCGTGCCGGAGAATAGCGTCTTCATGATCGCCGCCGATGGTGCGCTCACGTTCAAACGCCCCTTCGGACCGAAGCCCGACAACCAGTTCGCGCTCCTCACGCTCCCGCCGAAGACGCCGCTCACGCTCTCGCTCAACCACCCGAAGCTCGCACGCGTGACCTTCGAGGTGAGCTATGTCCCCGAGGAATGCCCCATCTGGGGCAACGGCCACACCCTCTCCGTCGAACCCTACCTCGGCCTCACGATCCCCCCCGGCGAAACCCGCCACTGGTTCGTGCGGCACGGGTTTAAAAAGTAAGGCGTCGGGCGTTTCTTGATCCGTTCAACTGGATCAGTTCCACCCGCAGACGGCTTGAGTTGGCGGAATTCGTCCGTTTGGGTAAAAGCCCGTCCGTTACCTCAACCCCGTAAGCCATGCCCCGTCCTCGCTTCGTTGTCTCGTGGAAAGCCCTCCTGTTTGCCGCGATCGTCCCGACCGCGCTCTCCGCCGCCACCTACACCCATCATTTCAACTCGCTCGCCACCGACACCCCAAATGGCGCGATCAACACCGCGCTCGTGCTCAGCGGGGGCTTGCTCAACGGCGTGGCCACCAATGCCACCCTGATTTCCAATCGGAAGGACACCAATGGGGCCGGCACGATTAATGTGGGCATCGTAAAGACCGGCGTCGGCACCGTCGGCGCCATCGCTCTGCGGCTGGCAGACAAGGCGACCACCAACGCCACCGCCGCGCTGGTGCTTCCCGTGCTCGATGCCACGGCCGCGGTGACGGAATTCACGGTCACGTTCAAACTGCTCCTCGATCGAACCGCCGCCGCGGTCCCTGCGGATGGATTTAATATCAGCTTCGGTCCGACGCTGAGTGGTGTGGGCAGCGCGAGCGGACACAGTGCAGCCTATGGGTTGGTCGTGAACTTCGACACCTATGAGAACGCCACCACCGATCCCCGCAGCATCGAGATTTTCGCCGACGGAAACAGCGTGGGCAATGTCCTCGCCACCAGTCTCCCCGGCAGAAACTTCACCTACGACCAGACTTTCCGCACCGTGACGTTGCACTGGCACGCGGCCACCGGACTGGACCTCACCTACGATGGTCTCGCGATTTTCACCGCGTTGCCGACACCGGGCTTCATCCCAACCGTCGGCTGCAACTTTGCTTTCAACGCTGCCACCGGTGGTCTCAATCACGATGTGTTTATCGATGATCTCGCGATCACCACCGCCACCGCTCCGGTCGCTCCGGTCACCACGAGTGGAGTCGTCATCGAGGAAATCATGGCGGACAACGCCAGCGGCCTCGAGGATGAAGATCTCGCCAAACCGGACTGGATCGACCTCTACAATGGCACCGCTTCTCCGGTCAACCTGACCGGATGGCACCTCGACTACTCCAGCTCAGCCGGCACACCTCCGCCGCTCGCCCGCTACACTCTGCCCAACCTGACCATTGCCGCCTACGGGCATCTCATTATTTTCGCCTCCGGCAAGAATCGTTACACCAATGTCCGACCGCACAGCAATTTCACCCTCCAAAAAGAGCGCGGCACGCTCACGCTGTTGCGAGCCGATGGCACGACGGTCGCCCATTCCCTCACCTACGGCCCACAGCAGGAGGATGTATCCTTCGGCGGGTTGGGATCGGCGCAGACGCGGGGATACTTCGAAGTCCCGTCGCCCGGTGCCACCAATAGCGGTCGCCACGCCGCCGGCCCCCGCCTGACCGCGCCCGTCTTCTTCAAGTCGGGCGTCGAGCCGCTCGCCGATCAGCCCAGCGCGGTGATCACGTCCGCCCTCACGCTGGGTATGCAATTGCCGGCCGACGCTCCGGCCGGCGCCGAAATCCGCTACACGTTGACGACTGCGGAGCCGTCCGAGACCTCGCCACTCTACACCACCCCGCTCGAGATCACGACCGGCACCTGCGTCAAAGCCCGTGTCTTTGCGCCCGGATTCCTGCCCTCAAAAACCGGCAACCGCGCGTTCATCTGGCTCTCCAGCGCAGCAAACCCCAACGCCACCACCCTCATTAACGTCGCGACCAATTACAACGCGTCCGGTCAGCCGTTCAGCAGCACCCTGCCAGTCATCGTGCTCGATAGTTTCCTGCGCAACGTCGACGCCCTCACCAATCCTGCCGGCCTGCGCCCGTATCGGTTTTCCCAAGTCGCCGTCTATGATGTGAAACCCGGCACGAATCGCGCCAGCTTCGCCCACGCGCCGGACCAACTCCTGCGCGGCGGCACCCATGTCCGCGGCCAGAGTTCCTCCGGCCAGCCAGAGCGGCCTTACGCGCTAGAATTCTGGAAAGAAGACGATGACGAGGATCGCAACGCGCCGCTGCTGGGCATGCCCAGCGACAGCGATTGGATTTTACAAAGCCTGACCTTGGACAAGTCACTCATGCGAAATTATCTCATGCAGCAGGCCATGTTCGACGCCAACGGCCCAGGCTCGGGCGTGCGCTGCCGTTTCGTCGAGGTGTTTTTTAACCAAGGCAACAGCACCCTCGACTACGCCGACTACCGCGGAGTGTACCTGCTCATGGAAAAACCGAAGCGCGGGAAGGAGCGGGTCGATATCGCCAAACTCAACGACAGCATGAGCGACCCGGCGCTGATCAACGGCGGCTTCATCTTCAAAAACGACAAGACGCCCTACGATTACAAAATTAACGCCACCTCAAATCCCGCCATCCCCGGATCGAGCCGCGACTACGACATTAGCTCTCCCGAACCAGTCACCGCCACTCAGGCCAACGCCCTCGTCGACTGGCTTAATCGGATGACGTCCGCCCTCGCCGCACCCGACTTCAATCAACCCGCCAGCCCGAACCACTACGCAAAATGGATTCATGAGCCCAGCTTCATCGACCGAGCCCTCTGGCTCGAGCTGTGCAAGGAGGTCGATGCCTTCACGTTCAGCTACTACTTCGCCAAGGACCGCAACGGACCGCTGACCGCACTCCCGTTCTGGGATGCCGATCGCAGCCTGGGCAACAGCAACTATGGCTATTCAAACTCCACCTCCGGCCTGAAGTCGTGGGTGGTGGGGTCGAACTACACGTATTATACGCGCTTGGACGATGACCCCGAGTTCAACGATCACTACTGGAATCGCTGGACAGCCTTGCGGCGTTCGCACTTTTCAACCGAGACCTTGTTCGACCGCATCGAATCCGTTTATGCGCAGCTCACGGACGGCAGCCGCGCGGATATCGTCAACACCACGAACACCACCACCCTCGCTATTCAGGTGCCGGTCGCTCGACACTATCGGAAGTATCCCAACCTGGGCAGCAACACCTTCAGCGGCGGCCAGACCGGTCAAGCCAATCGCACCACGTGGCGCCACGAGGTCGATGCCCTCAAATCATGGCTTGCCGAACGCTTGGAGTGGATGGACGGCGCGCCCCACGCCACCAACCCGACGACGCTCGCGCCGCGACTCAAACCCACGGCCTTGGTCGAAGCCGCCACCGGTCGGCCGCAAGCCGGTGGCAATGTGCCGCTGGGCTTCCAATTCCGCATCAACAATCCGAACCCTGCCGGCGGCATCACCTACTACACGATCGATGGCGCGGATCCGCGGCAGGTCGGTGGCACGCTCGATCCGTCCGCCCTCACCGCCGCCACCGGCACCGTCTCGGCATCCACGATCCTCGCGGACGGACAACCGTGGAAATGGCTGCTGCCCTCCGCCGCGCCCGCCAACGATGCCGGCGGACTGGCGTGGACGGCCTCGACCTATGCCGACGCCGCCTGGAGCGCAGGCGCTGCCCCCCTCGGCTACGGCGAGACGACTGGCCTCGCCACGAATGTTTCTCCCGTCCCACCCCACTATCCATCGGCTACAGTCGCACCCGGGGCCGCCTACTTCCGCACAACCTTCAACGCCACGGACACCACCGGCCTCACGAGCACCTCCTTTGAAATCATGGCGGACGATGGCGCCGTGATTTACCTGAACGGCGTGGAAGCCGCGCGTATCAACTTTCCCCTTGCACCCACCCCGGTCACCCATGGACAGGAGGCTCTCGGGCCCCTCGATCCAGGTAATAACTACGTGCCCATCGAAACGATGTTCGTCGCCGTGCCCTTTGACCGGACGCTCTTGAAAGAAGGCGTCAACACGTTGGCCGTCGAGGTCCACCAGGCACTCTACTCGTTTCCGCCCAATCCGACGAACGTTTATCCACGGAATGACTACGCCGACTTGCGCTTCGATCTCCGCATCGTCGGTCAGACCGCCTCGGCGCCCGGACCAGCCATCGCGCTGACGACTCCCGGCGCCCGCACCTTCCGCACTCGTATCAAACTGGGTGACACCTGGTCGCCTCTCACCGAGGCGACATTCATCTCCGCGGCCACGGCCGCGAGCGCGGCGAATCTCGTGGTCAGCGAACTGCATTACCATCCCACCGACCCTACGCCGACCGAACTGGCGGCCGGACTCAACGATGGCAACGACTTCGAATTTATCGAATTACTGAACATCTCCCGCACGCAGTCCGTCGATCTCAGCGGCGTGAAGCTCGAAGATGCGGTCTCGTTCGATTTCGGCACCGTGGCGCCCGCGTTGCGCATTCTCCCCCCGGGCGGACGGATTATCATCGCGGAGAACCTCGCCGGATTCGCCGCTCGGCTGGAGCCCGGGGCGCAGCCCGTGGTGGCGGGCGCCTTTTCCGGAAACCTCTCCAACAGTTCGGAACAACTCATTGTCCGCGGCGCGAATGGCGCGATCATCAAACAATTCACCTATCGCGATTCCTCCCCTTGGCCCGCCGAGGCCGATGGCTCGGGTCTTAGTCTCGTGCTCAACACTCCGTTTACCAACCCGAATCACACGCTCGCGAGCAGCTGGCACGCGAGTCCGCCAGTCGCGCTGACGAAGGCCGTCCCCGCGCCGCTCACCCCGGTCGTGGCGGCTCAGCCCAAAGCGCAAACCGTCCTCTTGGGGGCCGCCGTCACGCTCGCCGTTTCCGCGAATGGGACCGGTTTCCTCTGGTATCAGTGGTCCAAAGACGGGGTTCCCGTTGAAGGTGCCACCAAGTCCACATTGTCCCCCAACACCACCTCGCCCTCCATCATGGGCAACTACACCGTGACGGTTTCAAATGCCGGCGGCGCCGTCGTGAGTGCGCCAACTAGGCTGGACCTCATCTCTGGCAGCGGGCTTTCTAATCTGTCCGTGCGTACCACGCTGAAGGCCGGAGAAGCCCTCACCCTCGGCGCCGTGGTCAGCGGCGGTTCCAAGCACGTGCTCATCCGGGCCGCCGGTCCCGCGTTGTCCGCGTTCGGACTCAACGGTATGGCCGACCCAAAACTGGAGCTCTTCACGGGCAGCAGCACGACTCCGACCGCGATGAACGACGATTGGCCCAGTGCGCTCGCCAGCACCTTCGCATCGGTGGGCGCGTTCGCCTTTACCCCCGGCTCCAAGGATGCAGCCTTGGGCCAAGTGCTCATGGGTGACTTTACCGTGCAAGCCTCAGGCACGGGGGCCGGAGTCATTTTAGTCGAGGCCTATGACACCGCCGGCGGCACCTCAGCGCGTCTCGTCAACCTCTCCGCCCGCAATCGCGTGGGCACCGGCGACGATATCCTCATCGCCGGATTCACGCTGGTCGGCGCCGGCAGCAAACAGGTGCTGATCCGCGCCGTCGGGCCGACACTGAAGACGTTTGGCGTCCCCAGTCCGCTCGCCGATCCCACCCTGAGGGTCATCGATAAAAACGGTGTGACCGTCGGTTCCAATGACAACTGGAGCGCCGCGTTGAGTTCAACATTCGTCCAAGTGGGCGCCTTCCCCTTGACCGCGACGAGCCGCGACGCCGCTGTCTTGCTGACCCTTCCCGCCGGCGGCACTTACACCGTTCAAGTGTCAGGCGTGAGTAACACCATCGGCGAAGCATTACTTGAGGTCTACGAGGTGTTCTGAAGGCGCAACTGCGAATATCCGAAGCTACGATTGGCGGGACGAACGCCGTGACCGCTGATCTCATACCAACGTCCTTTGAAGTCTGGACTTTTCGTTAGCCGGCAGCGCCGGCGAGTGGACGGATCACCACTCGCTGGCGCTCGCGGCTACCCGGCAAATCAAAGTCTGAATATTTTGGGCGATTGGTTTCACAACGACCGACGGAAATCAGCACCCGCGGTCAAGCGAACGGGGCCGCAGGTGCCTCCGGCCCAGCCGATAGGTGGTCGGGCCAGCGACCGAACGTTAAACGTGGGCGCTCCGCCCCACCCCCTCCCCTCATGCTACCGCGCCAGCTCCGCCATCGACTCGCCCGCCACCAACTCGCGCGTTCCGGACGCCTGATAGACCCACCCTTGACCCACCGTTAACATCACCCGCCCACCGTGCAGCCGCGCGATCGACGTATTTCCCAACGCCAACACGATCTCCTCAGGATTAAACTTTAGATAAGTCTTCAGTTTACCTACGCGCGCATCGAACTCCGCCTTCGCCGCGGGCGTCGCGGCCGGATGATGCGGATTGATCACCGTCGGAAAGATCGCGAGCGCCGCCCG
>CANIJN010000208.1 GCA_947467625.1 Opitutia bacterium | reverse complement strand
TACTTCCACATCTCCATTTCCCCGGCGTCCGAGGTTTGTCACGTCCCGGCAGATATGCGTGGGATCGTCGATTGCTCGGAATGCGAGGTTACCTGAATCAATTAACGTCACGCTGAGACGTTTGCGGAAATGGGGCTCGACCTGAAAGCGCGGGCGCCGTTGGCCAAGGCATTCACGCTCTCGCTCGCCAACGGCGCCCACGGCTATCTGCCGACCGCTGGACAGCATCGCCTCGGCGGCTACGAAATGTGGCTCGGCACGAACGTGCTCGAGAGCGATGCCGCGACGAAAATTACCGACTTGCTGCTGCGGATGGCGGGTGAAATGACACTCAAATGACCCGACCCTTTACGGCGTGCCGGATGGCTTTTTCGTTGTGGGTACTCCTCGCGGCGGCCGGCGGGTGGCGCGCCGCGGCGGCGGTGGCGGTGCGACCCAACATCGTACTGATCGTAGCCGACGATCACGGTCGCGATGCGCTCGGCTGCTACGGCAACCCGGTGATCAAGACGCCCCACCTCGACGCGCTGGCGGCGGATGGCACGCGGTTCACTCACGCGTTTTGCACTACGGCGAGCTGCAGTCCATCGCGTTCGGTGATCCTCTCGGGGCAGCAGAACCACCGCAACGGCATGTATGGCCTGCAACATGACGACCACCATTTCCAGTCGTTCGACCATGTGAAGAGCCTGCCGGTACTGCTCGCGGCGGCTGGCTACCGCACGGCGCGGATCGGGAAATTTCACGTCGGTCCCGAGGCCGTCTATGCGTTTCAGACGGTGCTCTCCGGTGGCGCGGCCAACGACCCCGCGACGATTGGCCGTAGTCCGGTCGAGATGGCGGAGCAGTCGCGCGGCGTGATCGAGGCGCAGGATGACCGGCCGTTCTTTCTCTATTTCGCCAGCGACGATCCGCATCGCGCCAACGCGGTGCTGCCGGACGGCAAGCCCACGTTCGATACTTTTCCGAATCCCAACCGCTTCGGGAATCGGCCGGCGGGTTATCCGCAGATTGAGCCCGTGATTTATCGGCCGGAGGACGTGCGGGTGCCCTCGTATCTGCCCGACACGCCCGCCTGCCGCGCGGAACTGGCCGAATACTACCAAGCGGTTTCGCGACTCGATCAAGGGGTGGGGCGTTTGGTGGGGATTCTGAAAGCGGCGGGCCGCTATGAATCGACGCTCATCGTTTACCTCTCGGACAACGGCGCGGCCTTTCCCGGGGCGAAGACGACGCTCTACGATCCGGGGATGCGGCTGCCCTGCCTCGTGCGCAGTCCCGGACGGAAACATCCGGGCGCGACGCAACCGGCCATGATCACATGGGCCGACTTGGCACCGACGCTCCTCGACGTCGCGGGCGCGGCGACGGGCGGCGCAGGGTTTGACGGGCGTTCGTTTCGGGCCGGGCTCGATGGCGAGCCGATGGTGGGGTGGGAGACGATCTATGCCTCGCACACGCTGCACGAGGTCACGATGTATTATCCGATGCGCGTGGTGCGCACGCGGCGGCACAAGTTGATTGTGAATCTGGCCAGCGAGCTGACGTTTCCGTCGGCGCTCGATCTGATCAAGTCGCCCACGTGGATCAGCGCGAACGCAGCGGGCGGGGGGATGCTCGGCCGTCGGCCGATCGCGCAGTTTCTGCAGCGGCCGCGCTTCGAGCTCTATGATCTCGAACGCGATCCCGACGAAGTCGTGAACCTCGCCGAGGTGCCGGAGCAGCAACGGCTGAAAGGCGAATTACTCGAAAAAGTGCAGTCGTTTCAAAAGGCGACGCAGGACCCTTGGTTCCGTACCTGGTCTAACGAGTGAACATTCCGATGGTGGTCGCCGTCGGTGGCTGGTTGGGCGCGGCGAGCATCCTTGGGTCGGAGACCTCCACGAAAGACTGCGTTGCGTGGCGCGACGCGCTCCGGCGGGAAGCGACGTACGTGGGCTAACCGGCGTGGCGGTTGATATCCGTCGTGCGTAGCGGATGGTTTTCGCCGCTGCGCGCTCCGCGCTCGCCGCGTTGCAAAGGCCTTTTCTGGATTGAAGAGCCGGTGGCGGCGGGCCGATTTCAGGCCGAGGCCGAGGGCGGGGTGGCGGGCTTCGACGGGTTGCGGAAGAAGATTAAAAAGATCACGAGCACGGCGAGTGCGCCCCAAGCGGGCGTGAGCCAAATGGCTTTCCAGTCGTGCGCGAGGCCGTTGACCGGCGCGGCGAGCGCGTGCTTGGCGAGCACTTGTCCGGCGAGGAGCGTGCCGACAAAGGCGCCGACGCCCCAGAGGATGAAGGCGATGAAGCCCTGCGCCGCACCGCGGCTGCGCTCGTTGGCGGCTTCGTCGACATAGAGCTGGCCGGCGATGAAGAGGAAATCGTAGCACGCACCGTGCAGCAAAATCGCCGTGAAGATGAGGGCAGTCTGGGTCGCGCCACCATCGGCGCTGAAGCCGAGCGCGAAATAGCGCAGCACCCAGCACGCGATCCCGATGAAGATCGTGGTCTTGTAGCCAAACTTGCTGAGGAAAACCGGCAGGAGCAGAAAACAAATGACATCGGACACCTGCGCGAGCGAGGTCTTCACCAGCATGCCCTCCCACTTCAGCTGTGTGAGATACACGCCGAGGTTTACAAAGTAGAAATAGAGGGGGATGCAGATCAGAAACATGCACGCGATGAAGATCGCGAACGACGGTTTCTTGAGCAGCGCGAGGGCGTCGAGCCCGAGGATCTCGGCGAGGCTCACGTTGGCACCGGTCTTCTTCGGCGGCGTGTGCGGCAAGACCAGCGAGTAGAGGCCGAACACGATTGAGGCGCCGCCCGCGATGTAGAACTGCGTGGGCGACTCGGCGCTCGCGATCAGCTGCAGGCCGAAGAGTCCGGCGATCCAGCCGACGGCGGAGAGCATCTTCACGCGCGGGAAATCCACCTTGGCGTTGGCGAGGTGGGTGAGCGAAAGCGAGTTCCCCAGGGCGAGGGTCGGCACATAGAGCGCGCAGTAGAGAATCAGCATCGGGTAGAACGACGCGAACGTCGTGCACCGCGGGAGCAGGCACAGGACGACGCCGCCGAGAATGCCCAGTACGGCGAGCAATTTCTCCGACGCGAAGAAGCGATCCGCGATCAGGCCGACGAGGAAGGGCGAGATCATGGCGCCGATGGCGAACGCGCCGTACGCGAGGCCGATTTGGCCACCGTCGAATTTCAGCGTGCTGAAGAGATACGTGCCCATGCTCACATACCATGCGCCCCAGATGAAATACTGGAGGAACATGAAGACGCTGAGCTGGAGCTTGAGGGTGGATTGGGTGGGGGTGGGATTCATGGGGAAAGGAAAGCGAGCGGGGAGCGAGGGGGGGGCGGGAAGGCGGCGACCGCCGCCCACCGGTCAAACCCTCACAGTTCTTTGATGGAGACGTTGCGGAATTGGACGAGGCTGGAGGCGGGGCTGTATTTACCGTCTTTCCAGCCGCCGTGGTGTTGGAAGGCGAGCGGGCCGGTCGCGGGCAGACCTGGGAGCTCCGCGTTTTCGATCACGGTTTTTCCGTTGAGGATGACGGTGAGACGTTCGCCGCGGAGGGTGATTTCAAAGGTGTTCCATTCGCCGACGGGTTTATCGGCGCGGACTTTTGGGGTGACGCCGGCGCGGACGGAGGGCGGCATTTTGGTATCCATGCGGTAGCCGTACACTTCGCCGGAGCCGATGGGCCAGCACCAGATGTTGAGCTGGGCCTTGCTGGTACCGCGCAGGTAAATGCCGGAGTCGGCGTTAGGCGTCGGCGTGACGAGGTCTTTGCCGTCGGGGCCTTTTTTGTGGGTGCCGTCGGGGAGGACGGTGGGGATGGGGTAGAGGCCCGTGGTCTCTTTGATGCGCCAGTCGAGGCGGAGGGTGAAGTCGCGGTAGGATTTTTCGGACCAGAGATTTTTGTCGCCGGGCGCTTCGGAGCGGGCGTCGTAGTCGATGACGCCGTCGAGGACTTTCCAGTGGCCGTGGTCGCCGATGGGCGTTTTCCAACCGGTGAGGTCGCGGCCGTTGAAGAGCGAGATCCAGCCCGCGGGAAGAGCGGGAGTGGCCGCGGTGGTCGTGCCGGAGAACGCCGTGAGGGCGAGTGCGGCGGCGAGCGGGGCGAGGAGACGGGGGCGTTTCATGGGTTTTCGGAGTGAAGGTCGGCGATGCCGCGGGGCAAAGCGAAAACGATGCGGGCTTCGGTGGCGGTGAGAGCGGCGGGCGCGGTGAGCAAAGCGCGCGTGGTGACGAGCGTGCGTGGGCGCATGGCGTGGTCAGAGGCGGAGGAAAATTTTGCGGCGCCACAGCCACCAGCAGACGAGCCAGAAGGTGAGGCCGACGGCGAGGCCGCGGAGGGAGGGCTCCCAGAGCGGGCCGGCGAGGAAAAAGATATTTTGTCCGAGGTGCGAGCGCCAGAGGGCGGCGGTCCAAGGCTTGAGCAGCTGGCTGAGGCAGTAGAGCGCGATGGAGTTGGCGCCGGCGATGACGAAGAACTGCGTCCAGCGCGTCCAGCCGCGGAGCTCGGTCATCCCGTAAAATGCGGCGAGCATGAGCAGGCACCAGCCGGTGGAGAGCAGGCCGAAGGACGGCGTCCAGATGCGTTTGACGGCGGGGATAAGTCCGAGGGCGTCCAGGCCGTAGCCAACGACGAGGCCGGCGATCCCGGCGAGGAGGAGGCCGCGGAGTTTGCGGGCGGGCTCGCCGGCGCCGCGCAGCCACTCACCGGCCATGAGGCCGAAGATCATGGTGGCGAGGTTGGGGATGAAGTTGAGCGTTTGGTAGCCGCCGACGTTGAAGACGAAGGGCGACGCGCGGGGGAAGAGGTTGAGGAACCAGACGTCGAAGGCGTGGAAGACGTTGGCGTTTTTGTGCCACGCGGCGGCGAGGTGCGCCTCGTGTTGGGCAGACCACGCGGCGGTGACGCCGGCGCCGGGTGCGGTGCTGCCGCCGTGGAGGACAAAGGCGAGCCAAGTGAGGCCGAGGGCGGCAGCAGCAGCGAGGGCCTGCACGCGGTATCCGCGATTCCAGCACAGGAAGAGGAGCGGGTAGCCGAGGCCGATTTGCGCGAGGACGTTGGTGAAGATCCACTGCGTTTCTTTGCCGGTACCGGTGGTGAGAAAGACGGCGAGCGCGATGAGGAGGAGGGCGCGCACGCAGGCGTGGCGAAACATCTGCGCCGTGGTGTGGCCTTCGCGTTGACGGCGTACGTAGGAGTAGGCCATCGCCAGGCCGACCATAAAGGTGAAGGCGGGCATGATCAGGTCCCAGAACCTGCAACCGACCCAGGCGCCGTGCTCCCATTGGGCGTAAACAGCCTGCCAGAACGCGGAGTTGGGGGCGACCTTGAGGTGGAGGTCCGCAGTGGCGGCGAGACCGAAGCCGCCGAAGGCGAGGCACACCATAATAAAGCCGCGATAGGCATCGAGGCAGACGAGGCGGGCGCCGGGGGCGGGCGTGGGAGCAGAGGTAGGCGCGGGGGAGGACGTTGGGGTGGACATCGGCGGGGGGTGGACCGGGCGCTCCAGCGGGTGCCGCGGGCGCGAGGTTATCAAGCCTGAATTCGCGGGGGCGCGGGCGGAGGGAGCGTCGGGGCGTCACGCCACGCACGCAGGTGCGGCTCGCCCGGAGCTCGGGCCGCACCCTTCGACGAATCAGAACGTGCCGCGCAGGCCGAGGGACCAGATGGAGCCGTAGGAATTCGTCTGGCTGCGGCGCGCGTAGTCGGGCGTCGCGTCGGCGTAGCGGGCGTAGGTGCGCCAGCGGTTGAACACGTTCGTGCCGGTCACGAAGAGCGCGAGGTGTGAGGTCATTTGATAGCTGGCGTTCATATCCATCACGATGGCGGGATTGAAGTAGAGGCTGGCGTCGGCACCCTGAGTGGCGGAGACGCCTTGGTTCTGCTCGCCGCGGACGTTCCCGTTCAGGGAGACGGAGAAGGGACGCTGGGAGTAGGTGACGCCCCCGTTCACCGTGAGGGGGAGGAAGCGCGTGAAGGAGCCGGGCACGGTGCTGTCGAGTTTCAGTTTGGTGCCGTTGGCGAAGACCGAGAAGTAGCGGGCCCAGCCGCCGACGTTCTTGAGGGATTGGCGGGCGCTAAACTCGGCGCCGTTGATGTGGGCGTTGCCGATATTGGCGGTGGTGGTGAGTTGCCAGCCAAGGTAATCGTCGTCGAAGCCGATGGACTCGAGATCGGTGGCCGTGGCGATTTTGGTCACGGTGGCGAAGAAATTCTTGATGTCCTTGCGGAAGACCCCGGCGGTGAACGAGCCGCCGGAATCGGTGTAATACTCGGCGGAGAAGTCGTAGTTGTGCGCGGTGTAGGGCTTCAGGCCGACGTTGCGGACGTTGATCACTCCGGGGACCGCACTGAAGTTGGTCGGGTCGACGTCGTTGACGGTGATGGTCGAGTTTGGGGTGATGGAAGGGAAGTCAGGGCGGCCGTAGGTGCTCGCGTAGGCGAGGCGGAGGACGATGTTGGCGGTGGCGTTGAAGTTGAGGTGCAGGCTGGGATAGTAGCCGTCGTAGGTGACATCGGAGCGGGCGCCGCGCTCGGTACGGATGAGGCGGAGTTCCTCGATGGAGCCAGCGGCGCCGGCCTCGGGCTTGCGGATGAGGGGGCCGCGCGGGACGGTCGCGGTGGGCGTGCCGTGGGCGAAGGTGCCGTCGGCGTTGCGGACGAAAACGTTGGTGGGCTCGATGAGGGCGCCGGCGCCCTTGTCGTTGACTTTCTCATACCGGACGCCGGTGAGGAGCTGGAGGCGGTTGAAGAGACGGACTTCGCCTTGGAGGTAGCCGGCGGTGATGGTTTCCCGGAGCTGATCGGAGCCGTTGATGCGGTTGACTTCGGCGGTGACTCGTTGCGCGGCGGTCTGGGTAAAGAGCGCGGGATTTTGACGCCAGGCGGTGACGGCGCGGTTGGGCGAGACGAAAGGCAGATTATCGTAGCCGAAGTAGTTGGGTCGGTTGCCGTAGACTTGGTATTGGAAGGGGAGCGGAGTGGTGTCACCGGCGACGGTGGGGACGTAGGTGTAGTTGTAGACGTGGCGGTCGCGGATCTGCTCCTTCTGCGAGGCGCCGGTCTGGAGGGAAGCGGGTAGGCCGAAGACGTTGAATTTGCGCTTCACGTTAAAGTCGCCGCCCTCGACGTTTTCACTGACGTCGCCGGCGGAGGAGGTGTTGGCGGTGGTCAGCACGTAGTTCCGCAGGTCGTAGAGATTAACGAGGTTGTTGGCGTTGTCGTAGGCGATGACGGTGGCGGGGCCGACGTCGCCGATGTTTTCGAAATGGATGCGGACGGGATTGCGGAGGGCGACGGCGACGTTCTGGAAGTGGCCGCGTTCCTCGAAGCGGCGCCACGTCTGGGAATCGGAGGCGTAGAGGCCGACATCGGCGCGCCAGTCGCCGTCTTCGTAGCGGTAGCGGGCGTTGGCGCTGATGGTGCGGGCGGCGAGGTGGAGGAGGTTATTGGTCAGGGTGACCGCGCCGCGGCCGGTGCCGCCGCGGGTGAAATCGGGGCCGTAGGAGAGTGAGGCACCGTTGGCGATGGAGGGCGTGGCGACCGTGCCGGCATTGAAGGTCATGCTATTGTTGCCGTTGAAGTCCTTGTAGTGATTGAGCGTCGTGCCGACGGAGAGGACGGAGTTGCGGGTGACGCGGTAGTCGGCCTTCAGGCCCAGGGACTCGCGCTCATACCACTTGGGTGCGTCGATCACTTGGAACGATTGGAGGTAGGGCTTGGCGGTGGTGGCGCCGGTGCCGGCGGCGACGGCGTTCCAGGTTTTGGGAATGATATTCTGTTCGTTATATTTTTCGGAAAAGCTACCGGTGACGACGATGCCGAAGCTTTTGTTCACGGGGAGCGTGTAGTCGAAATCGAAGCCGGGCTTGATGCGTTGGATGGAGTCCTCGAAAGGGAAAGGCTGCTTCTTGAGCTGGAAACCGTCGCTGGTCGTGGTGGCCGTGACGCGGAAATTAAACTGGGGGCGGGAACGTTCGAAGGAGCTCTTGCTGACCATGTTCACCGAGCCGGAGAGGCTGGAAGCGGAGGTGGCGGGCGTGGGAACTTTGTAGACCTCGATACGGGCGATGTTGTTGATGGAGCTTTGCGTGAAATCAAATTTGCGGCTGGTGCCGGTGCTGGTGGCGTTGGCCATCTGGCCGCCGTCGGCGGAGACCTCCGTGAGTGAGGGATCCATGCCGCGGAGGCCGATGGAGAGGGGCATGGCATCGGAGTAATCGATGGCGACGCCGGGGAGGAACTTCATGAACTCGGCGACGTTGCCCTCGGCGATGTCGCCAAAGGCGTCGGTGGCGACGACGTTTTTGATATTGGCGGCGAAGCGCTGTTCGTTCGTGGCGAGGGCTTCGCCTTCGGTGACTTTCGAGGTGGAGGCGATGAAGGCGTCCATTTTCACGATGCCGGATTTGTCGCCGGAGGTGGCCTTGGCGTTCAGGCCGAAATCGCGTTCGGAATTCTGGCCGGCGGTGACGGTGACGGCGACGGTGAGCGGTTCGAGGCCTGAGTAGAACGCTTCGATTATGGCGGAGCCGGCGGGAACGAGGGAGAGCCGGTAAGAGCCGCTCTCATCCGTGAACGCGACGAGTGCGCTGCCTTTGACGGTGACGCGGGCGTTGTTGAGGTAGCGACCGGTGGCTTCACTTTGGACGCGGCCGGAGAGCGTGCCGGTGGCGGCGGGCGTGGTTTGGGCGGGCGCGGAGGCGAGGCCGGCACAGAGGAGCAGCACGGACAGGCAAACGCGGACAGCAGAGGCCCAGGTGTCGCGGCGGGATGCGGTGGTTTTCATATCGGGGGTCAGAATGTCGCTCGTAACGACGGGGTGTCGAGGCGGATGAATCTCCGACACTCAATGTTAACATCGCAGTGCCATAGGGGGGCAAGTCTGGGGCTACGCTCGCACCGATTTCTTAATCCGCGAAGGCTGGCAAGGGGGTTGCGGGCGCGCGCTTGCGGGTGCGCGCCCCTCGCCTCGCCCCCCCACCATTGTCCGCGTTGATGGCATGGATTTCGCGGCGTCTTTCGGACGAGCGCGGTCTGGGCCGGCCCTCGTCAGGCCTCCGCGCTCAGCGTCGACGACCTGGTTTGCCACGGACGGTGAAAAGGGCCGGGTGCGTCGCCAAGCAAACACGTTCTATCCCGTCGGCCCGCTTTCCCGCTTGCCGCGCGTTTCGGCGCTCTCAACCCTCGTCGAAATCTACGCTCATGCCCAAACGCACTGACCTGAAGTCCATCCTCATCATCGGCGCCGGTCCGATCGTCATCGGCCAAGCGTGCGAGTTCGACTATTCCGGCACCCAAGCGTGCAAGGCGCTCAAGGAAGAGGGTTACCGCGTCATTCTGATCAACTCCAATCCGGCCACGATCATGACCGATCCGGAGTTCGCCGATGCGACCTACATCGAACCGCTCACGATCGAGGTGGTCGAAAAAATCATCGCCGCCGAGCGTCCGTCTGCCCTGTTGCCGACGCTCGGAGGCCAGACCGCGCTCAATCTCTCGATGGAGCTCCACAAGGCCGGCATCTTGCAGAAATACGGCGTGGAGATGATCGGCGCGAAACCCGAGGCGATCACCAAGGGTGAGGACCGCGAGATTTTCAAACAGTGCATGCTCAAGATCGGTCTCGATGT
>CANIJN010000207.1 GCA_947467625.1 Opitutia bacterium | reverse complement strand
CCACTCGCTGGCGCTCGCGGCTACCCGGCACATCACAGTCTGCAGCTGTTGGGCGATTGCTATCCCCACTCGCTGGCGCTCGCGGCTACCCGGCACATCACAGTCTGCAGCTGTTGGGCGATTGCTATCCCCACTCGCTGGCGCTCGCGGCTACCCGGCAAATCACAGTCCGAATCTCTCGCGCGATTGATATGATGTGAGGGTTTGACCGCTGGTAGCTACGAGCGTGAGCGAGTGGAGTTTCGGCTAGGCGGCGCGTTGCGGCCTCCGTGGCTCACGCGGCCAGACCGAGCCACGGCACGCCAATCAGCAACAGCGCGGCCAGGAAAATCAGCCCAAAGATAAAACCCAGCCGCCAGAAGTCGCGGCGGCCGATGTAGCCGCAGCCGTAGTAAACCGGCGCGGGGCCCGTGGCGTAGGGCGTGAGCACGCCCATAATGCCGATGGAAAAAACGAGGAGCAGCGCGAGCGTGCGCACTGGCATGCCCGGGATGGCCGCGCCCGCGGCGAGCACGACGGGCAGCACCGCAGTCGTGTGCGCCGTAAGACTGGCGAACAGATAGTGCACGACGAAGAAAAACCCCACGAGCGCGACCAGCACGAGCAACGGCGAATGGCCTGCTAACAACGTCGCGGACCGCTGCCCAAACCAGGTGATGAAGCCGACTTTGTTCAGTCCGTCGGCGAGCGTGAGCATCGTGGCAAACCACGCAAACGTGTTCCACGCCGTCGTGTGGGCGACGATTTCGTCCCAGGTCACCACGCGCCCCACCACCATCAGCGAAATCGCCACGAGGGCGACGAGGGTCGCATCGATCCAGCGGCCGCCGAAAATCCAGAGACCGAGCGCCACGACGACGAGCACCGCCATCGTCCACTCGCGCCGGGTGACGGCACCGATTTTCGCCAACTCCTGCGCAGCCCACGGCGGGACTTCGGCGCTGGCCCGGATTTCCGGGGGATAGATTTTGAGAACCAGCCACGGCAGCGCCAGCAACAGGGGCAGCCCAATCGGCGCAAAGCCAAGGAACCACTGGACCCACGACACTTCGAGGCCCGTGGCTTTCTTGACCATCTCGAGCGCCAGCAAGTTGGGGGCAAGCGCCGTGAGAAACAGTGAACTCGTCACACACGTCGCCGCGAACGCCGTCCACATGAGGTAGGCGCCGACCTTCCCTGCCGATTCCCCGGGCAGCGAACCATAGAGCGGCGGGATGGCGCGGACCACCGGGAAGACAATTCCTCCGCTGCGCGCACTGTTCGACGGCGTGAACGGCGCGAGCACGACATCCGCCAGCATAACCGCGTAGCCCAAGCCGAGCGTGCTCCCGCCCAGCCGGCGCACGAGCATGAGCGCGATGCGCCGGCCGAGCCCCGTTTTTTCGTAGCCCATGGCGAAGATAAAGGCGCCGAAGATCAGCCACACCGTGCTGTTTGAAAATCCCGCCAGCGCCCACTTGATCGATTCAGCGGGGAGGCGGAAGGTGGGAGCGATCGTTTGCGCCGCGCTGAACGGCAGTCCGAGCCCCGCGATGAGCGTGACACCCACCAAGCCGATTACGCCCGCGGGAAACGGTTCAGTGACGAGCGCGACCATCACCGCGGCAAACACCGCGAAGTACCTCCACGCATGCGGCGCGAGCCCGGCCGGCACCGGGCAAAACGTGAGCACGACGCCGATGGCCACCGGCAAGGCGGCGCGCCATAGCGCGGCCGGAGGGTTAGCGGTGACGGGGCTCACGACGTGGCGGGCTGCATCACGGCGTCGGCGATCGCGCGGCCGACGTCGATCGTGCTCGCGGTGCCGCCGAGGTCGCGCGTACGCGGGCCGCGCTGCACGACTGTTTCGATCGCGCGCACCACCGAGGCGGCGGCCTCCGGTTGGCCGAGATGATCAAGCATCATCGCGCCAGACCAAATCTGACCGATGGGATTGGCGATACCTTTTCCGGCGATGTCCGGCGCTGAGCCGTGCACGGGCTCAAACATCGAGGGAAAATTGCGCTCGGGATTCAGGTTGGCCGAAGGCGCGATCGCAATCGTCCCCGTGCACGCCGGGCCGAGATCGGAGAGGATGTCACCGAAGAGATTCGAGCCGACCACGACATCAAACCAGTCAGGGTGCTGCACAAAGTGGGCGGTCAGAATGTCGATGTGATATTGGTCGGTGCGCACGTCGGGATACTCCGCGGCCATCGCTTTGAAGCGTTCATCCCAAAACGGCATCGTGACCGTGATGCCGTTGGACTTGGTGGCCGACGTCAGGTGTTTCTTCGGCCGGCTGCGCGCCAGCTCAAACGCGTAGCGCAGAATCCGGTCCACGCCGTGGCGGGTGAATACGACCTGCTGCATCGCAATCTCATCCTCGCTGCCAGTGTAGAGGCGGCCGCCGATCTCGGTGTATTCGCCCTCGTTGTTTTCGCGGATGACGTAGAAATCAATGTCGCCCGGGTGGCGGTTGCGCAGCGGCGATTCGATGCCGGGCATGAGCCGCACTGGCCGCACGTTCGCATACTGGCGAAACTCGCGGCGGATGGGGATAAGCAATCCCCAGAGCGAGACGTGATCGGGCACTCCGGGAAATCCCACCGCTCCCAGATAAATCGCGTCGTGATGGCGAATCTGCGCGAGGCCGTCCTTGGGCATCATGCGACCGGTCTCTTGGTAGTAAACGCAGCTCCAGGGAAAGTGATCCCACGTGAGGCTGAAGCCGTGTTTCTTCGCGGCCGCGTCGAGGACGAGCATGCCTGGGGGGACCACTTCTTGGCCGATGCCGTCACCGGGGATGGTCGCGATGCGATAATTTTTCATAGGGAAGGTGTCAGGTGGGCGGACGATCCGACGATCGGCTCGCCCTCCTTCCCCCCATCCTAGCCAAACTCCGCACTATTTTCCATCAGCGAAATCGCCTGAATCACGACGCCCCCCCGCCTCCCCCCTAGGATCAAAAAAGCAGCCGCGCCAACTCCGTCCGGCTCGCGACGCCCAATTTGCGGTAGATCGCGTTGAGCTGAAAATCGACGGTCCGCGGTGACTTGCCGAGCTGGTGGGCGACGTCGTGGTTGCGCAGGCCCTCCGCCACGAGCAACGCCACGCGGCGTTCGCTCGGGGTGAGAAACTGGAGGTGATGAACCGCCTCGGCCTTCAGCTGCGGACTCGCGCCATCGAGGTTGCGTGCGCCCGCCAGCGTGACCCAGAAGCCGGGCCGCACGAGCGAGCCTTTAAAGGGTTGGCTCACGTCGACCTTGGCCACCAGGCCGCCGCATTCAGGGTGCACGACCCGCGCGCTCTCGAGGCCGACGGTGAGACCTGCGTTGGCGGCGCGGTCCCAAATGTCCGCGAGCCGGTCGCAGGCGTCGGCAATAGACGCCGGCACGCGGAAACACCGGCGCGTATTCATCACGCGGGCCTCTTCGTAGCCGAAGTTCCACGCAGCGCAGAGATCGTACGCTTCCTGAGTGGCGAACTGCAGCGCGCAATCCGGCCCCAAAAACATGACCGGCAACGGGAGGCCCGAGATGAAACGCTCCATGCTCAGGCGCCGCCCGCGTTCGCCCTCGAAGGCGCGCAGCCGCCGCAACCCGGCGTCAATCACCGGATGCAGCGACGCCAAAAACTCGCGTTCCTCGGCGAGAAATTCGCCCTGCTTCTCGGTGCGGCGAATGCTCAGCACCGCCTCCGGGTGCGCACCGTCCCAAAAGGCGAGATGGACGAACTCATCCCAGCCGCGAAAGTGCCGCTCGCGTTCGACCCGCCTTTGCCGGGCCCGGGGATCTTCCTGCAAGATCTCCGAGTAAGTATACATTTTCACCTGCGGGTGGGCGGCGAGAAACGGCCGCGAAATACTCAGGCTCGTGAGCGGTTGATTGGCGCCGCCGGTGTCGCGCGCCACAAAATGCCGTCCCTCGTGCGGCTCAAAATCGACGATCCCCAACATCAGGCTGCACGAGTGGTGCGGCAGCACACTCTGGAGCAATTGCAGGTTCGCCCGCCAGAAACTCTCGAGGTCGAGCGCCCTCTGCAGGTCCAACATCGGGCGCGTGGCCACACGTTGGGCGGTTGCGGGACGAAAGGTGGAGACCATGGGGCGGGGAGTGTTTTACGAGCGAAATCGGCCTAAGCGTTAGGTCGGCCACCACGCGCCCGCAAGGCAAAGCCTCGGCGGGCCACGCGCCGGACTCCCGCGTTTCAGGTGGTTCTACCGATGGCGCGATTCGTAACCTAGACCTATTCTCTGGGGTTGGATGAATCACCCGGAAGCCCCGCTGGCAAAAGGGTGTGCACCTCACTATCGCTCACACCGACGACTTCACACTCCCTCCACCCGCGCTCCCATGATCTCCCCTCCCCGCCTGCCATCGCTGACCGTCGCAACGGTGTTGGCCGTTACCGCCGCCACCCTCTCCGCGCAAACCGCGCCCGCTCCCTCCGCCGCAGTCCGGGACGAGGCCGTGAAACTGGAGGCGATCACCGTCACGGGTTCCAACATCAAACGCATCGAGACCGAGCGCGCGTTGCCCATGACCACCGTCAAGGCCGAGCAACTCGAAATCTATGATCCGGGCCAGCCTTCGGACCTACTCGCCATGCTGCCGATGGCCGCGGGTCTGCCCGGTAACGAGGCGGCGCTCGCGACCCAAAATGCGCGCGGCGACAACGCCAACATCTCGTTCCGCGGACTCGCCTCCGGCAACACCCTCATTTTGCTCAACGGCCGGCGCATCGCTCCCCATCCGATCAGTTGGAATGAAAACGGCATTCCGGCCTTGTCCGTGAACGTCAACCAACTCCCGAATCGCGGCATCGAGCGGGTCGACGTCCTGCGCGACGGCGCCTCGTCGATCTACGGCGCCGACGCCGTCGCGGGGGTGGTGAATTACGTAATGCACCGCCGTTTTCGCGGTACCGAGTTGTCGTTGCGCGGGGGCACCACCGAATACGGCGACGGTACGGAGTATCGCGCCTCGCTCACGCACGGCCTCGATTTCGCGAACAAAAAAGGCCGGCTCACGTTCACGGCCGACTGGTATGATCGCGAGGGCACCTTCCTGCGCGACCGGCCCTTTGCCGCCGACGGCGATCAGGTCGCCCGCGCCCCCGCCCCGTGGAACGTGTACACCGACACGTCGTTCTTTAAGCGCACGACCACGAGCGCCTACGGCCAGTTCAACACCGTCGTGAGCCCCGGTCGCGACCAGTATGGCGCGTTCCTCGTTACGAACCAGCGGCCCGCGGGCATCCCCACCACGTTCTTCACGACGACGGGCGGCTTCTTTCTGATGCCGACCACGAGCAGCGGGCAGCCCGGTATCGCGTCGGCGGCTCCAGCCCGCGCCGCCACCGGACCAGGCAAAGAATACTATTGGAACCTCAACGACGCCCGCTCGCTGCAGCCGCAATCCACCCGGAAAAATGTGTTCCTCGGTGGCGAATACGACCTGCGCCCGCGCCTCACCGCCTTCGCCGATTTCAACTACTACAGCGCCCGCTCGATCATCGATCGCGACCCTGACATCTACCAGAGCAGCGTGAACGGTTCGCTGTTCATTCCGACGACGAATCCCTACAATCCCTTTGGTGACCGCTTCTGGAGCCCCACCGGTGCCGCCAACTCCGACGGCACGCCGCGTCTCACCGGCACGCCGAGCGCGGTCAACGTCGTGAACCACCGTTTTTGGGACTTCGGTTCGCGGATCGACACCGTCACCAACTCGGCTTACCGCGGCCTGCTGGGCCTGCGCGGAAAGTTCGGCGCTACGTGGTCGTGGGAGAGTGCGGTGATGCACGCCGAGGGTCGCGCCAACGAAAACGAGCCCATCCAACGCACCAGCCTCACGCAGGCCGCCGCGTTGCTGACCGACCCCGCCCGGGCGCTCAATGCCTTCGGTCGCAGCTACGCCGTCCGAGGTGGCGCGCTCGTTGACACGGGCCCCTTCCGCAATGCACCGAGCGTGAAACAATCGACCTACGGCGTCTTCGAGCGCGATGGCATGACCCGGTTGCGCAGTATCGACTTCAACGCCAGCGGCGAGATCTGGTCGCTGTGGGGCGGGAACAAAATCAGCCTCGCGCTCGGCGGCGAGGTCCGTCGCGAGGATTTCTCCGACGTGCGCGCGGCGTTCGCCGGACTCAATCCGGCCGGGTCCGGCCTCGATCCCACGCGCTCGGATGTCGTGAGCGCGTCGTCGGTCCCCGACACCTTTGCCCATCGCGACGCCTATTCCGGCTACGCGGAGGTCCTCCTGCCGCTCGCCGGGCGGAACTTCACCTTGCCGCTGGTGCAATCCTTCGAACTGAGCGCCGCCGCGCGCACCGAGCACTACAGCGATTTCGGCCACACCCTCAGCCCGAAGTTCGGGCTCACCTGGAAGCCGGTCGACTGGATCATGGTACGGGCATCCCACAGCCAGGGCTTCCGACCACCGTCGCTGCCCGCGCTGTATCGCGGCAGCTTTATCGGCACGGCGCTGAACAGCCAGGATACCTACCGGTCCACCGTCACCCAGTTGCTCACCGACCAAGGCCTCAACCGCATCAATCGCGTGGAGGGCAACCCGAAACTGCAACCGGAGAAGTCCAACGGCATTTCGAGCGGCCTCGTGATCGATGTGCCGGGCGTACGCGGCCTCTCCCTGACCGTCGACTACTACGAGATCCGACACCGGGACATTCTCGGCTCCAGCGGCTCGATCAACGATGACCGCGACGCTCTCGTTGCCGCCACGCAAGCCGCGCTCGCCGCCGGTCAAAGCATCAACGCCATCGACCTCGGCGCCGGCACGGGCCGCTATCAGGGCGACGGATCTGTCGTGCGCCTGCCGGTGACCCAAGAAGACCGCACCTTCTTCGCCGCCTATAATGCCACGCGCGCCCCGAGCGCGCAGCGTGCCGCCGTCGGCTCAATCGACTTCCTGCGCACCACGTATTTCAACAAGGCAGAACAATTCGTGAACGGCTTCGACTTCGGGCTGAACTATCGCTTCCGCCCGCTCTCGCTCGGCACCTTCACCTTCGAAACCAATGGGACGAAACTGAACTCCTTTTTCATCTACACCACGCGTGGCGCCGTCCGCACCGAGCTCATGGAGACCAATCTCGCGGCCACCTCGGGCGCCTCGCCCAAATGGCGCGGCAATGTGCAACTCAACTGGCGGCGCGACCAGTGGAGCGCAGGCTTGGGCATGTTTTACACCGGGAGCTTCACGCTGTCGGGCGTCACCACCAGTCGGGCGACCTACGAGGCACTGGGCTCGCCCGCCTCCATCAAGCCCGTGTTCACCAACGGCAGCACCCTCTATCGCATGGTCCATCGCGACACGCAGACCTACAACGCGTTTCTCTCCTACCGTCTCCGCAAAACCGATACCCGTAGTTGGCTGCGGGATACCAGTGTGCGCGTCGGCGTGAACAACCTCTTCAACGCCGAGCCGCCGCTCTCCGACGACAACAACACCTACGAATCCGCCCTCTTCAACACGATAGCCAAGGGCCGGATGTATTCGTTGACGCTGACGAAGACGTTCTGACGGTTCCCCCACCGCAATGTCCCCTCCCTCGTTCCACTTGATTCCGCGGGCCCGCTTTGGCCGCGTGCGTCGTTCACTGCTCATTTTGCTCATCGGCTCGGCGCTCCTCGCGCAAGGTCAACCCGCAACGCCCCCACGCGCCAAGGACGCTGCGGTCGCCGCCACGGCCGCCCAGCCGATGGGCAGTGTACTCTTCATCGGCAACAGCTTCCTCTTCGGCTCAGGATCGCCCTTGCGTTACTACCGGGCCGACACCGTCACCGATCTGAATGTCACTGGCTTCGGCGGAGTGCCCGCCCTGTTCAAATCGTTCACGGCCCAAGCTGGGCTAGACTTCACCGTCAGCCAAGAGACCGTGTCGGGCCAGGGACTCGACCACCACATCGCCGAAAAAGCCGGTGTGATTGGCCGGCCCTGGGATCGCGTCGTCATGCTCGGCTACAGCCTGCTCAACCGCAACAAACCCGGCGACCCCGCGCTCCTGATTCAGTCGGCCAAGCAAATCGCGGAATGGCTGCACAGCAAGAATCCGCAGGTGGACATCCGCCTGATCGCCACGTGGGCACGCGCCGACGCCGTTTACCCACCCACCGGACACTGGCACGGCAAGTCGATTGAGCAAATGACGCGGGATGTTCGGGCCGCCTACAACCAGGCCGCCGCCGGCAGCCCTTTCATCCGCGGCGTGATTCCCGTCGGCGAGGCCTGGCTCCGCGCGATGACCAGCGGCGTGGCCGATCCCAATCCCTACGACGGAATCGAATTCGGTAAAGTGAGCCTCTGGACCCACGATTTCTATCACGGCAGCACCTTCGGCTACTATCTCGAAGCCCTGATGATCTTTGGTGATCTGACGGGACTCGATCCGCGGTCGCTCGGCAAAGGCGAACGCTCCGGCTTCGACCTCGGGCTTTCCAGCGAGCAGGCCACGGCCCTGCAACAAGTCGCCCACGCCGAACTGATGGCGATGCAAGGCCGCTCGGGCATGCAGGCGTTCACGCCAGCAAATCCTGCGCGTTAGGGCCACAACCCACGGCTGCCCTAGTATTACTCTGTTAAGTTCATTGCCAAAAAAAACCGAATTCCCGTAGGGAGTGTCACGTAATACGTGACACTTTTAAGAGACGTTTTTTCAAAGGAAAATAACAGAGCAATACTGGCCCGACGTTTTCCCTAGAGAAATTCTGACCGACACGTAGACATCCCCTCCACATGTGCTGCCGCCTCGTTCTTACCTTCCTTGTCGGCTGGCTCATCGCCAGCGCTTCACTCATCGCCCAATCGACAGCCACAGGTGCGATCGAGGGTCGCGTTTTTGATCCTAGCCGCGGGGAGTATCTTGAGAACGCCCGCGTTTCGATCGAGGGCACGAACACGGAAACTCTGACCGACGGAATCGGGCAGTTTCGTTTATCCCGCGTCGCCGCCGGCACGGTGCGCGTGAGGGTGTTTTTCACGGGCTTGCCAACGCAGACCGAGAGCGTGGTGGTGACCGCCGGACAAACCTCCGCCCATGACTTCACGTTCGGAAAATTCGATCACGGCACCGGGCCGAAGGCAGCCGACGTCGTCAAGCTCGGCGCCTTCCAAGTCACCAGTTCCAAGGAAATGGAAGGCTCGGCGATCGCCGTCAACGAGCAGCGCTTCGCGAAGAATATCGTCAACGTCCTTTCGGCCGACGAATTCGGCCCGATCGTCGACGGCGCGATCGGCGAATTCATGAAATTCATCCCGGGCGTCCGGATGGACTACGTGAACGGCGACCCGCGCTTGATGACCATCGACGGCGTGCCTCCGAGCAACGTCCCCATTTCGATCGGCGGCTTCGATGTCGTCAGCACGGGCGGCGGCTCGAACATGAGCCGACAAGTCGCGCTCGATCAGGTTTCGCTCAACAATGTCTCGCGCCTCGAGGTGAACCGCTCGCCTACGCCCGACGTGTCCGGCTCGGCGCTTGCAGGCTCCGTGAATTTCGTGCCGCGCAGCGCGTTCGAGCGCAGCCGGCCGACCTACTCTTACAGCCTCGCCTGGATGTGGAAGGACTCCGAGCGGGCCTTCGGCCGCCGCACGCCCGGCCCCGGGTTTGGCGGCGCGATGACCTACAAAATTCGCCCCGGCTT
>CANIJN010000206.1 GCA_947467625.1 Opitutia bacterium | reverse complement strand
GACCTTGGCACCATGCGCACCGAAGTCTCCGCCTGGCTGAAACACCGCAACACTCGCGGCGCTCCTATCCACTGGCGCTTTACTACCGACGACGCCCGGATCAAACTCTTCAGGCTTTATCCGAAATTATAGCTGTTACAGGATACTAGGCGCGTGGAAAGCGCGCTCTCCGCGGGCCGCGACCAGTTCGCGGAGCCGTCAACCGACGGATACGTCGGGGCGCAGGCCAGCGGTCACTCGTTCCTCTTCGCTTCCGATGGTTGCGGCACAAACTTCTGCACGCGCCAGTTTTTGATTTCCGGCACATAAATCGCGCCACGCAGCGCGACTGCGAGACGGTGCGCGAAATCGAGCCGCCCCGGGACTTAGCCCTGCCCGCTCATCACCCCGAGCAGCTTGCCGCCGAGCCCTGCTTAACACCGAAGGAAGCCACTCCAGCGCGAATGAGCGAACATCGTGAGCACGCAGTCAGGCAAACGTAACGATTTACGTAACCTGCGACTTTCGCCCTACGCGAAACCACCCCAACTTCAAATGCACGCAGAAGGAACGATCCTACCCCGTCTCTCCATAACCCGTCGGATCACACCATAAAAACTCCATTACATATCGCGTTATCGACCGCCTTGAACGCGCTAAATCCCGTCCACTGAAAATCCGGCTTTCTTTCAGTTCCCTTAACCCCTCCTTACCCAACTCCAGCAAGCACCAGTATCTACCATTTCGACCCCGCGCCGCTGCCCGACTCACCCAAAACCAATCAACCCGAACACAACGAATCTCCTCCCGTGAAGAAACTTACTTTTTTTGCCCTCCTCGCGGTCTGGCTCACCGCCGCTCCCGCCGTTAACGCCCAAAATGCCGGTACCATTGTTGGCCAAGTTCGGAATCAGGCGACCATGATGGTCCTAAATCAGGCATACGTGACAGTGGAGGGCCTCAACCTCAGCACGCTCACGGACACCCGTGGAAATTACTCGTTGTCGCTACCGCCTGGGCGTTATCAGTTGTCCGTGAGGTATTCCGGGTTGGACACGGCCAAGCGTGCAGCGGAGGTCACGTCTCAGCAGGCCACGGAACTAAATTTCAACCTTACGTCCGAGGTTTATCAGCTAGATCGCTTTGTCGTGACTTCGATACGGGAAGGCGACGCTTTGGCGCTGCAGCAGCAGCGTCACGCCCCGGGCATGAAGACGGTGGTAGCAACTGATGCCTATGGGGCCCCGGCGGACAACCCAGGTGAATTGCTGCAACGCTTATCCGGAATATCCGTTGGCTACGAGCAAGGAGAGGTAAACAGCCTGTCGGTGCGCGGCATGGGCGTATCTTTTGCGAAGCTCACAGTTGACGGCCAGTCCGCCGCTACCTCGTTTGGCAATTTGCAAGCCACGGGCCGCGAATTCATCGTTACGGAGTTGGCCACCAATAACCTGTCCCAAGTGGAATTGACCAAGGCGCCCACTCCTGACCAAGACGCCGACGCGATTGCAGGAACGATCAACTTGATTACAAAGCGCTATTTTGACGCGCCTGGACGTAAGATAATTCTAAACGCTACCGTCAGTGGCATTACACGCGACTTTGACACCAGCCCTAATGAGGCTCGCTTCGGAAATTACGGCAGGACCGCATTGGCATTCAGTGATGTATATAGCGTTTTCGGAGGGAAAAAGAATTTCGGCGCGGCCATCGATCTCAATTGGAGCAAAGTTCTGCGAGTTTCGGAAAAAACTGGGCCGCAGGATGCCGGTACTCTTTCCGCCGCTTACGTCGGGTTCAACGGAGCCAATCCATTGACCGGGTTGTTCTCCACCAGCGAGTGGGGCGGGCCTATTGAAAAATATACGATCGGAGCAAACTTTGATTACAAACTGTCTGATTCCTCGTTCGCGTATACCCGCATGGCGTACACCCATCAAAATCGAGACATTTCAAGGTATATTATTTTCAACAACCCCGCCCCGGCCGCTACCTTGGGCTTCCTTCCCGGGAGCACCTTTGAAAACTCCACGGTGCTGTCCTCTGATATCGTCTCTCGCGCACTCCGATCTTTCCGGGAGAGTGAAAACCTCACCTTTGCAATCGGCGGGGAGCATACGATGTTTGGAGCTGCGGGCCGACTTTCGGTGCAGGGCACTTTCTCGCGGGCCTTGAGCCGAAACCCCTTTTCGACCACACTCGATGCCAGAGTGGCCGGGATTGGCTTCCGGATCGATCGACGAAACCAGCCGTTTTACAGCCCGGCACTCGTGCAGACCGCCGGTGACTCTTGGAGTGATCCCGCTAGCTATAAGGCGCAAACTTTCAGCAACACAGTCACCGATGGCGCACCCCAGAATGTTGTTGGCGCTAAATCCGACTATACGCACGTGTTAACCACGAACATTCCCGCCGGATTCAAGGTGGGGGTTAAGTATCAGAACAATAGCACATCAGACCAACGCAGGCAGGATCAATTGACTTGGGTTGGTAAAGACGGAGTTCCGAACTCGGCGGACGATTCCATCGTTCCGATGCTGGGCAATGTGTTCCGCCTCGGCAAAGCTGGATACGGTCCTTTTCCCTTCATGCCACTGGTGCGGAACATCGGCGAACTGTCGGCGCCCACCAACTTTTGGGCCAAAACCGCGGCGCAGGCGTACAGCGACCTGACAGGCTCCATGGCGCGCAAGACAGAGTTCGGGGAGGAATCCTTCGCAGGCTACATGCAAGGCAATATTACATTGGGAAAGGTCAAGGGATTGGTGGGAGCGCGCGCGGAGAAGACCACGGTGACGGGAGATTCCTGGATTCGGAATGCCACAGCCGCTTACGGCGGAAATAGCGTGGGAGGGGCAAGTCTGGATCCTAGCGTGGTCGCAGCCAACCGCGCTCGCGCGGAACGGTCCTACGTGCGGAAGGAGCGTTCGACGTCAAAGTATGCCAATATTTTTCCAGGCGCTCACATCAAATGGGAAGCATTCGACGGATTTTTGGTACGGGGAAGCTACAACCGCAGTATTACACGACCAAATATTATATCCATGCTGCCGACGGCGAACGTCGACGATGTAAATCAGACTGTTTCTATTGGGAACCCCGAACTTAAACCGTATTTGGCAAACAATTTTGACGTTTCCGTCGAACGCTATTTTGAGCCCGTGGGTCTCATCAGTGTTGGAGCTTTTCGCAAAGACATCTCCCGATATTTCCGCGGTTTTTCGGATGTCGTGCCGCCTAGCGGAATCGACGGTGACGGAAGCTACGCGGGGTATACAAGAACGACCTCTCGCAATATCGGCAGCGCCAGAATTCGGGGTATCGAACTCAACGTGCAGCAGCAATTCCGTAATCTCCCTGGGTTTTGGAAAGGTTTTGGTGCTTTCGCCAATTTTACGTACCTCGAGGCCGTCGGGGACTTTGGCACTGCTACGATAACACGTCGCCTGCCAAACATGAGTCCGCGCACTGGGAACCTGGGGCTTTCCTACGTGGGGCATGGGTGGCAGATTCGTCCGCTTCTCAATTGGACAGGAAAGACGTATCGCGGCACCTCGGGAGCGCTGAATTATGATTCAGCGGATCGCAAGTGGATCGACGTCAAGATGCAGTACGCAATCAGTCGCCGGTATGCACTAGAGCTCAGTGTATTCAATTTAACCAATGCCGCAGAGAGCCAATTGGTGTCGAGCGACGGTCGCTTTCCCTTCGTGCAGATCAAGCCGGGGACTGCCTACAGCGTTGGCTTCACCGCGCGCTATTGACGCCCCTCCCGCGTGAAAGAACCAATCTCGCAGGCTATCGGCATGAAACGCCGCTCGTTTCTTGGGCTCGGTATGGCCGGAGTTCTACTGCCGCGATCCAGTTCCGCGCTGCTCGGCGAGACCGCCGTGCGCGACATCCCGAGCTTGGCTGGTGTAGAGCAAGAACTGCGAGAGTTTTCGATTAATCGTATGATTGATCGCGATGGTCTGTTCCGCTCGGTCATTTCTGCCGACACGCTCCTGCCTTTCAGTAACGATGAAGTAGGCGCACCGGAGTACTACAGTGTAGTGCGGGACATGTATCAGAACTCGGCGGATAAAGCGGGTGCCTTGACGTACGAGAATTCGCTGATGGCAACTGGCGAGTTCGCTATGAGCCAAATCATTCGCTTTCAGAAGACTCGTGCGGCAGCGGCGCTGGAGCTAGCCAGGCGGTCGGTGCATGCGATTCTCGCCGTAGCGAGAGAAGGCCGGCACTACATGCCCGGGTACCTGCCCAAGCCGTTTGGCGGTATTGCGGGTGCACGTTACTCCCATGAAACGAGCACCGATCAGTACACCAAGGTCATCGCCGCGCTTTGCCATTGGCTGCCGCTGGCGTCAGCGGCAGAGGAGCGGGAAATTGCCATTTTTTTCGTAGATGCAGCCGATTATTTTTTAGCGAGGCGATTTGGCTTTCCGTGGCGACAAAGGGTAATAGCCAAACCTGAAACCCACTATCATCTGGTCGCACTTTACATTCCGCTTCTGCAGCTTGCAGCCAAGTTCGGCGGGAGCGCTTACACTCCAGACATGGACCCTTTGGAGAAGCCGCTTGAAGCTGCCCTCAGGCCGACCTATCGACCATCCTTCAACGAGATCTCGCTGTTTTTCGACGGGTTCGACACGGCCATGCGGATGGGTAGAGACGATCCCCGGCTGCCGGCTATAATGCGGGCTTTGTGGGCACGAGGGGCAGCGAACATCGATCAGGAGGGCCGAGGTTGGGAGGACGGGAAGGAAACAGCGTGGGCCACACGTTTCGCTGCGGGAGCGAGGTTGGTGCCCGGTCGGGATGAGGCACCGCAACGCGACGCTCTCGCCTTTCGGGTGATGGGTCAGTACCGTCAGGCGGTGCAGATGACGCGTCCACCGATGCGACGACCCATTGAGGGTGCGGGGATAGCTTCATGGCTCCTCAGCTATTGGCGGCTCCATGCCTAGGCAGTCGCATGCCGTCGAACTTTATGAAACCAATCCCACGCTTTGTACCGTTTGCAACCTCGCCCAAGAGGGTGCTGGGTTTTGTCTTTGGAATCGTGCCTGCTATTGTTTGCTTCCCGCAAACCCCTGCGGCGAGTTCCGCCGACGCGAATCGGACGACGGCCGGCACTCCCGTGCAGCTTCCTCCGTCCATCCGTCCGAGTGCAGCATGGTTGAGGCAGGCCGCCGAGGACGCGAAGCATGACCGTCAGAGCATTCCATACGATGGGGTATCGCCCAACAAGCTTGTGTGCGATACGACCCTCCGTGAACTGCCGGATGGCTCTTGGGCCCTGTTCATGTTGGCAGGGGATAACTTCGAGCCTTCCCCAGGGAATTACGTCGGCGTAACCCGCAGTGTCGATCTTGGCAAGACGTGGACGACCCTCGCCCCGGTAGACATTGGTCTGCCCCGCGCCGGCAAGACCATCGGGCAGGGTCCGACTGAACTCATGACCATCGGCCAGCGCAGCACTCTTTTTTTCAGCACTCACTCGCAGACGTGGGGTCGTGATTGGCAGTCGTGGATGATTCAAAGTGATGACAATTGCCGAACCTGGTCTGAGCCGAAACCGATGCCGGGACGTCTGGCCGGGTTCACATTTATTCGGAACCACATTGTCACGCGCGATGGCCGAATCGTCGTGCCTTTTCAGCATTATGAGGGGCCGCCCGCCGGGACGCCGCCACCTCCCCCTGAGGGAAAACCGTGGCACAAGGCACTTTTCCACTATGTCAGTAATCCGCGCAACGGGGTTCTGATCAGCAGCGACGCGGGGAAAACGTGGACCGAACACGGAAACATTCGTCTGACTCCCAATGACCGTTACCACGGTTGGGCAGAAAACAATGTCGTAGAACTTAGTGATGGACGAATCGCGATGATAATCCGGGCCGATGCACTCGGCGGGAAACTTTATAAAGCCGAAAGCTTCGATGGTGGAAGAACCTGGCCGGACTATGCGGGGATCACCGAGATTCCCAATCCCGGCAGTAAAGCCACGCTCTATGGACTGGGTGGTGACATAGTCGCAATCCTCCATAATCCCAACAGTGCGCACCGCAGCCCGATGGCCCTATGGATCAGTTTCGACGGCATGAAGACTTGGCCGTATCAGCGGGTGCTCCAACCGGTTTCCGTCGACGGGCCAAAGGGGAAGATGAATTATCCCGACGGCTTCGTGAGCAAAGACAAGCAGTGGCTTCATTTCGCCTTCGACGACAATCGCCACCGCGCCGTGCACTACAGCGCGAAGCTGCCACCATTAGACTCGCTCCTCGTGAATGGCGCCTCACCCGCCTCACCCGCCTCGTTACCCGTACTTGTTCCTCCCGGTTGGGATCCGAAAGCAGAAGCGGACAAAGTGCTATCCAATCTTATCAAAGTCTCTGCCCCGCAAGTGAAAGGAGCGCACGATGCTGACCTCGTCATGGTCGGCGAGCGAGCATACATCGTTGAGCACGATAATGACATCAAGCCAGGCCATGGTGCGGGAAAGGACCAATACTGCGTCCTCACGGTAGTGAACATCAAAACACTCGGGGTAGAGCGGGTCGTCCCCCTTGCGAAATCCGCACAAGTGTTCGCGAATGAAACTCTTCCCGTCGGAGCCTGCTTTGTCCCGCGCATTCTCCAGCTCAACAAGACGACACTGCGGTGCTTCTTTGTGTGCGAGGATCAATCGGGCCGCGGACAGGCGCAGACATGGTATCGCGATTTCGATCTGTCCAGGCTCGCGTTCTCGCCGGAGATCCATCGGATGAAGATCAAGACGGCGTCCGGCACATTCGACCTTGATCCAAAACCCTTCCACGCCGATGCCGTCGCGCACGGTTTTCGGCAGAAGTTCGTCGGGTTCGGGCTTTACATGATTGATTCGTTCAAGGCCATCGACGGCGGGACCTACGCGGTCATCAACAACTGGCCCGGTGCGCAAAACGCGTTGGCGGTGCTCAACGACGGCCATGACACGCTCGAAATTCTCGGTCACTACAACGAGCCTGCCGAACTGCGCCTGACGGAATCATCCGTCAACCGCCTGCCCGACGGCACCTGGCTCGCGATCTGTCGAGCCGAAAGCGGTGACCGCAACTATGTTTTCACTGCCAGCAAGGATGGCAAAACCTGGACCCGGGGAGAGCCGAGGTCCTTTGTTGCCAAAGGCAGCAACTCCAAGCCGACCTTCGACAAGTTTAACGGAATCTATTACCTCGGCTGGCAGGAGGCGTCGCGTATTCAGGATGGCCGTGGTGTCGGGAGAAAAATCTTCAACATCGAGATTTCGCGTGATGGCGTGACGTGGGAGCGCAAATACCGGTTCGAGAGCGAGGACTCCTTTCAGTATCCGACTTTCCGTCAGCACGACGGTGCAGTTTGGTTCACCGTCACTCAAGGTGCCCGAGATAGCACCGATCGCATTATGTTTGGCAAGCTGGAGTAAAACCCTCCGCACATGGGACGACTTGCACACACGCGCCTTCTACTCACCGCACTTGCCTTGATTGCACTGCGCCCCGGTGTCTCTGGCGCTTCGACGCTCGCACCGTTTGGTCCCTTGCCGACGCCTCGGCAGCTGGCGTGGCACGAGATGGAGTTTTACGGCTTCGTGCACTTCAGCGTGAACACTTTCACGGATCGCGAGTGGGGGTATGGCGACGAGCATGCATCACTTTTTAATCCGAGCGCCTTCGACGCAGACCAAATCGCCCGGACGGCACGCGACGCTGGGATGAAGGGACTCATCCTCACGGCGAAGCACCACGATGGTTTTTGCCTCTGGCCATCACAATACACCGAGCACTCTGTAAAGCATTCGCCGTGGAAGGATGGCCGGGGCGATGTCGTGCGTGAACTGGGCGAAGCCTGCCGGCGTGCGGGCTTGAGGTATGGCCTCTATATTTCGCCTTGGGATCGCAATCATCGCGACTACGGGAAGCCGGAATATCTGACGTACTATCGCAACCAACTGCGAGAACTCCTCACGAATTACGGGCCACTGTTCACTGTGTGGTTCGATGGCGCGAACGGCGGGGACGGCTTTTACGGTGGGGCGAAGGAGAAGCGCAGCATCGACAACCGCACCTACTACGATTGGCCGGGCACTTGGCAGATTGTGCGCGACCTTCAGCCGATGGCATCGATGTTCAGCGACGTAGGACCGGATTTCCGCTGGGTGGGCAACGAGCACGGATTCGCGGGCGAGACCTGCTGGGCTACTATGGACATGACGAAGCCCAATCGCTATCCAGGCGGCAGTTCAATCGGACTTAACTCCGGCGAGCGTCCTGGCACCCACTGGCTCCCAGCGGAATGTGATGTCTCAATCCGTCCCGGTTGGTTTTACCACGCAGCCGAAGACGATGCAGTGAAGTCGCCCGCGCAGTTGCTCGACATTTACTACAAATCGGTGGGGCGCGGCGCGTGCCTCAATCTCAACCTCCCGCCGGACCGCCGTGGCGTGATTCACGAGAATGACGTGAACTCGTTGCGGGGTTTTCGCCGGCTGCTCGACCTTACGTTCGCGCAGAATTTCACTCGAGGAGCTCCGGTGCTTGCGAGCAACCAGCGAGGCGGGGGTGAACGTGCCTTTGCCGGGGCAAATACAGTCGATGGCAATCCTGATTCGTACTGGGCCACCGACGACGACGTCACCACGCCCGAACTCGTGGTCGAACTCGGTGGAGAGGTGACGTTCAATGTCGTCGACGTGCGCGAATACCTGCCGCTGGGCCAGCGTGTGGAGGCCTTTGCCGTAGATGCGTGGCGCGACGGGGCGTGGGTGGAGTTTGCGACGGGAACTAGCATTGGAAACCGGCGGCTCGTGCGTGGTCCTAGGGTGACGTCGCCAAAGGTTCGTCTGCGGATTACCCAGGCGGCGGCGGCACCGGCGATCGCAGAGTTTGGGTTGTATGCTGAGCCGGTGTTGGCGGAGGTGCCGACCATGGTGCGCAACCGGCAGGGCCTAGTGTCGCTGTTCACGAGCACGGCGGCAGCGGAATTGCGCTACACGACCGACGGGACGGAGCCCACGGGCGGGTCGACATTGTACGCTGCGCCGATTCCGCTGGCGCGGGGGGGGACGATCAAGGCCCGGACATTTCACCCAAGAGAAGAGCGCATCGGTGAAACGGCGACACGGCGGTTTGGCGTTAGCAAGGCACGTTGGAGGGTGCTGGCGCCGGTCGGGGACGGGCGCCTCAAGGAACTTCCGCGGCAGATGATCGACGAGGCGCGGGCAACTGTGTGGCATGCACCGTCGGGGGGCCAAGCCGAAGTAACAATCGACTTGGGCGAGTCTTTGGTACTGGCAGCCTTTCACTATCTGCCACCGACTCACAGCGCTGCGTCAGGGGCGGTGGACCGCTACGAATTTTCCACAAGTGAAGATGGCAAGACCTGGGTAAAGGCGGCTGCGGGAGAGTTTGCCAATATTCGAGCCAACTCCATCGAGCAGACGGTGCGGCTGGCGTCGCCGGCCAAGGGACGCTTTATTCGTTTTGTCGCGTTACATGCGCTCGACAACGCGCCAGCCGCGATTGGTGTAGCTTCGGCAAGCGTGCGGACCGATAATTAATTCACTGGGGAACCCCTTCACCGACCGTCGGTGGCGAGATCTAGTTGTCCGCTTAGGCGGTTGCGAGAGAGGGCGGCAAGGCCGCGCGATTGCGCTATGCGCTT
>CANIJN010000205.1 GCA_947467625.1 Opitutia bacterium | reverse complement strand
GCGTCCCGTGATTTTGAAATTGTCAGCGCTCAAGCCCGTGGCGCCGCCGGCAAAGATGAACCGCTCAAGCTCCAAGCCTTCGTCGTCTCCCATGAGCGTGAGGGTAACGCCAAGGCCATTATGGAACAGCGCCGCAACATGAACATTTCCACCTCCGTTGCTGCCGACACCTTCGGCGATGTCACCGAGGGCAACGTCGGCGAATTCTTGAAATTTCTCCCCGGGGTCGAAGTCGAATATGTCGATGGCATCAGTCGCGGCCCGCGCGTCGGCGGCCTCGATCAGCAATACGTCGGTGTCACGATGGACGGTGCGGCGGTCGCCAGCGCTGATGCGTTCGTCGCTTACGGCAGTACGCTCAACGGTGCCGCCGGCAGCCAGTCGCGCTCGGTCGGCTTCGAGCAAATGTCCATTAACTCCATCGAATCCATCGAGGTCAGCCGCACGCTCAGCCCCGACATGGACGCCAATTCTCCCGCCGGCTCCATCAACATGCGCACCCGCCGCGCCTTCGACCGCAAGGGCCGCCGCGTCGATTGGCAATTCAGCGCCGGCTTCAACACGCCCGACGCCGCCAACTTCGGCCAGACCCACGGCTGGGACGATAACCTCCGCCGCCAATGGCGCCCCAACTACCAACTCGATTACTCGGACGTATTTCTAAACCAGCGCCTCGGCGTCCGCCTCAGCGTGAGCAACAGCAGCATCCGCTCCGAGCAACAATACGTCACGCACACCTACAATAAGACCACCGTCGCCCCCGCCGCCAACGGCACCGGCGGCGACCTCCGCCCCATGGTGCTCACGGGCATGGTGTTCACCGACGGCCCGCGTCTCTCCAGCCGCGCGAATATTACGGCGACGACTGACTTCAAGGCCACCCAACGCCTCGTGCTGTCGCTCACCGCGATGTTCAACGCTTTTGAAAATAACGCGCACACGAAGGCGCTCACTTTCAATGCCGCCGCCAACGGCGTCGCCGCCGCGACCGGCCGGCAAAACGTGCTCGGCGACGGTATGACGGACATCCGTACGAACGCCCTCGCCGCCAATACCTCGCGCACGATGACCTACGGCGGCGGCACCGCGATCAAGCTCACCAACTCGTTCACCCTGACTCCTAAATTCGAATACAAAATCGGCGGCCTCACGGTGGATGGCACGGCCAATTTCTCACGTTCGAAAAACGACTACGAGACGTCCACCCGCGGCTCGATCCGCACCGAAACGCTCAACGCCCTCACCGCCGATTTTCGCGCCACCCGCCCCAACGCCAACTCCGCCGAGTGGACGATTGTCCAAACGGGCGGCGCCGATTGGTCCAACCTCGCCAACTACACCAACCCGCGCTCGAACGAGGAAGGGCGCTTCGCCTTCACCGAAATCTATACCGCCGAGACCAACGCCAAGTACGTGCTCCCGTGGCGCCTGCCCACGTTCGTGAAATTTGGCGGGAAGTGGGCCGAGGAAAATCGCAAGACTGACAATACCACGCCCTACCTCGTCTACAGTTACGTCGGCCCCGGCGGAAACATCCTCAACGCCAACGGCACCATTACCGCCACCGGCACCTTCGCCGGATTCGTTTCGCCGCGCCCCTTCAACACCAATATGGGCGACATCCGCGCCCTCACCATTGCCAATCTCCCCCCACTCACCAATCGCAGCGCCGTCTCGCTCCTCTACCGCGAGCACCCGGAATATTTCGTCAATGTGGCGACCGCCGAAAACTACTACACCGCCTACGTCGCTAACCATCGGGACTTTCGCCAACACGTGACCGCCGGCTACGGCATGGCCAACACCCGTCTCGGCAAACTCCAGCTGCAGGGCGGCGTCCGCTGGGAGCTCACCGAGTCCGAGTCGCGGGAGTTTGATCCGCTCACCGCGGCGCAGGTGGCGTTGAAATACCCGATCTCTACCGCCACCCGCCGCGCCACGACCGTCGAGGGCATGCAGTATCAGTTCTTCTCCCAGCCACGCACCTCGCGCGAAGGCGATTATGCTAATTTGTTTCCCAGCGCGTCGCTCAAATATTCCGTTCGCCCGAATCTCCATGCGCAGGTCGGCTACAGCTACGCGATCTCCCGTCCGCCGGTCGACGCTCTTGCCGGCGTGTGGTCGATTAACGACCAAGCGCTCTTGATCACGGCACCGAACCCGAATCTGAAGCCGGAAAAATCCGATAATTACGTTGCCCGCCTGGCCTACTACTTCGAGCCCGTCGGGAGCTTTACCTTTCTGATGCAGCAAACGGAAATCTCGGATCAACGTGTGACCGTGCGTGGTAAGGCCGCGGACTTTGGTTTCGAAAACGATCCTGATTACGCGACCTACGAGTTCCAATCGTTGACCAACAACAACACGCTCTACCGCTATCGCAGTCTGGAGCTCGCCTATAACCAGAACCTCTCATTTCTCCCCGGCTTTCTCCGCACGACGAATGTCAACGTCAGCTATACCCGCAACTACGCCAACCAGTATTTTCCCGGAGTGACGCCGCACAAAGTCTCGGGCGCGATGGGTTGGAGCATCCGCGGACTCAGTCTTCGCGCCGGCGCGGTGTGGCAGGACGATACGCCCTTTACGACGGTCTTCGGTCGCTACCAGCGCCACAATCTCAAGCTCGACCTCAGTGGCGGGTACAAGCTCTCGGCGCGCACGAGCCTCTTTTTCCAAGGCCGCAATATCCTCAACGATCCCCATCTCCTCTACGAAGGTGACCCAACCCGCAATATCCCCGCCGCGCTTTATCGCTACGGCAACTACGGCGTCAGCTGGAGCCTCGGCCTCCGTGGGAATTTTTGAGTTTTCGAATCGGTGGCGCTGGTTAATCGCTTTCCGGAGGCAGCTTTTCCGAACGGTGGTAGGCATAGGCGCAGGCCAGCGAGAGGGCGGTCAGCACGTGCCACAGCGCGTGGCCCTGGAGCCACGCGTCGGGTCCGCTGAATTTTCTGGCGACGTCGAGTTGCCGGCAGATGACGGCTGCAACCAGGGCCAGCGTCGAGAAGAGCAGCCAACGAAAATGTAGCGTGTGGCGCGCGAACCAGGCATCGACGAGTCCGGCGCACGCGGTGGTGACGATGAGCGTGGCGAGCACGGTGCCGGAGGCCATCGACCACTTGAAGTGATAGAGGAGGTAGCTCGTGATGACGACGAGGCCCCCGAGGATCGGCCCTGCGGGGAGCGTGCGCGGAGTGGGTGCGCGTTCGCATCGGCGCAGCCACCGCCCCAAACTTATGGCGATGCCTACGAGCAGCGGCGGATACATCGACGCGACGTCGAGGTGTTGGCCCCATCGCGTGAGGGAAGCGTGGTAAAAACCGCTGCCGAATCCGAGTAAGCAACACGCGGCACCGAAGAGGAGACTCATCGCTGGGGTAGCGAGCACATAGCCGGCACGGGGGTCCCCGCGGTGTCGCCGGTCGTGGTAACCAAGTGCGAGGGCGTAAAGCCCGACGACGACGAATGCCAGATTCGACCACGTGTTGGCGCGGGTGCGAACCACGTGATCGAAATAAATTCGTTCCGCGTAGGACGGCTGCTGGAGTCCGCGACTTTCGTCCCAGCCGCTCCACACGGATTTACCTTCGAAGGTGGCGGTCAGAGCGAGCAACAGGAGGGTGAGCACCACCAGCCCGCTCCACGCGAAGCCATGGACCCGCAGCGGGAGGCCGAGATAGAGCTGGGGCGCGGGCGGGCTCGCGGGTGAGGATTCGGATGCGGGGGATTGCGGAGCGGTCTGCATGGGGTAAATCGGCGCCAGCGGCGTAGAGCGGTGTTGCGAGGAAAACGGAATGGTTGGCGCTGACGAGCGATCTGCGAGCATCGCTTGCGTTTTGGATTCGAGTAAAACTCCGCCGGATCGCAAAAACGATTTTGGATTCGGCGTTCCGCCTTTAGCCGGCGGCGAGGACTTTGGCCTGTTGCTCGATACCGGAGAAGATTTTGTCGCTGACGTGGGCGGGGAATTTTTTGGGTAGAAGATGGCCGGCGGAAGAGACCGCGGACGGTACGAGTGACAGAATTTCGTGGATCAGCGTGTCGGCATTGCCGAGGCCGGCTTGTTTGGCGACGGCGGACCAATGGCGCGGGCGGAGGTCTTTGAGTTTCCAGTGGGCGTTCGTGGCGCGCACGGCCATGGCGAGGGTGGCTTTTTGCCAGGGAACTTGATGCGCCTTCGGGCCCATCACGGGCCAAACGGAGAGCACGTCGTAGAACGGCGTCATGCGATATGCTCCGCCGGTTTCGTGAAACAAGGAGAAGTTTTTCGCGTGGCCATCAGTCGCGGCGAGGAGCCAGAAGAGGATCTGGGCCTTGACGAAATCGCGGCGGTTGCGCGCCGCCTCGGCGCTGAAGGCCAGCACGTGGAGGATAGCGTCCATGCCCGGTCCACCTTGATTTTCGTATTTCTTCCAACCAGCGATGCCGAGAGCTTGGCAGAAATCCTCCTGCGGTCGGCGCGCGATCCATTTGGTGCCCTGCCAGACACGGTCGAAACGTTCCACGACGAGCACGCGGTGTTTTCCGAAGAGGGCGATTTCGGCCTGAGCGGTTTCCAGTCCGAAGGCGGCCAGCAATTTCAGGCACAGCCACTCGTTTTCGACCGAATCGCTCAGATCGACCTGAAGATTACCGACGATGCCGAGCGGGAGTTTGAAGATGTGGGTGGTCGGCGTGGCGCCGAGCGGACGGCACCAGCGATCTTTGTAGCGGAGCAGGGCTGTTTTCTCCTGAGCGCCGGCGAGGGAAATGCGGAAGTCCTCGTCGTCGGCTTGGCCCAACCCACGCCCGTCGGAGAGCGCGGCGCTGATGGCTTGCTCAACCTCGGTGTCGTCCAGCGGCACTGCTTTGATTTTTTCCACGGCTGCGGGTTCCTCGCCTGCGGGCAGCAGTTGCACGGCGCCGATGCAGTCGCGGCCGATGGCGGCGAGGAGATCGAAGGGCTCGCGGGAGGCGGTCCCGAAGCGGCTCTGGAGGCGTTTGCGGATGGTTTCGCTGTCCGGCAGAAGATTATCGAAGTAGCTCTCGACGACGGCGCCCTTGCGTGCCGCGTTGCCGGGTTGGAAGTCGAGCGATAGGGACAATCGTCGCCGATCAGGGGCGGCGGCCCAGACGGGATCATACTGAAAACTCGAAGTGCCGGGTGAGTGCGTCCAGATGCCCACGTGCCGACCGTTCATCCAGACATGGAGTGAGGCGGGCATGGGCTACCACGTAGACTTAGACGTGGGTTGCTTGCCGTCGGTCTGGCCGTCGTCGATGACGAGCCGTCCGCCGAGCAGGGCGACGAGCTTGGCGACTTGCGCAACGCTCGTGCTGCCGGGCGTGGCTTCGATGCGGGCGATGCGCTTCTGATTCACGCCCATTAATTCGCCGACCTGCGCCTGACTGAGGCCCTGAGCGGCACGCAAGGCCTTGAGCACGGCCTGGGCTTGGGCCGGCGTGTCGAGGGGATAGTTCATGGCGGGATAATTACTACTCAAAGATAGTAATGTCAATTTACTATCTTTAAGTAGTAAAATGGATTTACTATCAATCGGTAGTAAGACGCGATTCCGCAGGGGGGCGGTAGAGGTTTCGCGGTCGAACGATCGGCGCGCGAGGTTTCGCTCTGATGGGCTACTTGCTCGACACGTGTGTGCTGTCGGAGCTGCGAAAGCCAAATTGCAATGCGGGGGTCTCGGCGTGGATGGCGGGAATTCAGTCGGAAGAGGTGTTTCTGAGCGTACTTACGATTGGAGAAATCGGCGCGGGATTGAATTGCACCGCCGTAAGAGTCCGGTGGCGGCGGGCGGGTTGGAGCGTTGGCTGGTGGGTTTGGAGGCGCACTATGGCGACCGGATATTGCCGATCACGGCAGCGGTGGCGGATGCGTGGAGACGGTTGTCGCTGTCGCAACCGTTGCCGGTGAGCGACGACCTGATCGCGGCGACGGCACTGGAGCACCGACTCACGGTGGTGACGCGGAATGTCGCGGATTTTGCGCGGTCGGGAGTGGGCACGCTCGCACGCTCGATCCGTTTGGGTGAGCCCATCACGCGCTGGGGGTGGTTGAGGCCTAGACCTTCGCGCCTCTTTTGATGTGGTTTTTGATCAGACGGATTATGCACTGGGATAACAGTGCGTTTTATTGCGAATTCGAGGCGCAGATCTGCTTCTGCCGTAGTTTCCGACAAAAAACGGGCATGGCCTTCTTATCGTCGAGCTCTGCTTTCCACAGGCTTGTAACGTGAGCGGTCCAAGCCCTACTCGTTTTTATGAAATACCTCCAACCGAAGTGCGGCCGACAGATATCGATCAGAGGCATGGCATACGCACCGACCGTCGAACTCGGCGTAGTTTTCCTTTTCGGGCTCCTTGCACCTCGTTTGGGATTTTGTGTTGAAAGCGTCCATCCCCATTTTCCGGATTGCTGGGCGATATGGAAGGGAAAGCGTGTTCGCATTGAATTCGAGTTTCGCGCCAGCAGTTACAAGATCCATCCAGCGAAGGGAGCAGACATCATCGTATGCTGGGAAAATGATTGGCAGGCCCGACCCGCGCAGTTTCGTCACCTCCAAATTATTTGTCTCAAGCCTTATGTGGGTGCCCAACGTCGAGTATTTGTAGTCGGTTGCGACGAGTCCGCCAGGGGAAGTGAATTGCGGTCGAAAAATATTCAATGGAGCGTGCCGGTCAGTGCTGAGATTGGTGATCTGGTGTTGATCTATCGCACCCGTCCGGTGTCGGCAATTTGCGACCTTTGGGAAATTGTTCATCCACCGAAGCGCTACGAAAAGGGTAATGCGGAAGGATATTGGTCCGGCATACAAGCGGGGCTCCGCCGAATATTGTCGCTCAATACGCCGCTCACTTATGCGAGACTCGCTCGCGAGCCGAAAACAAAGGTCCTTGCTGCTGTGCGTAGGCGATTTCAGGGGAAAATGGATATTACGGAAGAATGGTCCACTCTCTACGACCAGATCGTGATACTCAACCCGCGGGCAAAGGCGGCATTGCGCCCGTATGTTGAGTGATATGCTTTCGTGGCAGGACCGCTCATTCCCTGCCGCGATTGCAGTGCCTCTAAGACCAAGGGTTTTCCATTGAGATGCCGTGGTAAGATGGGATATATTTCATGCGATGAAATCGCACCTAATTCGGATTGTCGTTGCGCTTGTTTGCTTTGGAAGCGCGAGCGCCCTCGTCGCACGAGCAGCTGAACATGGGCTCGCGTTCAAGGATGTTTCATTAGGGATCACCCTGGCGGACTTCTGCGCGAAGTATGATCGCCCATTTGAAGGTGATCCGCGACGAGCTCCGTCGCTCATTTTTGGTGATATATTTGCTAACACGAAACCCGATCCGGGTAGGCGGCCCAAACGTGACTACCGGTCGCTGGGGATGGTGAGCGCTCAAAAAAATGCGCCGTTCGAAGTTAGCAAAGGAAGCGTCCCTCCGGACACTATCGCCGGTATAACCGCAGACGTTTACTTTCACTTCATTGTCGAGTCGCTCCCGGATTGGGATTCGTTGGCGAAATGGCATCAGGAAGGCTTTAAGACTGCCGTTTCATCTGTTGGATCGAAAGCTGCGCCTTGGCGAGAGGCTCCGGTTGAAATAGTTGCGGCGGCGTCTCGCTTTTCGCTAGGCGAAATCATGGTCAATTTTGCGCAAGGCGACTTCGATGCCGTCGTTGCGGCCTTGCGCGAAAAATATGGAGCACCTCCTGAGGAGCGTAACGATACACTGCAAAACGCCATGGGCGCCAATTATTCCAGTCGACACATTAGTTGGAGCATCGGCCAAGATCGAATTGAAGCAGAAGAACGGTCGGGCGGTGTCGATCAATCAGTAGTCCGATTCTGGCGGAAAGGAATCATGAGCCGAAGCCATGTCCACATTAAGGAGCGAATCGAAAGAGCAGCGAAGGATTTGTAGCAAGAATCGCTTTAACCGGGCTGGACATCGTGTAGGCGCTGCATCAACGGATGCGAATGGGGTGCCCGACGTCTTGTGCGGGCCGAAAGAGGCCGCCCGGTGAGGGCGGCCTAGGAGAACGAGAACGATTAGGAGAACGAGAACGATTTTCTCAGCGGTACTCTTCGCCGGTGAGGGCGTTGATGATTTTGGGGTTTTCGACGTGGTCGTTGAGGTCGGCACGGAAGGATAATTTCACGTTGAAGAGTTTCTCCATGCGGACGAGGAGATCGGCGTCTTCGCTGCGGAGGCGCTTGAGGATGCTCGGGGCGGACTACTCCCGCCAGAGATCCCCCGGCATGATGCGATGCATGAATTCGTCAAACAGCGGGACGGTGAATGCCGTGTCGCCGTGGCTGGGGCTCCAGATCATACCCTTGGCGATGAGCTGACTTCTGGTGGGGCCCAGGGAGGTCACCTCGCGACTGAGTTTTTCTGCGATGTCGCCCGAGCGATGCGGCCCGGGACCAAGTTCGGCCATCGCGCGAAGGTATTTTTTTTCAACCGGAGTAAGCCGATCAAAGCGCACGCGGAAAAAACTTTCGTCCAGCGCGGCGATGGCGGCAACGGAAGCCTGCTCGACGTCCGGGCCGGTAATGGGCGAGTGCTTCGCGGTATCCCAGGTGTGTTTGCCCCACTCCTGCAAAAAATAGGGATAGCGCTGCGTCTTCAGTAAAATCAGGTCGAGCGCGTCGTCGTCGATTTTGACGCCGTTGGCCTCGACGGGTTTGGCGATGGCAAGACGCGCCGCCGGTGGGGTCAAGGGACCGATCTGCGGGAAATCGAAAAGCCGTTCGGCGTAGGATTTTGCTTTGCCCATGCGACCGCGCAGTTGAGGCAATCCTGCGCCGACCATGACGACGGGCAGGCGGCGTTGAGCGGTGCGATGCAGTGCGGTGATGAGCGAGGCGAGTTCGGGTTCCGCCACGTATTGCAACTCGTCGATGAACATCACGAGGGCGGTATCGGCCTTTTGGGCGGCGGCTCCGACGGTTTCCAGCAATGCCTGCAAGTCGTGCTCAAGGTCGCCGTTGTCGGCCAGACCGGGCTCGGGTTCGAAATCGAAACCGACTTCGATGTCGTCGTATTTCATTTTCAGGGCCTTCGCGAAACCGGCGAGTCCGCGCAGGGCGCGTTGCGCGAGATCCTTGGCTTTTTCGTTGCGGGAAAGACGCAACAAGGCGATCCGCAGCTGGGGGGCCAATAGCGCTGGCAGCGAGCGGCTTTCCGGGGCTTCGATGCGCATGGTTTGGATGCCCAGGCCTTCCGCATCGTCTCTCATGCGATCAAGGAGCACGGTCTTTCCGACACCGCGCAGCCCGACCATCAGAACGCTCTTGGCTGGCAGCCCGCGGCGCACGCGTTCGATGACGATGCGGATAACTTCACGAAGATCGTCACGGCCGGCCAGCTCGGGGGGCGGCGTCCCGGCGCCCGGGGCGAACGGATTGAGAACGGGGTCCATTCCGGGTTTTTGTAGGGATATTATGAGATTTACAATAAAAACATAAAATAACAAATATTACACAAATTGAAGGAGCCCAGCGGGCCGGGTTCGTGATTTTTTGGTAGCAGAGGCCCCGGAGGGGAGGAACCCTGTGGAGATAAAGCAGGACTCGTTTTTGTGCGGCTGAGATCGCCTGGGCCGGGGCGCAGATGGAGGGCAGGTCGGCGCAAAAAAAGGCCGCCCGGTGAGGGGCGGCCGAGGAGAACGATGATGAGGAACGAGGACGATTTCCTCAGCGGTATTCTTCGCCGGTGAGGGCGTTGATGAT
>CANIJN010000204.1 GCA_947467625.1 Opitutia bacterium | reverse complement strand
CAGCGCCAGTCGCTCGTCGCCCAGACGGTCGCGTTCCTCCACGCCCAGATCCAAAATGGCGAGTGGCGGGACTGGCTGCCGAGCGAGCGCTCGTTGTGCGAGCTGCTGCGGGTGAGCCGCAACACCCTGCGCGTGGCGCTGGCGCAGATGAAGACCGCAGGCTTGATCCGGCCGGTCCATGGCACCGGCAATCAAATCATCGTGAGCCACGCCGCGGACCGCGCGCGGCCGCGTTCGCAGGATGTGGCGTTGCTCACGCCGGAGCCGATCGAGCGGTTGCGGCCGATGCAGAACCTGTGGATCGACGACATGCGCGCGCTGCTGGGCGAGCGCGGCATGCGGCTGCGGGTGTTTCACGGGCACCATTACTTCGGCGCCAACCCAGGGCCGGCTCTGAAAAAACTCGTCACACGCAACCTGCACGGCTGCTGGATCCTGATGCGCGCGAACGAAAGCGTGCAGCGCTGGTTTAGTAAAAACGATCTCCCGTGCATCGTCGCCGGCTCGACTTACCCGGGCTTGGACCTGCCATTTCGCGATCTCGACCATCGCGCGATGTGCCGGCACGCGGCGGGAATTTTGATCGGGTTCGGCCACCGGCGAATCGTGATGCTCACGCAGAAAACACGCTGGGCGGGCGACCTCGAGAGCGAGGCGGGCTTTATGGAAGGTGTCCGGCGGTCGCGCCACGCCGAGGCGGAGGCGGTCGTCATTTACCACGAGGAGACGGTGGCGAGCGTCGCGCACGCCGTGCGCCGCATCCTCAAGCTGCGACCGGCACCCACCGCGCTGTTCGTCGTGCAGCCGCACTATTACTTGGCGGTCGCGAGTCGACTCACTCAGAGCGGCGTGCGGATTCCGGAAGAGATTTCGATGATCTCGCGCGACGACGATCCGTTTTTGTCGTTCCTCGCGCCCGCGCCGGCGCGGTATGTCGTCAGCCCGCACGTCATGGCGAAGAGCCTGCTGCCGCCGGTGATGGAGTTGCTCGAGGGCAACGCCGTCACGCAGCGCGCCAGCCTGATCATGCCGGAATTTTTCCGCGGCGAGTCGGTGGCCGCGCCGAGGTCGACCGCGTAGCCCACGAGCGGGAGCGAGGGGCGTTTTTCAGCGGCGGGCAGTCCTGGAGCTTCGATCAGGTCTCGGTCAATGCGCTCGACCGCAGCGAGGTGAACGACACCGCCAGCGCCGATCACAATGCCGCTGCGCCCGCCGGCACGATCAACCTGAAGAATCAACCTGAAGAACGAGCGCGCCTTCGGACGCAAGGGCCACCGTAACGGATCGGATGATTTGCTTCGGCGAGCAGAGTCAGGTTCGGTGGCGGTGCTTTTGCGGTTCCCTTTTTCATCGCCACTTCCCTGTGAATACCTCTGTCCCTGCCGTGCATCGTCTCTCTCGCCGTACTTTCGTCCGCACCGGAGCGGGTGTGGCTGTCGCGTTAGCCGTGGGTCGACGCCCGTCGCTCCAAGCCGCCGAGCCAGCGCCGTTCAAGCTGCGCTATGTGCTTTCGACGAATCAGTATGGCGCGCTGCCGATTCAGGATATCGTGCCCGAGGTGAAAAGTGCCGGTTATGAAGGGCTCGACGTATGGGCCGGGCGCTGGGGCAATCAGCGCGAGCAGATCGACTACCTGGGGCACGAGAAGTTTGCCGGAATTCTCAAGCAGCACGCTGTGAAGGTGAGCTGCTACACCTGCATGGATCCCGGCTTCGGCAAGTGCGAGCCGCACCTGCGCGCGATGCTGAAGTTTGGCGGCAACCAGATCGTCGCGGGCTTCCCCAATGTTCCCGGCGGAAAAGATCTGCGCGGAGCCGCCCTACGGACCGCCATCCGTGAATCGCTCGAGAAACTGAAGCCGATCATCGGAGTGGCCGGTGAGCTTAAGGTGGAGCTCGCGATCGAGAATCACCTCAACGGCCTGCTCGAGACGCCCGCTGGGGTGCGCATCCTCGCCGAGGAGATTAGAGAGAAACACGTCGGCATTTCGTTTGCGCCGTTTCACCTGCCGCAGGATGCGGAGCTGCTCGGCAAGTTGGTCGATGACGTGGCGGGTAAGATTTTCTATTACTACGCATGGCAGTTCGGCGATGGCAGCGGCGACCTCGCGCCCTCGAAGCAGAAGCGCCAGCTCCCTGGTGTCGGCCCGCTCGATTTCAAGCCGATGCTCGCGGCGCTGAAGCGAAAAAAGTTCAACGGCTACACCTCGATCTTCATGCATCCCTCGCCCCGCGGCTCCGCGCTGGGGTCGAGTGTGCAGGACGTCACCACGGAGCTCGGCAAGGCGCGTGCGTTTCTGGACAAGGAACTCGTCGCCGTCTGAGCCACGCCCAGCCTCCGCCGGAAGCCCTGGCGCCGGCCCACGCCAAGCAAACACCCACGATGAGCCCTCAGGGTACCCCTGCGAAGCCACGGCTTCGCGGGGGGGCCACCTTCTGGTGGGCTGGCCGCAGCGGCGATTAGCTTGGGCAAGACTTGGCGCCCGACGTGATCGCGGTTCAACGCGCGATATGAAGTCGGCCTCGCTCGCGATCAGGGGACAACGGGCTGCGCGTTGGATTAAATGCGCCCGCACGATTCGAGGGCGGCGTTGTCGTAGCAATTGCCGGAGCCGACCGAATGTCAGTCCGCTCTTTCATGAACGACGATACCCGCCTAGAGGGTTGCGATTGCGAAACGAATGAGGGAGCGGAGTTGAGTGGGCCGCTCAGCCGAGGGTCAAAGATCCGCTAGGGGACGACAGCGGTGGCCAGCGTGGGGAGTTTGAATTCCTTGAGGAGTGCGTCGATTTTTTCAACTTTCTCGGCGTGAGGTAGCGCCGGATGCAAGCCGGTGTGGCGCAGCGTGCCGTCGGGCGCGATGATGGCCATGTGGGGGATGCCGGTGATGCCATAGTCGGGGTTGAAAACGTCTTCGTCACTGAATCCGATCGTCCACGTGATTTCCTTGGCCTTGATGTAGTCGCTCATGAGCGCCATTTCCTTTTGCGGATCACCCTTGGTGTCGATGCGCTGGGGCTGAAGACCTGAAATGGAACCTTGGATACTGGTGACACCGAGGACAACCACAGCGAGGTCTTTGTAGTGGGCGGTGAGCTCGCGGACCTGCGGAAACGACGCGACGCAAGGGCCGCACCACGTGGCCCAAAAATCGAGGACGACGACTTTCCCCTTGAGATCGGCCAGCGTCTTGAGGCCGGGGAGGTTGGCCCATTTGAAGTGGAGCTGGGGTGCGGGTTTTCCGACGAGGGAGGCGCTCGCTTCTTTGGCTTTGGCTCGACGATCAAGTGCCGTCAGCGCGTTGTCCGCAGCGGCGGCGGGTTTGGTGCCGGGGAAATCGACCTTCAGCCGATTGAGCAATGCGCTCATTTTTTCCGCATCATTGAGCACCTGTCCGTAGAGCGTTGCCTGCATGAAGAGAATTTGGGCCACGTCGTCGGTCCGCTGGGTGGCGTATTTGGTGAGCAAGGCATCGAACGCGGCAAGTTCGGGGGCGAGATCGCCGGCGGAGGATTTTCCGGCGCGAAGCTTGGCTTGGATCTGATCGACCAGAATTTTGAGGTCGGCGACCGGCGGGGTGGACGCAGGAGCGGTTTCCTGAGCGAGCGAGGTGACGAGCGTTCCGAAGCAAAGGAAAAGCGCGGCGAGGAGTGGGCGGTAGTTCATGGATAAAAAAGAGGCCGGAGGTGGGGGCTTACCAGTGGGCGTAGTCGCCCTTTTCGAGGCTCTTAGTGAACTCGACGAAGAGCTGCACGCAACGCTCCACATCCTCCAGGTCCACGACTTCGCTGGGGGTGTGCATGTAGCGTAGCGGAATGCTGACGAGGCCCGTCGCGACGCCACCTCGGCCCATTTGGATAGCGCGAGCATCGGTGCCTGTCGGGCGGGGATCGGCTTCGATCTGGTAGGGGATTTTTAATTTTTTCGCAGCGGCGACCAAGCGGGCGAAAATCTTGGGGTTGATGTTGGCGCCGCGGCAGAGGATCGGGCCGCCACCGAGCGTCGTCTCACCGTATTTGCGGTTGTCGCAGTCGGGGTGATCGGTGGCGTGGCCGACGTCGACAGCGAGGGCGATGTGGGGATCGACGGCGTGGGCGGCAGTGGTCGCACCGCGGCAGCCGATTTCCTCCTGGGACGTCGCGACTGCGACGACTTTGGCGGCGAGTTTCTTGCGATCCTTGTCCTTCGCGAGCCGGATCAGGGTTTCTCCAACCACATAGGCGCCGACTTTATTATCGAAGGCGCGGGCGGTGCCGACGCTGCCGTGAATCAGTTCAAATTCGTGGTCGTAGGTGGCGACGTCACCGATGGCGATGCGGGCGAGGGCGTCTTTTTTTGTACGAGCGCCGATGTCGATCCAGATCTCGTGAATCTCGGGGACCTTTTTGCGATCGGCGTCCTCCATGAGGTGGATCGCGCGTTTGCCGGTGACGCCCTTGACGGTGCCGTGAGCCGTTTGAATGATCACGCGGCGGCCGGAGATAATGGTGCGGTCGTGACCGCCGATCGTATCGAAGTAGATAAAGCCGTCCTTGTTGACGTAGGTGAGGATGAGGCCGAGTTCGTCCATGTGACCGGCGAGCATGAGGACGGGGTCGCCCTTGGGGTTGAGCGTGGCGAGGCGATTGCCGAGGGCGTCGCCGGTGTAGGCGTCGGCGGCAGGTTTCACATGGCGGTCAAAGACGGCCTGGGCCTCGGCCTCGTAGCCGGAGGGCGAACGGGCATGGAGGAGTTCGGAAAGAAAAACAGGGACTTGGTAGGTCGACATCGGTTTTATTCTCGCACCCCGATGTCCGGGCGCAAAGCGTTTCTTCGCATGATCATTTATCCCGCCATCGACATCAAAGGTGGCCGCGCTGTGCGGCTGCTCCAAGGGCGTGCCGACCGAGAGACGGTGTATGCGGCGAATCCGGCCGACGTGGCCGCGCAGTTTTGCGCTGCCGGCAGTGCGTGGGTCCACGTTGTGGACCTCGACGGAGCCTTTGCGGGCGAGCCGCAGAATCTCGCGGAGGTGCAGGCGATCGCGGCGATCGGGATGAAAGTGGAACTCGGTGGCGGCCTGCGCACGCGCGCCGCGGTGGAGCGGGCGCTGGGGTTCGGTGTCAGTCGTGTGGTGATCGGTACACGCGCGGCGGAAAGCGAGCGTTTCGTGGCCGAACTGGTGCAGGCGTTTGGCGACAAGATCGCGGTCGGCATTGATGCAAAGGACGGCAAGGTCGCGGTGAAGGGCTGGGTGGATACGACGGGCACGGGGGCGCTCGATCTCGCGAAGCGGATGGATGCGGTGGGCGTGCGGACGATTATCTACACGGACATCGGCACCGACGGAATGTTGACGGGACCAAATTTTGCGGCCCAGGAAGCGATGTTGAACGCGGGAAAATTTAATGTGATCGCGAGCGGCGGAGTGAGCCGTCGCGAGGACGTGGTGAAGTTGGCGGAGCTCGCACGACGCTACGCAAATTTGGACGGAGTGATCGTCGGCAAGGCGCTCTATGAGAAGCGCGTGGAGCTGGCTGATCTGTTGGCAATCGCGCGCTAGGTGCGCGAAGAGCGACGGGAAAAAGCGGGCGATGGATTCCCGCTGGGAGGGCAGTGCCGGGCGATATCGATTTTGATGAAACGGGGCGCGCTCATTTTACGGCGGCCGCGTGGTGGTCGAGGCCGTGCCGCCGCACGCGCCGCGGAGCGCAATCGGCGCTACGGATTTGACCTTCGTTTCGAAAGGGTCTCGGCAATCTCCTCGAGAGGATACGTGACGATTTCGGCGAGGGTCGGATGATACCACGGTGCGCGGAGTAAATCGAAGACGGTGGCTTTCATCGCGAGCGGGCCGCTGAAAAGATGGATGAGTTCGCCCGCGTCTTTGCCCACAATTTCGGCACCGAGGATACGGCCGCGCTCCGGCTCGGCGATGACCTTCACGTAGCCGTAGTTCGCGTCCATGAGAATGGATTTGCCGTGGTCGTTGAACGGATAGCTCGCGACGAGGTAAGGCGTGCCGGCTGCGTCGAGTTCGCGTTCCAGGCGGCCGATGGTGGCGAGCTGAGGGTCGGTGAAGACGACATTGAGGAGGAGCGACCAATCGATGGATTTGATTTTTTTCACGCCGGCGGCGTGGCGGACGGCGAGTTCGCCCTGTTGGATGGCGACGTGGACGATTTCGACGGGGCCGGAGCAATCACCGCCGGCGTAGATGTGCGGCACGTTCGTTTGCTGCCAGCGGTTCGTGATGATCTGGCCGTTGGGACGGGCGCGGACGCCGGCGGCGGCGAGATCGAGGGTGCCGGTATTCGGCTCGCGGCCGAGCGCGTTGAACAGGTGCGCGGTGCGGCGGGTGATTTTTTTTCCGTCGTGGAGAAAGTCGACGGTGACGCCGCGACGGTCGGTCGTGATGCGTTCGAGCTTCGTGCCGGTGAAGAGCTCGATCCCCTCATCAACGAAGGCCTGTTGAACTACGGTCGCCGCAGCCGCGGAGTGGTCGCGCAGGAGGTGGGCGCTGCGTTGTACCAGCGTGACGCGACTGCCGATGCGACTGAGGAACTGGGCGAGTTCGCAGGCCACGATGCCGCCGCCGAGGACGATCACGCTCTTGGGGATGAAATCGAGATCGAGGACGTCGTCGCTGGTCCAGAATTTGGATTCGGCGAGACCCGGCACGGGCGGGACGCTGACTTTTGAGCCGGTACCGATGAGGATGTGTGGGGCGCTGAGCCGACGCCCGTCGGAGAGCTCGACCGTGTGCGGATCGAGGAAACGAGCGTGGGCGCGGATGAGGTCGAATTGGCCGGAAGCGAGCGCCTGTTCTCGGTAAGCGGCGAACTCGCTGATGATTTTTTTCTTCCGCGCATGGATGGCTTTCATGTCGGCGCTGGCGGAGGGAATTTTGAGGCCGAACGTGGTTCCTTTCTGCGCGAGATGGAGAATATCGGCCATGTAAAGGAGCGTTTTGGAAGGCATACAGCCGCGAAGGATACAGAGACCCCCGAGGTCGCGGGCACCGTCGACGATGGCGGTGCGGAGACCGAGGGAAACGGCGACGCGGGCGGCGTTGAAGCCGGCGCTGCCGCCGCCGAGGATGAGGAAATCGTAGGGCTTCATAGAATGGGAAAGGGCAGGGAAGCTGGGCGGCGGTCGCAGGAACGGGGCTCGTTTTTGGCGGAAAACTTCAAGCGTGCGCAGGAAAGCCGCGCGGCGCCGAGGACGGCGATGATCGCGAGGGCAATCGACGGAAGGGAGCCGAGGCTGCTGGGCGGGATCATGGTGAGGTGTGAGTGCTGGGGGTTACCCCTAATAAAAATAGGCGAAGGCAAGCGGCGGGCCATGGCAACCAGCGTGATCGGCGAAAGGCTTGCCCGCTCAACGAAGAGGAGAGGGGCGGCGCTTCGAGGCCATCAAGCATGCGGTCCGCCTGCTCGCGAAGGGCGATCGCCGGGCGGATGACGGGCGCGCCAACAGGGCGGGTCGAAGGGATTTTGGATCGCTGCGTGCGCGGAGTGGGTGGCCGCCGACGCGATGAGGACGCGAGTCCCTTCGACACGGCGGCAGCACAGGACGATGAAGGCCCGGCTTGGGTAATCTCGCGAAACCCTGCTGCCAGGATTGCGAGAACCGCAGTCATGAGCTGAGTTGACCGCGCATGAATCACGACGCGCACGAAAATTATTCCGGAAAACGCCTGATTGTTTTCGGTTGTGGGTATGTCGGTGCCGAGGTGGCGCGGCGGGCGGTTGCGCGGGGACTCCGGGTCACCGCATTAACGCGCAACGCGGTCCAGGCGGTGGCGCTGCGTGCGGAAGGGATCGACGTGGTGGTGGCGGAATTGGCCAGTGATGCGTGGCACCGGCAGATTGGCGGTGGGGCAGATTTTGTAGTGAACTGTGTGAGTTCGGGTGGGGGCGGGATTGAAGGTTATCGGCGAAGTTATCTCGAAGGAATGGCCTCGATCCTCGTGTGGGCGCAGTCGCGCGGTGCCGCTGGGACGATGGTCTACACCGGCAGCACCTCGGTTTATGGGCAAGGGGGTGGCGCGCGGGTCGATGAGACGGCGGCGGCGGACGGGGCGGGGGAGCGCGCCGAAATCTTGCGCGAGACGGAGAATCTTTTGCGGGCGAACAACGGAGCCTGCGCGCGCTGGTTGGTGCTGAGACTCGCCGGCATCTACGGACCGGATCGGCATCACTTATTGGAGCAGGTGCGATCCGGTGTGGTCGCGGGGCTGGGGGACTACCGGCTCAATTTGATTTATCGCGATGACATTTGCACGGCGCTGTGGGCGGCCCTCGCGGCGCCAGCGCGCGTAGGGAGCGAACTGATCAATGTCGCGGACGATGCGGCGGCGACCAAGGCGGAGATCACCACGTGGCTCGCCGCGCAACTGGGTGTGCCGCCGCCACGGTTCACGGGGGTGCCCGCTGCGGGGCGTCGCGAAGTGACGCCCGATCGGGTGATTGTGAATGCGAAAGCGAAAGCGATGCTCGGATGGCGGCCGGAGTATCCGACCTTCCGAGAGGGCTACGGAAAAATATTATCGCGTTAGGATTGGCCCAGTCTCTCAACTCTCCCTTTCAACCCTTAACTCATCAAAATTTATGGCCGGTGTAGGCACACTTCTTAAACAAGCTCAGAAAATGCAGCGCGGAATCGAGGCGCTCCAATCCCAACTCGAGGCGAAGGAAATCGACGTCACGAGCGGCGGCGGTGCGGTGAAGCTCAAAGTCAGCGGCGCGGGTAAATTTCTCTCGCTCGCGCTGGACCCAGACTTCTTGAAAGAGGACGCGAAGGTCGTCGCCGACACCGTGCTCGCGGCCGTCCAAGACGCGGCGAAGCAGGCCAAAGATTTTAATGACAGTGAAATGCAAAAGGTGACGTCCGGATTCAAGGTGCCGGGCGGTTTCTGAGCGGCGGCCCCGGATCGCGATGACGCCGGCGTTTGAAAAGCTGCAGAAACATCTGAAGCAACTGCCGGGGTTGGGCTACCGTTCCTCCGAGCGGATTGCCCTTCATTTACTGGTAGAGAAGCCAGCGGAGCTCGCGGCGCTCGTGACGGCCTTGGAAGAGGCGGCGCGGGCGGTCCGCCGTTGTGTGCGCTGCGGCAATCTCGCGGAGACGGACCACTGTGCCGTCTGTGTCGACGTGCGGCGCGACCGCTCGGTCGTGTGCGTGGTCGAGCATGTGCCTGACTTGGTGGCGATCGAGCGGAGCGGGGCGTATCGAGGTTCTTATCACGTGTTGCACGGAAAGCTGTCTCCGATCGAAGGGGTGGGACCGGATGAGCTCAACCTCGCGTCGCTCCGGGCGCGGGTGGAGTCGGGTGAGGTGCTCGAGCTGATTCTCGCGTTGTCGAACGATGTCGAGGGCGAGGCGACGTGCCACTACTTGACGGAGCATTTGCCGGCGATGGCCGTGGAGCGATCGCTGAATGTCACGCGGATTGGCTTTGGTTTGCCGAGTGGAGGAGGCGTCCTGTATGCCGATTCGGTGACGCTGAAGAGCGCGCTCGAAGCCCGGCGAATTTACCGGTGAGCAGTAGCGAGCTGGCGAACTCCGGGTGTCCCGGTAAGTCGGAATCCAGGGCCATTCACCTTCGGCGCGCGGGGCTCAGCGATTTTTCCATTGTCAGCCCACCGCGCCTTGCACACATCTGACAGCGGTTCTGCGGGCGTAGTATATCGGTATTATGTGTGCTTCCCAAGCATGAGAGGCGGGTTCGACTCCCGCCGCCCGCACCACTTCGTTT
>CANIJN010000203.1 GCA_947467625.1 Opitutia bacterium | reverse complement strand
TTTTCCGGCACCGAAAAATCGATCTTGAGCTGGGAGAGGCGCTGCAGCGTCGCGACGCGGATCGTGGGCGTGACGAACGCCCCTTCGCTCACAAACCGCAGACCGACTACACCATCAAAAGGCGCGCGAATTTCACACTTGGCGAGCTGGGCCTCAACCAATGCCACCTCGGCACGCTGCACACTCAGTTCGCTCGCCGCGGCATCATAATCCTGTTGATTGACGCTCTTCGAAGCGACGAGTTGAGCCAAGCGGCGCTCCTTTATCTCGGCGAGATCACGCCGCGAGCTCGTCCGTTGCAAGGTAGCTTGCAGCTCGGCGTCATTCAATTTGATGAGAAGCTCCCCACGCCGCACGGTCGTTCCTTCCTTAAAATTAATTGAGACGATCTTTCCATTCGTTTCCGGCTGCAACTCGACCGCCTCGTCGGCTCGCAACGTTCCGGTCGCGGTAATCTTCTCCGTCAGCGGCGAGGGCACTAACGTGATGGCCGAAACATGGAGCGCGGCACTGCCGACCGACCGCTTGCCGCCGTCCCGAAGCTGAGCCGAGGGCGTTGCTGGATTTTCAACCGCTCGCACGAGCATGATCGAGCTACCCAGGAGCGCACTGCCAATGAGGAATCCGACGCTCCGCAGGGGTGGCTTTGTCGTGGATATAATCACGTCACTGGGCCACCTTTACCGCACGTGAGTCTCGATACCGGCAGGGAAATCCGCCGCCCGCGAAGACTCCCTTCGAAATCCTACCAGCGCTACCCGGCAATTCCTTGACGCCCGTCGTGGCCCGAAAACCTATCGCCGCACTCGTGCCCGCGCTTGCAGCGGGCGAAGCGTGAGCACCTCCCCGTTTCCTGAGATCCACCGGCTCCAAATCCATCCTGCCGATCGCCTGATCGGCATAGGCGTCGAATCCGCCAAGGTGACACGCGGGCATCGATGCACCGCAGGACGCAGCAGTTTCAGAGTATCTGTACGGCTGAATTTTCCAGACCCTCAGGCTCCTCGCGATGATCACGTTGACCATAATCACGGCGTCGCTCGCTCCCTCGCGGCACGTCCTCGCGGAAGAAAGGGATTCGTCGCAGGAACTGCCACGAACGCGTCGCACCAGCGCTCGGCTCGCTCTCTCGCCCACCGAAATTTCGTCGAACATTCGTGACGAACCCAACCACCGGCACGCGCCGCCCAAATCCTGTAGGCATGTACCCGTGAGCCCACCAAAGAACAGCGTTGCCACGCCAGTCGTGGCGTTGACGCGGCGTCTTGATCCAGAACGGGCTGAGCACCGTCCGACTGTGGGCGTGTCGCCAGATCGACCAACGCACCCCGCAGCGGTGACGACAGTGCACCCGTCCATCGATTTAACGATGGTGGCATGGCTGGGTGTAAAATACTCGAAGCGGAACGGCAGACGCCGACAGCCGGGAGTGCAGTCGCCGCTGAAGCCGCCGCGCGGGCGCGGTGAAGTTTCATAAAGAGGGAGTGATTGGCACCTCCCGTTCAGCGGAAACTATGCCAGCGCTCGGCCGCGTAGCGCTTTGCGATCGAAATACACCTGTCTCATTCTGCGTGCCCGTGCGACCGCCGCACACACTCCGATCAAAGCGTCACTTCTTCGGGATTTCGTTTTCGTAGCGCGGCCAGTTCTTCACGAGTTCGTGCACGACGACGCTGCCCACGCGATGCGCCGCTTCGAGCGAGGGGAGATACGCCGAATATCCGGGCCCGAGTTTTTCACCGCTGAGGCTATCCGCCGCGTCACCACCGGGCCATTGCATGTCGAAATTACTAGCCGTGCGTAGCACGAGTACGCGCCGCACATCGACGCGTTTCGCCCGCGCGAGGAAAGTCAGCGCTTGCATCGTGCCCGTATCTTCCATCGCCGTTGTAACGTAGTTGCCCGCGCCTTCGCTGTAATACTTAACCCAATCATTCGCCCACTGATTGAGGATCTTGCCGTGCCAATAGGTCATGGAGGACAGGTTATCGCCCTTCATCACGAGCGGGGGCCGCTGCGCTTGCGGATAACCGGTGTAGAGCGCGCGCCGTTTCTGCATCGCGGCGGTGTCGGCCAACGGGGTGTCCTTCGTAAGCTGGTAGGCCCACTCAACGAAACCCGGATCAAGCCGGTAGGCCTCCCCCTCACTGCGGTCCACGGGCAGTTCGTAGGGTTTCTTTTTTCGCAACGGAATGTACCCCGTCGGCCAACCCGCCGGCATCTCGCGCGCATCGATCTCGTGCCCCAGATCGCCGTCGACCAACCACTCGGCCCACACCGCGGCACCGAGCGGACCGTCATGGGGATCGATGCCGGCGATCCCCGCCACCAACCAATAGCTCTTCGTCAAATCAAAGCGCGGATCGAGCCCCAGCGCCATGATGGAAGCCGTGCTCTTGGCCGTGCCCACGCCGGTGACGATACCGAGCACGGTCCCCTCCGCGTTCGTCCGCAAATCTCGGTAGCCTTGCGGGAACGCATGCACCTCGGTGAGTTTTTCACGTTCCACCCAAAATTGAAACTCACCCGGACTGTCCCCCGTGTCCTTGCCTGGTTCGAACATCGTTACCACGACAACGTTGGGCCGGATGACTTCGGCAGCCGAGGTGATCAGCGGGAGGAAAAACAGGGAAACCAGTAAACTTAGGCGGCGCATTTCCGAAGGTGAGCAGGTCTCACGCTGCGCGCAAATTGGTTCTTGCGGCACCCGAGCGCGAACGGTTCGCTGCGCGCTCCATGAGCACTCCCGCACCCATCGAACACGCCATCATTAAGACCTCCCTCGGAGAAATGACCCTCGCCTTCTGGCCCGACGTCGCACCGAAGCACGTCGAGAATTTCAAAAAACTCGCCCGCGAAGGTTTCTACAACGGCACCGCATTTCACCGCATTCTCAAGGGTTTCATGATCCAGGGCGGTTGCCCCAACACCAAAAAGGGCGCCAAGGGAATGCCCGGCACCGGCGACCCCGGCTACAAGGTCAAAGCCGAGTTCAACAAAAAGCCGCACGTCCGCGGCGTCCTCTCCGCCGCCCGCTCCTCGCACCCGGACTCCGCCGGCTGCCAATTCTTCATCTGCCACGGCAACGCGGGTTTCCTTGACGGACAATACACGGCTTACGGCCAACTCGTGAAGGGCGACGACGTCCTCGAGCGCATCGCCACCGTCTCCGTCGGCGGCAGCGAGAAGAGCACGCCGATCGACCGCGTCGAAGTCGAGAGCGTGACGATCGTGCCAGCGAGCTAATCGCCGCAGCCAATCAGGTTTAAAAGTGGGGCGGCGTCTCGGACCCGCCCTTTTTTGTGCCCGTTCAGCAGCCGGTCGAATTTAGAAATGAACGGCGTCCACCCTGCGCTCATCGCGGAAATATTTCCTAAAAAGATCCCTGATGGAGCTGAAAATGTGCGCTCGGTGACACCTGCGTTGGACGGGGCGAGCCTGCGATATTCAGCCTACTCGGCCCGACCTCCCCGGGCACCGAGGCTTTTAATATAGAGCACGAGCGACTCCACCTGCTGCTCACTCAGGACTCCGCGATAGCTCGGCATTTCAATCACCCCGGGCTTGGTCGGCTTTTGCGTCGGATCGAGAATTTTCTCCCGCAGGTAAAGTTCGTCCGCCAGTTCACTGGTGCCATCGAGTAACGTCCGCTTGCTGCCAAACAACCGCTGCCACGTGGGGCCGATCTTGCCCTCGGTCGTCCCATCCGCCGAGTGACACGTCGCACAGCCCACGCTCTCCGCCAGTGCCTTGCCGATCGCCGCTGACGCGAGCTCCTCTTTGGCGCGGGCCACGACGACCGGTTGCTTGGAGAGATCGACGCCAGCAAAACCTGCCTTCGCCAAATCGAGTGAGCGCGGCTGATGAATCGTAAAATAAACGACGCCGCGTGCGGCCGTACCGCTGGCCATTCTAAAATCGTGGCGCACCTCGAGCTGGGCCACCGCAGGAAGTTTCGGCAAATGCACGAACACCGATTTCCGATCCGCCGACAGCACCGTCTGGGCAACGCCCCACGGCGTGACGCCGGCCGCACCGTCGAGTGCGTAGCGCCCGCTGCCGTAAGCAGAGCTGCGTTTATAATTCCACGCGCGCGCCGCGATTTTCTCCGCGCCCAGCGAGGCTGGGTCGAGCGGTGCGGCAAACTCCAGCACCACGCCGTCCGCGCAGGATCGCGCCGCCAACGCCGTGACGATCTCGCTCTTGCCGGGCCGCAACCGGCCCAGCGCCCAATTGTTCGTGGTGTTCGTCCCGTAGATTTGCAGTCCAGCGAAAAACAGCGCATCCCCGCGCAGGTTCATCCGGCCATGGAGCAGCGGCAGATCTGTTTTCAAATCGAGCGGGATCACCGCGCCTTGTGCCATCGGCGCGTCCAGATCCGGCGAAATGAGAAATACGCGACCCGTTCCATAGGAGAGATGCAGCAGCCGACCGTTCCAAGCGCCCATCCCCTGCCCGACCATCCAGACCTCGGAAGCCGAGGACGTGTCCTGCTCGTGCGGCAACCATACGAGTGGTTGCGCGAGCCTCGTCGGCTTATCCTGTACGTATCCAAAATTATCACCGGGCCGCACGAGGTAGCACACCGAGGAGGGAATGTAGTGCCCCTGCTGATCCGTCGCCGTTACCAGACCGGTCGTCGGATGAACCGCGAGAAACGGTTCGCGAGCGCCGCTCCCTACGACCTGCGCGCTCTGGCCATCGGGGGAAATTCTCACGATCGCACCGGTGTGCGCCGTGCCCTCGCCTCCCGCCTGCATGCCACTCCGATCGACAATTCCTCCTTGGGTCACGTAGGTCGAACCATCGGGCCCCATCGCCATATCGAGGGGAAACGATCGCGTCGTCTGACTCTGCAGGAGCTGATCACTGAAATTTTCGAACCAGGTCGCCTCCCCGCTCCCGTCGCGCGCATGCAACCGCACGAGACCGTTCTTGGTGGCCACCTGAATCATCCCCTGCGGCGCGGCGATGGCCAGCGGCTCATGCAGCCCCGAGGCAAAGCGCCGCCAAGTGAGTCGCGTGAGTTGCGGATCCGCAAATCCGTCGACCAGCCACACGTCGCCATCGTAAGTCACGACCGCCGCGCGGTCGTCAGTCAGAAACGCCAGATCGGCCGCGCGCACGCGTCGCGTCCATGGATTGTCGTCGGGAGTCGCGATGCGGTCGAGCACGAGACCATTCTGCGCGAGCGCATCGCGTTGCACGCTGGCCGTCACGGTGCCGGCCCAACGCCGCTGGGCACTCGTCCGCGGCAGCGGCGGTGTCTCCGGCAATGCCCCAGCTCCGCCACTCGCCCCGAAGCGCCACGCGACACTGACCCGTTGCCGGACACTCGACGCTGCCAGAGTGCCGACAAATCCCGCGTCCTGCTTCGCCACCACAAAGGCGTCGGAATTGGCCACGACGCTCAGTGGCTCCACCCCGCCAACCCCCAGCGCGAACACCCACGCATTCGCATGGGGTGCAATTTCGAAATGTCGAATAACCTCGACCGTGCCGTCCGTCTCACGGGCCTCGTGCCACTCCGCCATCGCGGTGGCTCCGACGTGATAACGCAGCACGGCGACCGCTCCGGCTAATTCGATTCCGTCGAACCGACCGAACGTAGTCGGCAGGGGTCCACGACCGACATCGCCTTCGCTTCTCGGCGGACGTGGGTCGTCGCGCAAGGCGCCGCTCTCGCCGCCCACTCCGGGAAAAACGCCCGTGCTCATCAACACGGGGCCAGTCGGTCGAGGATGCCCCGCCCCCGCCTTCTGACGTAAATTGGCGTAAGAAATCTGCGCCATCGTGGCCAACGTGACCGGAGCTCCACCGGCGGGAATGCGCCAAATGGCCGCGACGCGCAGCAGTTCTTGGTCGAACAACACGCAATGCCCCGACGACAGCGGCAGCACAATTCCCCGCACGACCATGTTTTCGCCCGTCGTTTTCCCCTGCGTCGGCGCAAAGACTTCAACCTGCGAATGAAAAAATGGTTGGGCCGACTCAAAAAAAGGTCCGACCGCCGGTCCCGTCGCACTCCACCCACTACGAGGGACGAAGAGCGCGGCGACGAGGATGAGTAGATAAAAACAACGGATCATGGAAGAAATCTACGAGCGTAGCGGGCCCGACGAACCGTCACGATCATCGTTGCGCGCCGTGACACCCCGCTGGCCGGCGTTTTCCAACGCGCACAGGGCGACCGCGAGCTGACCGCCGACGCGCGCGTTGTTGATCAAGAGCGCCAAGTTAGCCCGCCGCGATTCACCTCCGGTGAGTTCGGCCACGCGACCGAGCAAAAAGGGCGTTACCCGTTTCCCGTGAATCCCCTGCGCCGCCGCCTCGGCCGTAGCCTGCAAAATCACCGCCTCGACCCGCTCCGTCGGCAGCTCGTCCTTCGCCGGCACCGGCACCGCGAGCAGCACTCCATGCTGCGCGCCGAGCCGCCGCGCCGCCGCGACGACCTTGGCGGCCTCGGCTGGCGTCGCGACGGAGACATCGACCGGCAGACCGCTGCTCCGCGAGTAGAACGAGGGCAGAGAGTCGGTGCCGAGCCCGAGGATGGGCACGCCCTGCGTCTCGAGCACCTCGAGCGTGAGCGGTAAATCCAAAATCGATTTCGCCCCCGAGCACACTACCGCCACCGGCGTGCGACCGAGTTCGAGCAAGTCCGCGGACACATCGAACGGCGCCCCGCGATGCACGCCGCCGATTCCCCCCGTAGAAAAAACGCGGATACCCGCCATGTGCGCGATGATCATCGTGCCCGCCACTGTCGTCGCGGCGTCCTCGGCCAGTCCCACCGCAATCGGCAAGTCCCGTCGCGAGCACTTCCGCACCGTCCCCGACGGAAGCGCCGCGAGTCGCTCGATGTCCGCACGCGCGAGGCCTACGGTGATCTTCCCGCCGAGCACAGCGATCGTCGCCGGCACGGCCCCGCTCTCACGAACCGCCGCCTCCATCGCGAGCGCGGTTTCCACGTTCGCCGGATACGGCAGACCGTGCGTGATGAGCGTTGATTCGAGAGCGACGACGGCGCGCCCGGCGGCGAGGGCCGCAGCGACTTCGGCGGAGAGGAGGATGGGCTCGGTCATTTTCCAAAAAGCGCGTCGCCCGCTTCCTGCGCCGCGAACATGAACGCCGCTTCGTGGCCGATATCGGGTGTCTCGACCGTGCGCCAGTTGAACGCCCACCCGCGTTCTTTCGCGAGTGTCTGCGCGGCGGCGAAACACGCCCGACCGCGCGCGAGCCGATGGGGGCCCTGCACCATGCCCGCAGGACTGGCGTCGAAACTGTGCTCGGGCGTGTTGTCCCCGGTGCCGAGATAGATCGTGAGTGGGGCCGCAAGATAACGGCGGATCACATCGTCATTGCTCAGCTCGTCCGGCAGGCCGCCGAAGCCATAACCGAATTGCTGGACCCGGTCCGGGAAAAGATGGGAGCCCGGATTGGCGGCCACAATGCGCACCGCCTCACCCGGCATGAACGCCGCGAGTCGCACGAGAAATTGTCCGCCCGCCGAGTGACCAATCAGGTAGTAAGGCAGTTTCGGCTTGGCCTCGAGGCCGCGCACGTGGGCGACAATTTTCGGGATCACCGCGTAGGTCCACGCTGCGGAGGCCTGGGTCTTGCCGTTCGGGTCGAGCAAGCCGCCGCGCTGGTAGCGTGAGCTCGGAAAGCGTTCTTTGTCGAAGAGCGGTGTCACGACGATGACTCCATAGCGCTCGGCCAAAGTGATCGCGAAGTTGCGGTAGTCCTCCACGTTGCGCCCCACTCCGTGAAAGACCATGAGCAACGGCCCATCTTTGTAAGTCGGCGGTTTGTACGTGAACACGGTGATGGGCTCGGTGCCGTTCGGGCATTCAAACGTGCCGGGGCCCGCCGGAATCGGGGCGGCGTGCAAGACGCGGCAGACGAGAGCGCAGAGCAGCGCAGCGAGGAAGCGGGACGACATGGAGCTGGTAGGCTTCGCGACCCAACCAGCCCTAGCAAGCGCACTTTGAAACGCGTCAGCAGGATCGCAACCTATGGCTCAGTCGCCTGGGTGAACGCCAGCGCCGGCGTGCGCCCGACGAGGGCGGGCAGGTTCGGCACCATGTCGTGAGTGACACGTCCAGAATAACAAAAACCCCGAGGATTTCCGTGTGTTCCCCAGACAAGTCGGTTCAGTGGGTCGCTCATGCCCAAGCCTCTTCATCTCATCGTCGCCTGCGCCGAGAACCGCGTGATCGGTCGCGGCGGGAAGCTGCCCTGGCATATCCCGGAGGATATGAAGCATTTTCACCGCGAGACCGCCGGACAGATTGTCGTGCTGGGCCGCGTGTGTTTCGAGACTTGGCCGCGCGTGGCACTCGACGGTCGGCGGGCGGTCGTCATCACGCGAAAGACCACGCTGGCACGCGACGGAGTGACGATAGCCGCGAACTTAGGCGATGCCCTCACCGCCGCAGAATCCCTGCCCGGAAAAATCATGATCTGCGGCGGCGAGCGGATTTACGCCGAGACGCTCGCCCTCGCGGAGGCCACCGGACGAGCCCTGATTCTCCACCTCACCCTCATCCACGCCGAGGTGCCGGGCGACACGTTCATGCCCGAGTGGCGGCACCTCGCGTGGCGAGAGACGGCCCGACGCGAGAGTGCCGACGATCATTTTCGCTACACGTTTCTCACGCTGGAGCGGTGAGGCGGACTTCAATCCGCCTTGGAGTCGATACCCGCCGCGCCACCGGTGGAGGCCTGAACGCCACTCTACGCCCGCGCCTCGTGAGCCGTCGCCACCGCGACATACTTCTCCGCCCACGGGCGAAGGGAACGTTGCTCGGCGTCGGTGAGCGGGCGCACGACTTTCGCGGGCGAGCCGTACACCATCGAACCGGGCGGGCACGTGAAGCGCTGGGGCACCAGGGAGTTCGCGCCCACGATACTCCGCGCCCCAATGCGCGCACCGTCGAGGACGGTGGCCCCCATGCCGATCAAACATTCATCCTCGATCGTGCACGCATGGACGATGGCCGAGTGACCGATCGTGCACCACGCACCGATGGTCGCATCGAGGTCGTCAGCGAGGTGAACAACCGCGTTGTCCTGAATGTTACTCCCCTCACCCACGACGATCCGACCGATGTCGCCACGGAGCACGGCACCGTAAAACACACTGGAGTTCGCACCCAGCGTGACGTCTCCCACGACGGTGGCACTGCCGGCAACAAAGAGCGCGCGGCCGGTGTCGGGAGTTTTTGTGAGATGGGCGGCGAGACGATCGTGGATGGTCATGAGGAGCAGTGGGGAGCGTTGAGTGCTGAGAGCTGCGAGACCAGTGCGAAGGTCGCCGATCGCGGCGGGGGCTCTCCACTCTCAACGTTATCCAGCCATCATTTCTCCTTCGCGTAGGGCACTCCGATGGCGGCTGGCGCCGTGGCTTTGCCGACGAAACCGGCGAGCAGCAGCACCGTGAGCACGTAGGGTAAGGCCAAAATCGCCTGCACCGGAATGACGCCGACGAGCGGGAGCGCGACGCCTTGGAGACGCGAGGCGAGCGCATCGGTGAACGCAAACAGCAGACAAGCGAAGAGCGTCGGATACGGTTTCCACTTTCCAAAAATCAACGCGGCGAGCGCAAGATAGCCCTTGCCTGCGGTCATATCGCGGGTGAATCCGGCGCTCGCGGCCGTCGAGAGATAGGTGCCGGCCACACCGCAGAGCACACCGGAAATCAAAATCGCCTGATAGCGGAGTGCGGTCACGGAGATGCCCGCCGTATCGACCGCGTGGGGGTTTTCGCCGACCGCGCGCAGCCGCAGTCCAAAGCGCGTGCGAAAGAGCACCCAGGCGCTCACGGGCACCAATGCGGCCGCGGCGTAAACGATCAGGTTGT
>CANIJN010000202.1 GCA_947467625.1 Opitutia bacterium | reverse complement strand
TCTCCCTCGTAGGATCCATGGGGATGAATGCCGGCGAGGAGCTTGATCAGCGTGGATTTACCGGCGCCGTTTTCGCCGCACAGCGCGTGGATTTCGCCGGGGCGGAGGTCGAAGGCGACAGCGCGGAGGGCGGTGACGCCGGGAAATTTTTTGGTCAGGCCCCGTGCTTCGAGGAGCGGCTTGTCGAATGACGAATGACTAATGTCTAATGACGAATGAGCGGAGGCGGCGGGCATACGGCTGTGCTTCCGGCATTAGATATTGGGCATAGGTCATTCAGCGCAGCGACGCTGCGCTGTGGAAGCCGTCGGCGATGACGGTCGCGGCGAGGTTGGATTTGTCGACGCTGATGACCTTTTCGAAAACAGCCGGGACCTGTTTCGCACCGTTATCGAGGGTGCTGGCGACGGCGGGTTTTTTGCCTTTGGCGAGATCGACCGCGACTTGGGCGGCGAGGGTGGCGAGGTTTTTGAGTGGCTTGTAAACCGTCATGGCTTGGGTGCCGCGTTGGATGCGTTGGCAGGCGGCGAGGTCGGCGTCCTGACCGGTGACGAGGACTTTGCCAGCGAGGCCGTCCTCGGTGAGGGCTTGGATGGCGCCGCCGGCGATACCATCGTTGGAGGCGACGACGGCGTCGATATTGCGCCCGGCCTTGGTGAGCGCGGCGTTCATGATTTTTTTGCCGTTCTCGGGTTTCCAATCGAGGGCCCAGTCTTCGTGGACGACCTCGATTTTTCCGGCGGCGATGAGCGGATTGAGAATGTTGTCCTGGCCCTGTTTGAACATCTTCGCGTTGTTGTCGGTGGGGGCGCCGTAGAGGCGGACGATGCGGGCTGGGCGATCTTTGGGGAGTCGCTCTGCGGCGTAGGCGGCCTGGGCTTCGCCGACCTTGATGTTGTCGAAGCTGAGATAGTAATCGATCGAGGCGTTAAGAATGAGGCGGTCGTAGGAGATGACGGGGATTTTGGCGTCGTTGGCGGATTTGACAGCGCGCGTCATGGCGGAGCCGTTGTGGGGGACGATGACGAGGACATCGACGCCGAGACTGATGAGCGACTCGATGTTGCGGACCTGGACGGTATCGTCGCTGTTGGCGGACTGGACCTTGACGGTGCCGCCGAGTTTCTCGACGGCGGCGGTGAACGTATCGCGGTCACGTTGCCAACGCTCTTCCTTGAGGGTATCGAGGGACAGGCCGATGACAGGTTTTTCCTTCGAGGCGAAGGCCGTCGTGGCGAGCGCGAGGAGGAGGGCGAGGGCGGTGGAAGGTCGGAGTTTCATGGAGGCGGAGGGGGCGGGAAAGGAGGAAGGAGGAAGAGGGGAAACCAGGACGATTACGAAGAACGAGAACGAGAACGGGGGGGCGAGAGGGGGAAACGGAAAGGCGGTTTACAACGGAAGGGGAATCGTGAGGCTTGCAAGGACGTGACTCTGGACAACCCAAAACTCTTTTCGCTCGCAGGTGCGGTGGCGCGACGTGAGACGCTGCGGGCGGCGGGCAAACGCGTGGTGCTGACGAATGGCGTGTTCGATCTGCTGCACACGGGGCATTTGTTTTATCTGCAGCAGGCGCGGGCGCTGGGTGACGCGTTGTTGATCGCGTTGAATGCCGATGCGAGCGTGCGGGCGCTCAAAGGTCCGACGCGGCCAATTCAGAGCGAAGAACAACGGGCTTATGCGTTGGGCGCGCTGGCGTGCGTGGACGGGGTTTTTATTTTTGGGACGCCACGGTTGGACGCGGAGATCCGGGCGCTGCGGCCGGATATTTACACGAAGGCGGGGGATTACACGCTGGAGAAACTCGACGCGGGTGAACGCGGGGCGCTGCAAAACGTGGGGGCGGAGATTAAGTTCATGCCTTTCTTGGCGGGCTTCAGCACGACGGCGTTGATCGCGCGGATCAAGGCGGCGGGGGAAGTGTGAACTTGCCAAAGAGACGACCGAAAGTAGCGTCCGAATCATGTCTCTGGCGCAAATCAAAGAGGAAATTCACCGAATGTCGGCCGAAGAACGGGCCGAGGTGGAGAAATTGCTGCGCATCCTCCGGGTGACTTCGGCTCCGGGCTATAGCGAGCGAATCGCCGCAGCGAATGCGGAAATGGATGCCGGAGTGAAATATTCCCGTGAAGATATGCAGGCGGTGCTGGCTCAGGATCGCGATGTCGCATCGTGAGTGTAGCAGACTACCAGTGTTATCTCTCCAAAAGGGCGATGGATTTTTGGAAGCGGCAACCAGCGAAAGAGCGGCGGCGATTGGACGATTTTTTCATATGGCTTGAGCAGCATCCCCATCACGAGGGTGACGGTTGTGAAATAGACCAACGGGGAATGCCCGTTTTTCAGAGTATCTGCAGCCGATTCGTGGTTTCACACCGAACGGATCACGCAGTGCGTGAGGTGCGCGTGCAGGATATTGCCGCGGACTAGTTCGAATTTATCATGCGTGTCGTCATTCTCGGCTCTGGCCGCGGCTCCAATGCCGAGGCGATTCTTTCCGCCCAACAAGCCGGTAAACTGGGGCGTGCGCGCGTCGTGCAGCTTTTCGCGGATAAGCCGGATGCGGGGATGCTCGCGCTCGGGCCGCGCTTCGGGGTGCCGGCGGGGTTTGTCGATCCGGCGCCTTTTAAGACCAAGCTGGAGGGCGAGGGTGAGGCGCGGTTTATTGCGGCGGTGAGTGCGTGCGCGCCGGACTTGGTGGTGCTCGCGGGATTCATGCGCGTGTTGAAGCCGGGGTTTTTAAACGCGTTTGCGGGGAAGATTATCAATCTGCACCCGAGTTTGCTGCCGAGTTTTCCGGGGCTCGATGGGATCGGGCAGGCGTTCCGGCGCGGCGTGAAAATTACGGGCTGCACGGTGCACGGCGTAACGGCGGAGGTGGATGGTGGGCCGATTCTCGATCAGATGGCGGTGCGCATCGAGGTGGATGATACGCTCGAAACGCTCGCGGCGAACGTACACGCGGCGGAGCATGCGCTGCTGCCGGCGGTGATCGCGCGATTGAGCGAGCGCTGATTAACGGGGTCCTCGCTGTTTTCTTGCCGAGGTGTCGCTGTGCTGCAGGGACTGGGGCTACGATTCGCCTTCGACATCGTCCGCCGCCAGTTGGCCGGGCCACTCGGCGAGAAAGGCCACCTGAGCGTCGCGGTCGGGGATATCTTGATACCCTTCGCGGGTGAGAAACGTCAGCGGATAGGCCGGCTTCAGGGAGAGCACTGAAACGACCGTGCCTTCGACAGTGAACGCGGCGAGCCAGGCGCCACAGCCGATCTCGGCGCGATGCGGGCCGCGACGGCGGATGCGACGCGTGCGGTGAGGCGAGGGATCGCGCGCGAGGAGTTCGGTCAGGCGGGGGATGAAATCGATGCCCCAATGCGCGCGCAGCCAGGTAACCTGAGCGTCCGCGGCGGGGGTGATGCTCACGGAGAATTTCGGCGGCTCGCGCATGGCCGCGTCGACTTCGTCGATCCACCCGGCGCGCGAATCGGGAAACGCGTCGAACGATGGCACGTAGGGTTTGATGTCGAAGACAGGTGTGCCGTCGACGAGATCGCAGGGGCCGAGGACGAGGGTGCGGCCCTCGATGCCGATGAGCGGCACGGGCGTCAGGCCGAGGGGATTGGGCCGGTGGGGTGAACGCGTGGCGAAGACGCCGCGGCGTTGAATGGGACCGCGCGGCGGGAGCACGAGCGGCCGCCAGCCCTCGTTGCGATGAAACCACCACAGCAGCCACACCCGTTCGAAACCCGCGAGATCGCGCAAGGCGTCCTCGTAGCCGCAGTGGGGAAGGAGCTCCAATGTGTTGCGTGCTTCCGTCGCAGCGGAGGGTTGGTGCCCGGCCTGGAATTTCACCTGCTGCCGGGTTCGGAGAAAGCCGATGGGTGGGAGGGTCAACGACGTGGGCAAGCCCCCAAGAAGCCGCGTTCGTGAGCGGACGTCACGACGGAAGTGCAGAAGGAAAGGCGCGCGCGCGGATGGCAGCGGGACCGCGCCGTGAATCCGGCCCCTCGCTGGAGGATATTCGCCGTAAAACAAGCATCACGACCGGCGTAATCGTTACGAATCGTGTGGTGAAGTACTCACCCCTGGCGGCTGGTGTGCCTCTCTGCGCGGCGGCGGCAGCGTCTCCCGCCGAGGAGCGGTGAATCTCGTGATGCCCGCCCCTCATGGCCTTCGAAAAAAATCAGTCCCAACGAAAGCCGGTTCCGCCCGACGCAGCGTCTCACCGCGTCGGCCGGAGATGCGGAAATGGAATTGCGGTGGCGGGGGAAGGCCGGAACGTTTGCGGGGATGGCCTTGTTCGAAATCAAAACCGAAATCCCTTTTACTGCTGCGGAGGCAGCGGACAACACGCTGCTCGAACACGGGCTCGAAAACTGGAGCGTGCTGGAGGACGTGATTGTGCAGCGGGCTTGGCTCGTGGGAATGTTTGCGGACGAATCCGAGGCCACGCAGGCTTGGGCGACGGTGACGCCGCTGCTGGTGGACGCGGGGGTGGCGATCGTGGGCGAGCCGGTGCGGCGCTCGCTGGGCGACGCGGATTGGCGCGATAGCTACAAGGCGCATTTTCACGCGTGGCAATTTGGGCGACTGCATTGGGTGCCGGTGTGGGAGCGCGCAACGTTTTCGCTGCCACCGGGCGACGCGGTGCTGTGGCTCGATCCGGGCATGGCCTTTGGCACGGGCAATCACGAGACGACGCGATTGTGCGTAGAGCGGCTCGTGACCCTGGCGGCGGAGCGCCAGCGCGCTGGCGTGGAGATCGCTAACCAGCGGGTGATCGACGCGGGGTGTGGCTCGGGGATCTTGGCGTTGTCGGCGGCGCTGCTGGGCTATCGCGACGTCGCGGGATTCGACAACGATCTTGAAGCGGTACGCGTGAGCGAGGAAAACGCGGCGCTGAACGGGCTGGAGGGGAACGTGCAGTTTCGGCTGGGCGATTTGGTCACGGGATTCGCGGATGGTCCGGGTGATGTCGTGTTTGCGAATATTCTGGCGAATGTGCTGATCCAATATGCGCGCGAGCTGACCGCGGCGGTGGCGCCCGGTGGCACGTTGATCTTGAGCGGGATCCTCGCGGTCGAGGTGGCGCAGGTGCAGGCGGCGTTTGCGGCGGTCGTGCCGGCCTGGAGACAGGAGTCGTGCGTGATGGGTGAGTGGAGCGATGTGTTGCTGGTGCGGCCGTGAACGCGACGCGCACGAAGACACCGACTGTGACGCAGATTTTTAATCACGGATTACACGGATGAACACGGATGCGAGCGAGGGGCGTGAGAACGTGCGCCGAGTAAAGCGGGCGAAGGTGATCGTCGTCGGGAAATGGTTACTAGGCCTAACGGTGGGGCTGGTCGCGGCCGAAGCGCGCGAAATGTGGCTGCAACCGGAGCGGTTTGCTGCGACGCCGGGCGCGACGTTGCTGCTCGATCTGACGAGTGCGGACGGGTTTGGCGGTTTGGGGACGGCGATCCCGCGGGAGCGGGTGGCGCGGACCTGCGGGCGGCTCGGGGCGGCGGAGCTGACGTTGGGCGTCGGCACGGCGGCGGAGCGCTCGTGGCAATTTCCCGTGACGCTGACGCAGCCGGGTGTGGCGGTGGTGGGTGTCGAGTTGCACCTGCGTTTGCTGGAGCTGGAACCCGAAAAGATTGAAACCTATTTTCGCGCGATCCACGCGGGGGATGATGTGCGCGAGGTGTGGGCGGCGGTGCCGGTGCCCCGGCGTTGGCGCGAGAATCAGGGGATGCACGCGAAGACGTTTGTGCGGGTGGGCGAGCCGGCGGCGGCGGAGCGGGCGTGGGCGGAACCGCTCGGGCTCGCCTTGGAAATCGTCCCGGAGCGGGATCCGACGACGTTGCGGGTGGGCGATGCGCTGCCGGTGCGGGTGCTGCGCGGCGGCCAACCACTGGCGGGCTTCGCGCTCGGATATGTTTCGTCCGGCGAGACCCGGGAACACGTGGCGGTGACGGATGCGGACGGTCGCGTGACGGCGATGCTGGACGTGAGGGGGACGTGGCTCGTGTACGGCACCGATTTGCGGCGCGCGGCTGGCGCGATTGACCGCGAATGGGACAGCGATTTCACGACGATGGCGGTCGAAGTGCGGTGAACGCTACGACGATGAATATTTTCTGCGCTACGAACAGACTGCGGCGAGGCTGGGTTGCGGTCTTGCTGGGGCTGGGGGTGTGCGGTGTGGCTAGCGCGCACGATCCGGGCATTAGCACGGCGCAAGGGCAGTTTCGCGCCACGGGTTTGGAGATTTTAGTGGGCTTCGCGCCGGCTGATGCGGAGCAGTTGCTCCCGCCGGAAGCGCGCGTCTCCGGAAAATGGACACAGGCGGAATTTGTCGCGGCGCAACCGTTGCTCGCGGGGTTGGCTCCCCAGATTTTGGAGCTCCGCACGAGCGGAGGAGCGATCGCACCCAGCGAGACGCGCGTGGAACTTGCGTCTGGCGATGCGCTGAATTTCTTCCTCGTTTTCCCGTGGGCGCAGCCCGGCGTGGTGACGCTGCGCTCGTGCCAGCTGGGGGCGTTGCCGGCGGGGCATCGGCAATTTGTGATCATCGCCGATGAGCAAGGTTCGACGCTGGCGAAGAAATTATTGAGCGCGAAGGACGATGGGCTGGAAATTTCCCTGCGACCGGCGGGCGGTGCGGTTGAGGCGGGCGGCCGTGTGACGGTGGCGGCCGAGCCTGCGGAAACACCGACGTTTTGGGGGTTTCTCCAGCTCGGCGTGGAGCACATCTGGACGGGTTACGACCATTTATTGTTTCTGTTTGCGCTGCTCGTGGTGTGCCGGAGCTTTCGCTCGATCGTGGCGATCATCACCTGCTTTACGCTCGCTCATTCGATCACGCTGGCGCTGGCGACGCTGGAGGTGGTCAACCTGCCGAGTCGATTTGTCGAGCCGGCGATTGCCGCGTCGATTGTTTTCGTCGGGTTGGAAAATCTGGTGCGGCGCGGTGCAGAACCGAAGGGCCGTTGGGCGCTAACCTTCGGGTTTGGCCTCATCCATGGATTTGGTTTTGCGAGCGTGCTCAAGGATCTCGGCGTGGGGCAGGGTGGGCAGGGTTTGGCGATGCCGCTGTTTACGTTCAACGCCGGAGTCGAGCTCGGGCAGGTGGTGGTGGCGGCCATCGTGCTGCCGATCGTGTGGAGGCTGCGGAAGAACGAGACGTTTCTGCGACGGGGCGTGCCGGCGCTGTCGGCGGTCATCGCGGGGGCGGGCCTGTATTGGTTTCTGGAGCGGGCGGTTTTTTCGTGAGAGCGTCCTCGTTCCGCGTCGGCGACCAGACTTTTTCGTGTAACCACGATTCGTCTGGTGGACAGCACATGGCTTCGAGATCGCGGTAGTCGAATTCGAGGCGGATGAGTTCGGTGCCCCAGGCGCCGCGGAGCGTGAGGGCGGGGTGCCCGAACGTGATAGTTTCGCGGGTGCCGAGGAGGGCGACGAGCTCACTCCAGGTGTCGAGGGCGGTCTTGGTGTCGAGGGTCGCGGCGTAGAGTTCCGCGAGCCGGCGCCCGCGGAGGAAGAGGTTGTAGTGAACGGCGGCGAGGAGGCGGCGGGCGTGATAGCGGGCGAGCTGCGCGGTCGCACGGAGGCCGAGCGAGGTCGTCGCGAAGTCTGCGGGTTGCAGATCGGCCCTCGTGGCAGCGACGGTGCGGAGGTGGGCGAGGATGGACTCGGCGAGGTCGAAGAGCCGCTGGCTGGTCGATTCGGGCGCGACCAAGGTGGTTGTGGTGCCAGCGAGGATACGGCGGGCGGCGGGCTCCAATCCCTCGTAGCGGGTGGCGTCGGTGCCGGAGTTCTTTGCGTAGAGCGCCAGGGTGGCTCCGAGGGAAGGATGAGCAGGTTCGGGTGCGGCCACGGCGGCGGCGAGGAGTGCGAAGACGGCGTGCGCGTCGTGTTGCGCGGCCGTCAACGGCGGGACGGACGGCTCGCCGGCGTGGAGGCCCAAGCCCAGCAGGACCATTCCCCAGAAGGCAGCGAGAAACCGACGGCGGCGAGGGCAAGCAAGCGGGGCACTCACGGCATGGGAAAGGGCGTCGTGCGCTGGCAAAGTTGGAGGGCGACGCCCCACGGGTCGCGGAGCATCATGAGTAACGAGCCGTCGGGTTGGGGGGCTGCGGCTACGAACGTGGCGCCGGCTTTTTCGAGCCGGGCGCGGTCGGCGGGGGCGTCGGCGGAGACGAGGGCGAAGTGGAAGACGAGGGGGTGTTGCGCCGGAAAATCAGTCATCGCAGCACCGGGATTCGAGTAGAGTTCGACGATGTTGCGGCCGGTGGAATCGGCGAGAAAGGTGGTGTAGGGTGCCGCGGCTTGTTGGCGGGCGACGGTGAAGCCGACGTGGGTGACATACCAAGCGGCGTGGGCACGGGCGTTGGGCACGTTGAGGGCGAAGTGTTCGAATTTCATGGGAAGGGAAACGCGGAGCGTGGAGTGCGGAGCGCTGGGGTCAACGCGGCGGAGTGAGGTGGTTGGGCGTTGCGCACGGGGAGGGGGGACGTTGCAGTGGCGGCCTTCCCCTATGAAATTCTCCCTTGGCGTGCGTGTCGTTTTAGCAAACGTGATCGGGTGTGCGAGCGGCTTGATGGCTGCGGAAAATGGAACTCCGCGGCCGAAACAGGACGCCAAGGGAAACCCGATTCGCTACGCGGCGACCGGGCATGCTTCGAACTACGACGAGGCGAAGGTGGGGTCTTTCGTGCTACCCGATCCGCTGGTGCTGAAAAATGGAAAACCCGTGAAAGATGCGGCGACGTGGAACACGGTGCGGCGCCCCGAATTGATCGCCCTCTACGAACGGGAGATTTTTGGTGCGGTGCCGGTGGGCGCGCCGAAGGTTCGCGCGGACGTGGTGGCGACGGAGGGCGGCGCGCTGGGCGGCAAGGCCGTGCGCAAACATCTTGTGTTGCGCTTCGGCGAAGGCGAGCGGGCGGTGGCGTTGAACGTCTCGCTGTATGTGCCGACGGGGGCGGCGAAACCGGTGCCCCTGGTGTTGCAGTTGTTGTTCAGCAATCCGCCGGGGATTCCTCAGTTGGCCAAAATGCCGTTCAACGATGCGGTGCCGGCGCAGGACATCGTCGGACGCGGCTATGCGTATGCGGCGTTTCGTTACACCGAGGCGCAGGGTGACAACGCGAAGACGCACGAAGGCGGCGTGCAGGCGCTCGCCTACGCGCCGGGGCAGACGCGGCCGGCGGCGGGAGAGTGGGGCGCGATCGCGACGTGGGCGTGGATCACGAGCCGCGTGCTCGACGCCCTCGCAGCCGAGGCGGCCGTGGACGCGAAGCGGGTGGCGCTCGTGGGGCACTCGCGGTTGGGGAAGACGGCGCTGTGGGCGGGAGCGCGTGATCCGCGGATCGCCTTGGTGTTTGCGAGTTGCTCGGGGGAGATGGGGGCGTCGCTGGCGCGGCGCGACTTTGGGGAAAGTGTGGACGATGTGGCGGCGAATTTTCCGTGGTGGTTGGTATCGACGTTTCCAAAGTATGCGGGGCGGTGGAACGACCTGCCGGTGGACAGTCATACGCTGATTGCGCTGAATGCACCGCGACCCGTTTTCGTGACGGGCGGATCGGAGGATTTATGGGCTGATCCGCATGGCGAATTTTTGGCCTTGGTCGGGGCGGGACCGGTTTACCGGCTGCTGGGAAAAAAGGATGTCGGGGCGACGGTGTTGCCAGCGCTGGATGCGCCGCTGATTGCGGGGTCGCTGGGCTTCCTGTATCATACGGGCAAGCACACGATCACGGAGGCTGATTGGCAGGCGTTTTTCGAGTTTACCGGGCGGCATTTTGAGTAACGGGACGGTGACCAAGACGCGGGTTGACCTTGGACCTGCGCTCTGAGTTTAATTTGAAGCGTTTCTTTTTTCGTTCACCCTCGTCTGGCGGCTACGTTATCCGCCATCAGCTCCATCCCTAACAAAACATCCGCCTCATGAAAACTTGGTCCCGCAAAGATTTCCTCAAAGCCTCGCTTATTGGCG
>CANIJN010000201.1 GCA_947467625.1 Opitutia bacterium | reverse complement strand
TCCGTCAAGCCCCGACCCGAGGCCCCCGAAAACGTTGCGAAATCGTAACCGCGCCATTGTTCAGCCCCCTCCCGCGCTCCGTTTCGCAGTCGACGTCGTGTCGATTGCATACCGCAGTCCGCACCGCAGACCGCCGCTTCGCTCGATGCGCACGGACCGACTGACACTCGGCCGACCCCGTCCTCCCATCGCGGATTTTTGGGCAACTGCTGAACACACGACTTGGCTCCACCGCGCCTTCCGTTGGCACGTCCCGAGGAAGTGTCATGCGGTCCCTCCCCTGGAATCTTTAACCACCCTAGCCCATGTCCCCCCACTTTCCACTCGCTCCCGTTTCGGCCCCTCGCGTAACCGCCGCCCGCCCTCTCACCGAACGAGCCAGCGCCTGCCGCGCCGCCGCCGTCCGCGACGCCGAACGCGTCCGTGGTTTCCATGCGGGCGATGAATTCACCTTCCGGAAAATCACGACCGGCCACCGCGAAAAAATCTTCGGCCGCACCGTCTCGCTCCGGCGCAATCGCGGCGACGCGGAGAAAATCACCCACGACACCTTAATCCGCGCGCATCGTGGTCTCGCCACATTTCGCGGCCACTCCTCGCTCGCGACGTCGCTGTCGATGGTTTCTCAAGCACGGCCCCGCGCTGGCCCGCAACCTCCGTTCGGCCAACGCCAACCCGACGCGTGGCCACGGCAAAACCACGCTCGCCATCCCGTCGCGCCAATCACTCACCCGCATCAGGGAGGTCTTGACCTCACCCCGCTCGCTCAGCCCTCCGCCCTAGGGCCGAAACATTTTCCGTGCGCTTCCGGCCCGCCGTCGCCTATGTCCTACCCGCCATGCCCGCCGCCTCGCCCGATCTTGCCGCGCTCCTGAAGCGCACCTTCGGCTACTCGACATTTCGCCCACTCCAACGCGACATCATCGACGCCACCCTCGCGGGCAAAGACGTGTTCGCGCTCCTCCCCACCGGCGGCGGAAAATCACTCTGTTTCCAACTCCCCGCCCTCGCCCGCCCCGGTCTCACTGTCGTCGTCTCGCCTTTGATCGCCTTGATGAAAGATCAGGTCGACCAGCTCCAAGCCAGTGGTGTCGCCGCCACGTTTCTCAACTCCACCCTCGGCGAAAAGGAAGCCCGCGCGCGGCTCTCCGGCCTCCACCGCGGTCACTACAAGCTCCTCTACGCCGCCCCCGAGCGCCTCATGCTCGACGGCTGGGTCGAGAACTTAAAAACGTGGAATGTCACCTGCATCGCCATCGACGAGGCCCACTGCGTCTCCGAATGGGGCCACGATTTCCGCCCAGAATATCGCCAACTCGCCACACTCCGCACGGCTCTCCCCGGCATCCCCATGATGGCGCTCACCGCCACCGCCACCGGCCGCGTCCGCACCGACATCATCAAACACCTGAAGCTCCACAACCCGCAGACCTTCGTCGCCAGCTTCAACCGCCCGAACCTCACCTACCGCGTCATCCCGAAGGATCAGCCCGCTAAACAAATCATCGATTTCGTCCGCAAACGCGAACACGAGAGCGGCATCATTTACTGCGCGAGCCGCGCCACCGCCGAACGCGTCGCCGAATCCCTCGCCGGCCGCGGTTTCTCCGCCCGCGCCTACCACGCCGGCCTCACCGCCACCGAACGTGGCGAAAATCAGGAGCAGTTTCTCCGCGACGATACGCGGATCATCTGCGCGACCATCGCCTTCGGCATGGGTATCAACAAACCCAATGTCCGCTGGGTCATCCACCACGACCTTCCCAAAAATATCGAGGGCTACTATCAGGAAACCGGTCGCGCCGGCCGCGACGGCCTCCCCGGCGATTGCCTGCTCCTCTTCAGCGGCGGCGACATCGCGAAGCAGACGCACTTCCTCGATGAAATCACCAACAAACAGGAGCAGGACATTGCCCGCGCCCAGCTTCGGCAGATCGTCCACTACGCCGAGAGCGCCGGCTGCCGCCGCGTCGAACTCCTCGCCTACTTCGGCGAGAAATTCCCGGTTGATAACTGCGCCGCCTGCGACAACTGCTCCGAGCCCCGCGAGACTTACGACGGCACGCTCGTCGCGCAAAAATTCCTCTCCTGCGTTTTCCGCATTCGTCAAAACAGCCGCTTCGGCGTCGGCCTGAATCACGTCATCGAGGTCCTCGTCGGCGCCGACACCGAAAAGATCACCCGGTGGGGCCACCAGCAGCTCTCCACCTACGGGATCGGCAAAGATCTGCCGCGGCCCGCCTGGGCGTCCGTCGGCCGCGAGCTCATCCGCCTCGGCTACATCGGCATCGACGAGGGCGAATACGCCACCCTCAACGTCAGCGAATCCGGCATGGCCGTCCTCCGCGCCCGCACCCCCATCACCCTCACGAAGACCCTCGACCTCCCCAAAGCCAAACGCGTCACCCGCCGCGAGGGCGATGTCGAGTGCGACGAAATCCTCTTCGAGCGACTCCGCACCCTGCGCCGTAAACTCGCCGACGAACGCAGCGTGCCCGCGTACATTATTTTTGGCGACACCACCCTGCGCGCCATGGCGCGCAGTTACCCTGACCGCGTCGAACGCATGGAAGGCCTCCCCGGCATGGGCGAAAAGAAACGCGCCGAATTCGGCGAATTTTTCGCCAACGAAATCTTCCTCTTCCTCCGGACGAATTCAAAGCAGGCCTTCGACTAGGCCGGGATCGCCGCGCTCTGGCCGGCGATCGCCTCCCACGCCTTTTACTCTTACGAAAAAATCTACCCTCGTAGTTTGCGACCGATCTGTGATTTAACTCACCGGACTATGTCGCTCGCTGCACCCCGATTTCTGACCTCGGTCTCACGATCATTCCACCCCCGCCCAAGTCCTATGCCCACCACCCTAAAAAACCTGTCACGCCGCGCCTTCGCAACGCTCGGCGCCCTGTGTCTGCTCGGCCTCCCTCATCTCCGCGCCCAAACCGCCTCCCCGGCGCCCACCGCCCAGCCCACCCCCGCCGCCACGGGTCCGGACGAAGCCGTGCGGCTCACTCCTTTCGTGGTCTCTGAGTCCGAGGACCGCGGATACGCCGCGACCAGCACCCTCGCCGGCACGCGCCTGCGCACCGATCTCCGCGACGTCGGCGCCGCCATCTCCGTCGTGACTTCGCAGTTCATGATCGACACCGGTTCAACCAACCTCCGCGACATCCTCATTTACACCACCAACACCGAAGCTGGCGGCTTCGAGGGTAACTTCTCCGGCGTCAGCACCGGCAACGGTTTCTCCAGCGCCGAGGGCACGCTCCAAAGCCCCAGCGGCGCCACCCGCGTGCGCGGTCTCTCCGGTGCCGATCTCACCCGCGATTTCTTCCTGACGAATATTCCGATGGATTCCTACAACACGGAGCGCGTCGATATCTCCCGCGGCGCCAACGCCATCCTCTTCGGCCTCGGCAGCCCCGCCGGCATCATCAACAACCAGCTCAAAGCCGCAAATCTCCAGAAGAATTCTCTCAAGTTCGAGCAAACTATCGGACGTTTCGACTCCCACCGCGAAGTCCTCGACCTGAACCAATCCATCGCCCGGGGCCTCCTCGGCGTCCGCGTGATCGCGCTCAATAAAAAGGAGGGCTACCGCCAGCAACCCGCCTTCGAAGAGGATCGCCGCGTGTTCGCCTCCTTTAAATTCGAGCCGCGTCTCATCAAGACCGGTCTCACCCAGCTGCAGGTCAACTACGAGGGCGGCACCCAAAACTCCAACCGCCCCCGCCCCAATCCGCCGCACGATGGCATCTCCGCGTGGTTTAATATTCTCAATAAGGTCGCCCTCGATCCCACCACGCCCGGCAACGTCACCAACACTCCTTTCCTCAACGCCCAGCTCGGCTCCCCCGGCCGCTGGTTCGGCGCCGTCGGGGCCGTCTTCACCGATCCCGCTTCCGCCGTGCAGGGCGGCAACGGCGTCCCTCCCTTCATGCGCAGCGGCGGCGGCACGCCCAATACCCAATGGTATGCCATCGGCAGTTACACCGCGCAGGGCAACAATCCCCTCTTTTTCCTCAACCAGCAGTTCGCTCCCGCCGGCGAGGCCTACCGCGGCCTGTGGCGTTACCAGGAGCTGCGCGATCCCTCGATTTTTAATTTCTACGACCAACTCCTCGACGGCCCCAACAAACGCGAACAGGCCGACTTCCGCGCGCTCAACGCCACGCTCCGCCAAACGTTTTTCCGCGACCTCGTCGGCTTCGAGGTCTCCTATGATCGGCAGTCCCACCATCGCGACAACCTCGGCATGTTCGGCTTCGACGCCTACACGATCTACGTCGACATGAACACCAAGCTCGTCGACGGAAAACCCAACGCCAACTTCGGCCGCCCTTTCGTCTCGTCTGATTCCATCGGCAATAACCTCGTCGACGCCACCCGCGACGCCCTCCGCAGCACCGCCTACGCGACGCTCGATCTCCGCCAAAAATCCGGCCTGCTCCGCCACCTCGGCAAACACGTCTTCACCGGTTCCTACACCGATCAGAGCGTGGACAACTTCAGCCGCAGCATTTCCGGCTACTCCTACGGCCTCGAGCTGAACGCCTACGCCAACAACCCCAACACCACCACCTACCCCAGCTACGCCGGCATCCACTACCTCGGCAGCTCGCTCGCCGGCGCCACCTCCGCCGCCAACGCCCACATCTCCGGTATCACCGCCGTTCATACGCCCGCCGCCTCCGGTACCGCCCTCCTCTTCGACAGCCGCATCAACCAATGGGTCTACGCGCCCGTCACCACGCTCAGCGCCGGTGAACGCGACCTCAGCAAACTCTACAACGGCGCTTCAAAAAATTCTAATAAGACCAAGAGCCAGTCCTTCGTCTGGCAGAGCTATTTGTTCAGCGACAAACTCGTCGGCCTCGTCGGCTGGCGCCACGACGAGTTCGCTCTCCGCGACGCCGGTCCCGCCCGCCAAGCGTCCCTCACCGGCGAAACCGATCCCTACAATCCGCTCTGGGTCCTCCCCGCCACGCCCACCATTTTTGCCGAAGACGAAACGCTCAGCTGGAGCGCCGTCCTCCACGCCCCACAGTTTGTGAAACGCGTCCTCCCGCGCGGCACCGACTTCACCCTCGCCTACAACGAATCCCGCAACTTCCGCCCCAACTCCGCCCTCGCCGATGTCTACGGCCGCCCTTTCAGTCCGCCCGCCGGCCAGACCAAAGACCTCGGCGTCACACTCTCCGTCCTCGACCAAAAACTTACCCTGCGCGTCAACCGCTACCGCACCACGCAATCGAACGACGCCTCGACTTTCTACAACACTTTCTGGCCAGGCAACGACGTCGTCCGCGCGATGAACGGCCTCCGCGGCACCCAAGTAAATGAATCCCTCATCAACAAATGGTTTGGCTTCGCCCCCGGTGATTCCCGCTACCTCTCGCCTCGCGCGAGTCTCACCGATCCCGCGCAAGCCAACAACCTGAACCCCGTCCTCACCGCCGCCGAGACCACCGCGCGCAATCTTTGGTTCACCCAGCGCACCGCCGCCGAGTGGCTGCGCCCCGTCGATCCCGTGCTCGCGCAGACGTGGGCCTTCACCCAGCCCGTCGCCGGCGGCAGTTGGACGGCCACCCGTCCGCCCAACGTCGGCAACGTCGCCGACACCGTCTCCGAGGGCTGGGAATTCGAAGGCACGCTGAACCCCACGAAGCACTGGCGCATCTCGTTCAACGCCGCGATGCAGGAAGCGAAAAAGACCAACGTCGGCGCCGACTTCGCGGATTTCGTGAAGAAAAATCTCCCGCTTTGGACCGACGGCGACGGCATCCAAGCCACGAATACACGCGCGATGAACGGCTTTGAGGACATCCCCTACTTCGGCGGCTTCGGCAGCCAGCTCGGCGTGCTCGCCATCAATAACATGTATGTCCCCTACCTCAACGCGCTCGCCGCCGACGGCTCGCCCGTACAGGAGCTCCGCCGCTGGCGCTTCAACGTGGTCAACAATTACGACTTCCGCTCCGGCCCGTTCAAAGGCTTCAGTGTGGGCGGGGCCGTCCGCTGGCAGGACAAGGTCGCGACCGGGTTCCCCGTTAAGAAAAACGCCATCGGGGTCTGGGTCTACGATGTAACGCGGCCCTACTACGGCAGCGACGAAATCAACTACGACGCCTGGCTCCGCTACAGCCGAAAGATCCTCAAGGACCGCATCAAGTGGAGCGTGCAACTCAACGTCCGCGACCTCTTCGGCCCCGGCGAACTGATCGCGGTCACGTCTCAGCCCAACGGCCAAACCGCCAGCGCCCGCATCCCCCAACCCGACAAGTGGACGCTCACGAACTCCTTCGAGTTCTGACCGCCCTGCGTCGCGGCTGAACGTCGCGCATCCTTTTTCCCACTACGCACCGGTTCCGCACCGGTTTCGCTGAAACGGGCAGCAAGCTTGTTCGAACTCCTTCCCCTGACCGGAGAGGGCACGGGGATTACGCCCCGCGCCACCGCTCTCACACACCACCGGCATTGCCGTTTACCGCATCCGGCCATTGAATTTCAGGAAACCCTAGGTCCCTCGTGGAGTCGGGGCTGTCAGTCCAGACCGTTGCTGAGCCGTTCGGGTCCCAGGCATCGCCGCCCGGAGCTTTCGGCGGCGGCATCCGCCGCCACTTACTCGCACCGGGCGGCCCTGCGCTGACTTTGTCCACCGCCCGGCCGCCGGGCGAGGAGCCGGACCCCGGCCGGTTCAGTCCTGCGACCCGGAGGGCCGCGTGGCGTGAGCTGAGGGCGAGGCGGAAGCCGAGGTTGTCGTTGCGGTTGCCGGGCGAATTCCTGTTGCGATTCGCGGAGCGACAATTCGCGGCGTCATTCCTCCAACTGCCACCGCGGTTGACGCGGTTGGAGCCCGATGGCCGTGGTCCGTTCGCGGGCCGCCCTGGGGCGGACCGAAAAGTTTCTGCAGCACCCGCTCACACCGCGCCACACGCACGAAGGCCGTAAGCGCCAGCACACGGCGCTGCGCCTCCCGCTCGCCGATACCGCCGCACGCTCGCGCCCGCTCGCACCAGACCCAGCGCCGCAGGAAACGCCGGCGCGATGGCCGCGCCAACCGGCTGCCTCCCGGGAAAACCCGGTAGCCGAGAAAATCCATTCCGCGCACCACCGGTTGGAGATGCCAGTTTCCCTTCAGAGTCAGCCCCAGCCGCTCCGCTAGGAAAATCCTCAGCCCGCGCACTGCGGCCTTCAGCTCCGCGCGCCCGCCCCACAGCGCCATGTCGTCCATGTAGCGCGCGTAGCCGGGCGCGCGCAGCGTCTCTTTCACATACCGATCCGCCGCGCCCAGGAAAAAATTCGCGAGGTGCTGGCTCGTCAGCGCGCCGATCGGCAAGCCCCGCCCCGGCGCGGTTTCATAGCACCTCACGATGCGCTCCCACAGTGCGACCACGCGCCGGTCGCGCCACCGCCGCGCGATTTCGCCCAGCAGCACCGCGTGGGGGATCGAGTCGAAATACTTCGCCACATCCAGTTTCAGAAACCATCCGTGCCGCGCCGCGTGGTGCTCCGCCCGCCGCAGCGCCGCCTCGCGCCCTTTCCCTCGCCGACACGCAAAGGTGTCCTCGATCAGCCACCGCTCGAAATCCGCCTCGCACGGCCCGATCAGCGCGTGATGCAACACCCGCTCCCGGAAACACGGTGCGTGGATGCGCCGCTCCTTGGGCTCGTGGATCGTAAACGCGGTAAACTGGCCCACCACCACCGTGCCCGCGAGGATGCCCGCCCGCAGTGCCGCCAGTTCCGCCACCAAATTCTCGCGAAACGCGATCACCTCGCCGCGGTGGCCCTTGCCCCGCGCCGCGCGTAAGAACGCCGCGCGCAGATTATCCGCGTCAGCGATTTGATCCAGACGCACTTCGCAACGTTTCATTTTCATTGATCGCCGCCACCACTGCGGCACCGTATTTCTCCACCCGCGCCGTCCCGATCCCGTCGATCTTCCCGAGGTCCGCCGCCACCGCGCACCGCCGCCGCGCGATCTCCGCGAGCTGCTCGTTGGTAAACACCGCATAGGCCGGCAGGTTTTCTTTTTCCGCCAGCCCCTTCCTGACGTCGCGCAGTTTGGCAAACAGCGCAAACGTCGGCGCATCGAGCAGCGCCTTGTAGTCCACTTTCTCCGCAGGCAGCGCCTCCGCCGTTCCGGGCTGCCACGTCACGCAAAACGACCACACGCCCGCGTCGCAGTGGCGGTCGAGCGTGAGCACGCGGTGCCCGCGCAGACAGCGGTTGAGTTCATCGAGTGCCCGGCTATCGCCGGGCGCCACCGAGAAAAGACTCACTTGCATGGGTGGAGAGCGTTGCCGTCGTTACGTTTTCCAGCTTCCCAATCAGAGCAGATTCCGCAGGTCAGCCTTGCTCAGACCAGCTTGGTTCAGGATGTCGCTCAGCGTTCCCGGACGGATTTCCCGATGCAGCGGGACAATCGTGCGCCAATACCGCCCGGCCGTCGTTTTCTCGAGCGAGACATGGCTCCCTTTTTGCCGCAGGACCACAAATCCCGCCCGCCGCAGCGCTCCGATCAGCCGCCTACCCGATACGCCGGGCAGGTGCCGGCTCATGCTCCGACGGCCAGCGTGGCCAGATAGACTTCGGTCAGCCGCGGTTGCCGGAGCTCGTCACCCCAAGTCTCCAAGTAAAGCGCCACCGCTTCCTGCAAGTTCTTTTGGGCGACAGCCAACGTGCGACCTTGGGTGGTGACGGGGAAATCCAGGCACCGGGCGACAAACCAATCGCCATCTCGGACAAACACCGCGTGGATTGATTTCATGAGTTCAACCAAGGGTGCGAATCCGCTCCAGTCAACTCACCCCTGTGGTCCGCCAGAAAATTTCCCTCCGCTCCGCGCCGTGCTCCGGGCTGGCCGCCGGCTCGTCCCTCGCCGCCTGCCCGCCCTCCGCCCGTCGCTCCGCTCCCTTTTTCTGGTTGCTGGTTGCTCACGCCACTAAGGAACTGAACTGAGGGCGAGGCGGAAGCCGAGGCTGCCGCCGCGGTTGCCGGGCGAATACCCGAGGCGAACCGCGGAGCGACAATCCGCGGCGTCAATCCCCCAACTGCCACCGCGGTTGACGCGGTTGGAGCCCGAAGCTGCGCCCTTGAAATCGCTCACGCTGCCTCCCGGCAATTTGTCCGCATACCAATCCGCGCACCACTCCCACACGTTGCCATGCATGTCATGGAGCCCCCACGCGTTGGCCTGCTTCGTCGCGACCACGTGCGTCGTGTCGCCTGAGTTCTCGGCAGACCACGCCATCGCCTGCACTTCACCCGCGTAGTCCCCGGTCGTGCCCGCGCGACACGCATACTCCCACTGCGCTTCCGTAGGCAGCGTATAGACATAACCGCTAGGCAAACGCCCCGCCGACCGCTCGAGCGTTGTTAGCTTCCGACAAAATTCCATCGCGTCGTCCCACGAAACACGTTCCACCGGCAGCGATTCGCCTTTGAAGGCACTGGGGTTGCTCCCCATCACCGCCATCCACGACCGCTGCGTCACCTGCGTCTTGCCCAACGAAAACGCCGTGGTGAGGGTTACGCGCGTCACCGGCCGCTCGTCGTCACCACCCCCGCGCGGACTCCCCATCACAAATGACCCGGGAGGAATGCGCACCATTTCGCCCCGCCCCAGCGCCAGTGCTTTCGCCTCGGCCGCCGCCGCTGCTGCTGCTGCCGCTGCTCGCGCCGCAATTTTCTTCGCCTCGGCTGCTGCTACTGCCGCCGCTGCCGCGATCTTCGCCCCCGGCAGCCAACGCGGAGCGACCGATGCCGCCAAATCCAAGTCGGCGGAGACGGCCGCGATGGTCTCATCGTTGGTCGGCAGCGCACTCACCGCCGCGAACGCCAACTTGTGCTGGCCCGCCGCCGCGAGATACTTCCCCTGGAGGAACCGCAACGCGCTGGAGCCCGCATCAAGGCCGCGCGCTTTTTCGATGAGCCGGAGGGCTTCGGCGAAATTCCCGAGCGCGTAGCGGCCGACGGCGGCGTGCCGGTAGGATT
>CANIJN010000200.1 GCA_947467625.1 Opitutia bacterium | reverse complement strand
CTCCCCTCATCCCTCCCACGCCTGCGCCAGTCGAAATTCGTAAAGCTGAAATCGTCATTCCTCCGTGGCGCTTCCTCGCCCTCGCCCACGGCAGTTATGCGCTCTTTGAAACGGCGGCGGGGCTCGTGTTACTCGACCGTCGCGCGGCGCACGAGCGCGTTTGGTTCGAGCGCCTCCGCGAACAATTTCGTTCCGGGCTGGTCCCGAGCCAACGGCTGCTCTTGCCCGTGCCGCTCGAACTCGACCCCGTTTCGTCGTCGCTGTTGCTGGACCGTCTCACGTTTCTCCACACGCACGGCTTTGAGGTCGGTGAGTTCGGTCGCAATTTTTTTCGGGTCGAAGCGGTGCCGGCGTGGATGGAGCCGGCCGACGCGGAGCCGTTTTTGCGCGATCTGCTCGGGGCGTTTCGTGATGGACGCCTACCGGACAACGATACGGACCTCGCCCGAGAAGCATTAGCCCGGTTGGCGGTGGCGAAGGCTGTTCGCCTGCCCGAACGCGCCGGTGAGGTGGAGCTTCAATCGCTCGTGGCGCAACTCCTCGCCACGCGCACGCCCCTCAGCAGTCCGGCCGGCCGGCCGACTTACATCGAACTGAACCACAGCGAGCTCGCGCGGCGCTTTCAGAAATAAGACAGAAATAATCCGCCACCGACACTCGCGCTGGCGCGAATCATGTTAGTACTTTGGCCAACTCTCTCCCATGCCCACCGCACTGAAGAAAAAATCCACCGCGAAAGCCCAACCAGCGACCACAGCACAACCTGCCAAGGCCGTCCGATCCGTGGCAACGCAACGCGCGTCCGCTCGGCGTGCGTCCGCGTCCCTCGCCAGCACCGCGCCCTTTCCGGCGGCGGACCTCATTGATGCGATTCATAACCAGCCTGCTTCAGCGGACAAGCCGGCCGATGCTTTTCGTTCACTGATTCAGCGCCATCTGGTTTCTACGCTCGCGCGCCATCCGGGTTCCGCCACGTCGCGCGACTGGTGGGTCGCCACCGCCCTCGCGGTGCGCGATACAATCCATGAGCGGATGATTGCCACGCAGGCCGTGCACAACGCCCACAACGTCCGCCGGATTTACTATTTCTCCCTCGAGTATCTCATGGGACGTCTCTTCGGCAATAATCTCATCGCCACCGGGCTGCTCGATACGGCCAAGGAGGCCCTCGAGTCCCTCGGACAGGACTTCGAGGAAATCCGCGAATCCGAAGTCGACATGGGGCTTGGCAATGGCGGCCTTGGTCGCCTCGCTGCGTGCTTCCTCGATTCCCTCGCGACGCTTGACTACCCGGCGCTCGGCTACGGCATCTACTACGAGTTTGGGCTCTTCAAGCAGGCCTTCAACAACGGCCACCAAATCGAGCATCCCGATAATTGGATTATTTTCGGCAGCCCGTGGGAGGTGGTGCGTCCCGAATACACCCAGGAGGTGCGCGTTTTTGGACGCGTCGAAAATGTGTTCGATGATCGCGGGAACTACCGTCCACGCTGGGTGGATACTAAGACGATTTTGGGCGTGCCGCACGATATTCCGATCGCCGGCTTCGGTACCCAAACGGTCAACCTCCTGCGTTTGTGGGCCTCGAAATCCACGGAAGACTTCGATCTGGCGGCGTTCAACAGCGGCGGCTACGTCGAGGCCGTGCGGGAGAAAGCCGTGGGAGAGACCGTCTCAAAAGTTCTCTACCCGAACGACAAGACCGAAAACGGCAAAGAACTGCGCCTCGTGCAGCAGTATTTTTTTGTCGCCTGTTCCCTGCGTGATCTCATCCGCCGGCATTTCCGGTCGCCGGGCAACTCGTGGGCAAATTTCTCCGAAAAAGTCGCCGTCCAGCTCAACGATACGCACCCCGCCATCGCGATCGTGGAGCTCATGCGCCTGCTCATCGACGAGGAGCAGATGTCGTGGGATGCCGCTTGGGCGATTGTCTCGAAAACCTTCTCCTACACCAATCACACCTTGTTGCCAGAGGCTCTGGAGAAGTGGGGCGTCGCTCTGTTCGAACGCGTGCTGCCGCGCCATCTCCAGCTCATTTTCGACGTCAACACGCACCTGATGATCACCGTCGAGGCCAAGTGGCCAGGCGACAACGAGAAGAAGCGCATCTGCTCCCTCATCGAGGAAAACGGTCACAAGCGGGTCCGGATGGCGAATCTCTCCGTGGTCGGTTCGCACACTGTCAACGGCGTCGCCGCACTCCACACCGCGCTCCTGAAGAAGGATCTCTTCCCCGAGTTCGACGCGCTCTATCCCGGTAAATTTCAGAACAAAACCAACGGCATCACCCCGCGTCGCTGGCTGTTTAAGAGCAACCCCGGATTGTCGAAACTGATTACGCGGCAGCTCGGCAGCGAGGCCTGGGTCCGCGATCTCGATCTGCTCCGTGGGCTGGAAAAATTCTCCGACGACCCGGGGGTTCAACGCGCGTTCATGGCTATCAAGCGCGCCAACAAGGTCGAGCTCGCCGCGACGATTAAGGACCTGTGTGGCGTCGTGGTTTCTCCGGATGCGCTGTTCGACGTGCAGATCAAACGGCTCCACGAATACAAGCGGCAGCATCTCAATCTGCTGCACATTCTCGCACTCTATCGGCGGATCTTGCAGAATCCGGCAATCGATCTGGTGCCGCGCGTCTTCATCTTCGGAGCGAAAGCCGCGCCGGGCTACGACCTCGCGAAGAACATCATCCGTGCGATCAATGTCATTGGCGCTCGGATTAACGCCGACGAACGCATCGGGGGGAAACTCAAAGTGGTCTTCCTCCCGAATTATCGGGTTTCGCTCGCGGAAAAAATCATCCCGGCCGCCGATCTTTCGGAGCAGATTTCCACCGCCGGCAAAGAGGCGTCCGGCACCGGCAACATGAAGCTCATGGCGAACGGCGCGCTGACCATCGGCACACTCGACGGTGCCAACGTCGAGATCGGCGAAGAAGTGGGCGCCGACAATATCTTCATCTTCGGCCTCACCGTCGACGAAGTAGAGGCGCTCTGGGCCAAGGGCTACCAACCGTGGGACTATTACCACGCCGATGATGAGCTTCGCGCGGTGATTGATTGGCTGGGTAGCGACTATTTCACCCCGGGCGAACACGGGGCTTTTGGTCACGTCCACGCGAGTCTGTTGCAGGGTGGCGATCCCTACCTGCTCCTTGCGGATTTCCGTTCCTATTCCGACGCGCAGGCCCGGGTCGATGCCGCCTATCGCGACCAGACGAAATGGGCGAAGATGGCGCTCCTCAATACCGCTCGCGTCGGCAAGTTCTCCAGCGATCGTACCATCCGCGAATACGCGCAGCAGATTTGGAATCTGGCGCCGGTGCCGGTGCGCTAAGCCGGAGCGGCGGCTTTCTAGCCGCCGTTCATGTTTGCCGAGTAGCGTCCTCCGGCCACGCATCTGGTTTTGAGTGCGCTCGAACGAAAGCAGGCGGCGCAGTCGCTCACTCGCGAGCAGCGAAGGCGACTTAAGCAGCCCGCTTCGCCACCGCCGCCGAAGTTGACTGGTAACCGTCGCGTGTTTCCGGAATCTATTCCCCATGCGCCGCTCTGTCCTCCTTCTGTTCGTCTCCGTAGCCTGGGTGGCTGCGTGGGCTGCGGCGGAGTCTGCGCCGCCGATTCCTCCGCTGACGGCCGCTCTTTCCGGCCTGCTTTCGCTGCCCAAAATCCCCGGTCTGCCTCCGCTCGCGTGGCGCGTGCACGCGCGCCCCGCGGCCGGCCACAGCCTCGCCTTCGACGCCACGGCGACCGCACCGGGCTTGGAACTCCGCCTGGAATTTACGCTCCCCGGCGGCGAGTCGCCGGGCACGTGGCGCCTCGTGCGCGCAAAGTGTGACGCGGCCTTGTGGTGGCGCCTCAGCAGTGAGCAGGCTGGGATAACCACGCTGCCTGCTGATTTTACATTAGCCGGGCAGCTCACCTTGGAGGGCTCCGGCCGGTGGCGCGGGTCCGAGGCCACCGGCACGTTGTCTGCCACCCTCGCCGCAGGCACCGCTGGCAGTAAATCTCAGCACTGGAGCGCGAGTGGGCTGGAACTTGTCGGCGATCTCGAGCTCACTCCGACGCGCGTCGCCGTGCGCACCGCGCGCGCCCACGTGGATACGATTCAAGCCGCCGGGCTCACGGGGAGAAATCTCATTCTTGAGCTTGCCGGTGCCGAGGCCGGCCGCCTTGCGGTGAGTCGCGCCGAGGTCGCGGCCTTCGGTGGGCGGATTACTCTGGCGCCCTTTACGCTCGATCCGGTCGCACCGGCGGTGAACAGCGTCCTTGAATTTTCGGGCGTCTCGCTCGGTGACCTCGCCAGCTTCGTGCCCCAAGCGCTCCAGCAAGCCGGCGGCCAAGTCGCCGGGCGCTTATCGTTGAACTGGAGCCGGCAGGCCGGGCTGGGGCCCGCTAACGGGTCCCTCGCGGCCGCCGCGGGACAAGCGGCCACGGTGCGCCTCGCCTCGTCTCCGGGGTTACTCACGGGGAATTCACCTCTGCGCATCGCGCTGCTACCGGCTGCGATGGGACCGCTCAGCCGCTGGTTCTCAATTGAAAATCCGGCCCATGGTATGCTCCAGCGCATCGAGCTGGGTCAGGCCCCTCTCGCCGTTGAAAACCTCAGCCTGCAGCTTTATCCGGATGGGGCGGGTGGCGCGCGTTCCGCCAAGGTCGAAGTCGTCGCCCGCACCACCGGCGTGGGTGATGTGGTCGAAAAAGTCACGTTCACCGTCAACGTCTCCGGTCCCCTCGATCACGTGCTGCGTCTCGGTCTGGATGACCGCGCGAACATTCGCCTGAACACGGCCAGATGAAACCTGAGTTGCCCTTTGCGGTCTCGTGTGTGCACTCTGCATCTATGCTTCGCTGCCTCCCGCTTCTCGTGACCGCGCTCGTTCTCGGCGGTTGCATCCACGTCACGATGGACCCGATTCAAGTCCACGCGACGATCGACGTGAACGTGAAAGTCGACAAAGCCCTCGACGATCTCTTCGGCGACCTCGACAAGCAGGACGCGTCCATGAAATCCGCTGCGAAATAAAAAACCCTCTCCTCCCGCTCGTATGAACACCCAGCTCCGCCTTTTCGTTCTCCTCGCCCTCGCTTTCTTCTCATTGGCCGGCAGCGCCGTAGCCCAGGATATCGCCGCGGCGAAACAGCGCATGGCTTCCCGCCAATCCGAAGTCGCTTCGTTGAAAACCAGCGGTGCGGTCGGTGAGAACAACCGCGGCCTCCTCGAAGTGCGCCGTAGCGGTGGTGCTTCCGCCAAGGTCGTCGCCGATGAAAATAGCGACCGCGGCGTGCTCTACGCCGAAGTCGCCAAGCGCACCGGCGTCTCCGTCGACGACTCCGGCCGCGCGCGCGCGAAGCAAATCGCCGCCAACAGCGCCGCCGGTGTTTGGATTCAAAAAGAAGACGGATCGTGGCACCAAAAGTAGGGGCGAGGGCGGACTTCTGTCGGCCGCACCGTGCGAAAACCTGCCGTGTGCAAAGGCAGACTGAAGTCCGACCAAGATTGGTCCAGCGCTTGCATTCGTCTTCTCCGCTGACTTCCTTTTGCCCAATGAAATTGCCCCGCTTCGTCTCCATCCTCGTCGCGCCCGTGGTGTTCTCGACGGCCGTTTTCGCGGCCGATTTCGCGCCCGCGATCATTTACGACATGGGTGGCAAGTTCGACAAGTCGTTCAACCAGTCGGCCAGTGACGGTACGGTCCGATTCAAAAAGGAAACCGGCATCGAGGTCCGCGAGTTTGAGGTCACCAACGCCGCCCAACGCGAACAAGCGATGACCCGCTTTGCGCAACGCGGCTCCCAAGTCATCGTCGCCATTGGTTTCTCCCAGGCCTCAGCCGTCGAGGCCGCGGCTAAGAAATTCCCGAACGTGAAGTTCGCGATCATCGACGGCACCGTGAATCTGCCGAACGTCCAATCGATCAACTTCCGCGAACAGGAATCGTCCTTTCTCTGCGGCATGGCCGCAGCGCTCGCTTCGAAGACGGGCAAGCTGGGTTTCGTCGGCGGCATGGATATTCCGCTGATTCGTAAGTTTGCCCAAGGCTACACCGACGGCGCGAAGTTCGTGAATCCTCAGGCCGAGGTTTTCCAAAACATGACCGGTACCACGGCCGCCGCGTGGAATGATCCCACCAAGGGAGGGGAACTCGCCAAGAGCCAGATCGGTCGCGGTGCCGACGTTATTTTCCACGCCTCTGGCAATACCGGTGGTGGGGTCATGCAAGCCGCGAAGGACGCCGGTAAGCTGAGCATCGGCTGCGACGCCAACCAAAACTATCTTCATCCGGGCAGCGTGCTGACTTCCGCCGTGAAACGCGTCGATGTCGCCGTCTACCAGACGATCATGGATGCAAAAAACGGCACGTGGAAGGGCGGCCCTATCGTCCTCGGTCTGGCCGAAGACGGCGTCGGCTATTCCCTCGACGAGCACAACCGCACGCTCATCACCCCCGCCATGGAGGCCACACTCGCCACCGCCAAAGCCGACATCATCTCCGGCAAACTAAAGGTTGCGGAGTACAAGGTGCAGTAAATTTAACCTCGGAGGGACGCGGATTGCTGCCGATCTTTTACCGGCACCGGCTCCTCTCCCCTCTGAATCTGTGTTCATCCGTGGTTGAAAAATCCGTAGCTCCCGCCCTCGAGCTGCGCGCCATCGACAAGCGTTTCGGCACCGTCCACGCCAACCGGTCCCTGAGCTTTGCCGTCGCGCCCGGCAGTATCCACGGGCTCATCGGTGAAAACGGCGCGGGTAAGTCGACGCTGATGAATATCGTCTACGGATTTCACCGGGCCGACTCCGGCGAGATTTACGTGCATGGTCGCCGCGTCGATCTCGGCTCGCCGCAAGACGCGATCCGCGCGGGCATCGGCATGGTTCACCAGCATTTCATGCTCGTGGAGAATTTCACGGTGCTCGAAAACGTCGTCCTCGGTGTCGAGGGTGGCGCGTTGCTCGCGGGCGGACTCGCCCGCGCGAGGAGGGAACTCGAAAAGCTCGCCTGCGACTACGCGCTCGCTGTGCCGCTCGACACCGTCGTGTCCGAGTTGCCGGTCGGACTCCAGCAGCGCGTGGAGATCCTCAAGGCGCTCTACCGCGGCGCGCAGATTCTCATTCTCGACGAACCGACCGCCGTCCTGACGCCACAGGAGGCTGACGCGCTCTTCAACATGCTGCGCCGTCTCCGCGACGAAGGGAAATCCGTCATCCTCGTTACCCATAAGCTGCGCGAGATTATGGTCATCACGGATCGGGTGACGGTCATGCGGCAAGGCGTCATCGTCGGCGAAGTGGCCACCGCCACCACATCGCCGCGGGAGCTCGCGGAAAAAATGGTCGGGCGCGCCGTGCTGCTCCGCGTCGAAAAAAAACTCGCCCAGCCCGGTGCCACACTCCTCGCCGTGCGCGACCTCGAAGTCCGCGATCGCCTGGGTGTCGCCCGGGTCAAAGGCGTCAGCTTCGACCTTCGCGCGGGCGAGATCGTCGGCGTCGCCGGTGTTTCCGGCAACGGCCAGTCCGAACTCCTCGAGGCTCTCGCCGGTATCCGTTTGCCAACCCGGGGCTCGATTACGTTGCAGCATCACGACCTCGTGCGCGAGCACCTCGGCCCGCGAGAGCGTCGCGCGCTTGGCCTCGCGCATGTGCCCGAGGATCGTTTACGCATGGGCGTCGTCACGAATTTCTCCGCCGAGGATAACGCGATCTTGGGCTACCACGACCGCGCCGAGTGCACGCGGGGCGGCTGGCTCGACCGCACCGCTATTCGCAAGGCTTGCGAGGGAAAAATGGCTGCGCACGACGTGCGCCCACCGCTGCCCTCGCTGCGCATCGCGGCGTTCTCCGGTGGCAACCAGCAAAAGCTCGTGCTCGCCCGCGAGATTGATGTGGACCCACGGGTGCTGCTCGTCGGTCAGCCGACGCGCGGCGTCGACATCGGCGCGATCGAGTTCATCCACAAGAAACTTGTCGCCCTGCGCGACGCCGGGAAAGCCCTCCTGATCGTCTCGGTTGAACTCGACGAAATCCTCGGTCTCGCCGATCGGATCCTCGTGATGAATGCGGGCGAGATTGTCGGTGAATTGTTGCGGGCCGACGCGACGGAGGAAAAAATGGGTCTCCTGATGGCCGGCGTGAAATCTGAGGGTCCCGCATGAGCGCCTCCGCCAAACTTCCTCGTTGGGCCGAACTGGGGTTGCTGCCGCTGATCAATCTCGCTGCCGCCCTGATCCTTTCGGGCGTCGTCGTGAAAATTCTTGGCGAGAGTCCGTGGGCCGCGCTGAAGCTGCTGGTGAGCGGGGCGCTCGGCACCCAAGAGGGGATCGGCTACACGCTCTACTACGCCACGAATTTCATCTTCACCGGCCTCGGCGTCGCGGTCGCGTATCACGCCGGGCTCTTCAACATCGGTTGCGAGGGTCAGGCCTACATCGGTGGCCTGGGCAGCGGATTGGTCGCGCTGTGGCTGGGTGACCGCGCCCCGTTACTCGTGGTCCTGCCGGTCGCGATCATGGCCGGTGCCGCGTTCGGTGCCGCGTGGGCACTGATCCCCGCGTGGCTCCAGGCGCGTCGCGGCAGCCACATTGTGATCACCACGATCATGTTTAATTTTATCGCGGCCTCGTTGATGACTTATCTGCTCGTCAACGTCCTTATCAAGCCCGGCCAGCAGTCGCCTGAGTCGCGGGAATTTGGTGCGAATGCTGCTCTCCCCGCCGTGCACGAGGTCTGCGCGCAGGTCGGGATCACGTTCTCCCCGTCTCCGTGGAACCTCGCTTTTGCGATCGCGCTCCTCGCCGCGGCGCTCGTGTGGGTGCTGGTGTGGCGCACGCGTTGGGGTTATGCGCTCCGCGTCGCGGGGCAAAATCAGTCCGCAGCCGTTTACGCCGGTATCTCGCCTTCGCGGATTATTATTCAAGCGATGCTCTTGTCGGGTGCGCTTGCCGGCTGTCTCGGGCTCAATGAACTCCTCGGCTCGCAGCACCGGATCCTCATTGATTTTCCCAGTGGCGCCGGCTTCGTCGGCATCGCGGTCGCGCTGATGGGCCGCAATCATCCGGTCGGGATCTTAGTCGCCGCCGTGCTCTTTGGTGCCCTCGCCCAAGGCGGTTCGCAGCTCGCCTTCGACCTGCCGAAGATTAATCGCGACATGGTCGTCGTGATCCAGGGCTTGGTGATCTTGTTCTGCGGTGCGCTGGACAACGTGTTCCGCGCACCACTCGCGAAAGTGTGGCCCGGGCGCCTCGCCCGTAGTCCGCAACCCTCGGGCGGGACGTCCGTACCGCGCTGACGATGGAGACCTACACGCTCATCGTCCTCACGCTCGCCGCCACGATTCGCGTAGCGACGCCGCTGCTGCTCGCGGCGATCGCCGGGATGTTCTCCGAGCGGTCCGGCGTTGTGGACCTCGGTCTGGAGGGGAAAATGCTCGGCGCCGCCTTTGCTGCCGCCGCCGTGTCCGCCGCGACCGGTTCCGCGTGGGCCGGCCTCGGCGCAGGGATCGCCGCCGCTGTACTGCTCGCGTTGTTACTGGCATTTGCGACCGTCAGCCAGCGCGGCAATCAAGTCGTCGCGGCGATGGCCATTAACATTATGGTGGCTGGACTGGGTCCGACGCTGGCGCTCGCGTGGTTTAATCTCGGCGGCCAAACCCCGCAGCTCGACGGCCCCGGCCAACGTTTCACGTCGCTCGTGTGGCCGTGGGCCGGCACCGCAGCCGAGCATCCCTTTCCCGGGCTGCTCTATGCGCAGCTACTCAGTGGCCACAACCTGATCGTTTACGCCGCGGCCGCATTGGTGCCCGTGAGCGCCTGGGTGCTCTTTCGCACGCGCTTTGGACTGCGGCTGCGCGCGGTCGGCGAAAACCCCCACGCGGTCGATACGGCGGGCATCTCCGTGACAGGACTCCGCTATCAGGCGATTTTGATTTCAGGTGTGCTCTGCGGTGTCGCCGGGACCTATCTCTCTACGGCCGCGAGCGCCGGATTCACTCGCGATATGACCGCAGGCAAGGGCTATCTCGCGCTCGCCGCGTTGATTTTTGGAAAGTGGAAACCGTATCCGACGCTCTTCGCTTGTCTGCTGTTTGCGTTCACCGATGCGCTCGCCTCGCGTCTCCAAGGCGTCGCGCTCCCGCTCGTCGG
>CANIJN010000199.1 GCA_947467625.1 Opitutia bacterium | reverse complement strand
CTCACCGATTTTTCCCTGGTGCCGCGTGCCGCCTATCTCGGCGGCCCAGGCACGGGCTCGGATAACTGGTATCGCACGTGGTCGGGTTTCGTTGAACAACGTCTCGGCGATCTCGTGCTCGAGGTGGCTTACAACCGGCAGCGCGATCTCCGCCGCGCGGACTTCGGTGTCTCGTGGAACAACATGGGAGCGTTCGCCGATGTGAATGCGCTCATCCCGAGCACGCCGTTGCCCAACGGATCCCTTCCGGCCAATGCCGGCCAGCGCAATCCCAACGCCGGCAAACTTTATGTGCAGTCGCAGCCCGGCTACCGCGACATCGACAACGACACGCAGACGTGGCGTGCGACCGCCGCGTATGAACTCGACCTGAAAAAGCGCGGTCTGGGGATGCATCGTTTTGCCGGCCTCGCTTCGAGCGAGCAGACGGTCGGCTTCACGGAGGCGTTGAACGAGGTCAACGTCACGCCCGTCGGCAACGCGACCTACCCGTTGGACATCACGTCGGCCAACAATCAAATCTGGCGCCGCACCTACCTCGATTTTTCGTCGAGCGATCCGCGCAAACGCGGCGGGCTCGACTACAAGGAGTTTCCGCTGGTCGGGATGAACGGGTTCACCGCTGGCTTTCGACGGACGGGCGATACCAGCAATGTGCAAACGACCACGACTGATTCGCTGATGTTGGCCGGCCAGAGCAGTTTTTGGTCGGAGCGGATCATCGGCACGTGGGGCCTCCGCCGCGACATGCAGGATTTTTGGAACGGCGGCAATGCGACCCGCGATCCCGTCACGCGCGAGTTCACCCGCAAGCTCGCGCGGCAAGCGAACACCGACTTTGCCGGCAACACGCGCACCTACGGCCTCGTGTTCCGCGCACTGCCGTGGCTCGGCCTCGTTTACAACAACTCGAACAATTTCGTTCCGCAGACGCCGATCGACATTAACGACCAACCGATGGGCCCGCGTTTCGGCAAAGGCACGGATGTCGGTGTGAAGCTGGCATTCTGGCAGGGCAAAGTGAACGTGAACATCTCACGCTACAAACTCAGCGAGACCAACCGCACGGCCAACGACGCCGCGGTGACCACGAGCCTCGTGCCGGCGATCAATGAAATCTGGGAGGCGCTCGGCCAGCTCGGCAAACAGATCGCGAATCCGCGCGACAGCACCGACAACACCGGCCGCGGTTGGGAGGTCGAACTCACCGCCAATCCCACCCGCAGCTTTCGCCTCGCGCTCAACGCGAGCGAGACCGAGGTCGTCCAGTCCCGCACGCTCCCCCGTGCCGGTGCCTACCTCGCGAGCAACCTCGCGCTCTGGCAGCAGAGCGCCACGCGCCCGCTCGTCTCGCCGTTCACCGGGATCGACACGAACGTGAATCCCACCATCGCCGACGCCATCCGCAGCGCCAACACGTGGCTCGCCGTGATTCGGCGCGCCGAGGGCCAGTCCCCGCGCCAGACGGTAAAATACCGCGTCAACGGCTTCGGCACCTACACGTTTCGAAAAACCGGCGAATGGTATGACTCGCTCAGCCTCGGCGGCGGGGTAAATTACCGCTCGAAGCCCGTGACCGGTTACGACTCCACCCGTAACTTCGCGCCTGTCTTTGGAGGCGAGGTCATTTTAATCAACGCGATGCTGGGCAAGACGTGGACGACGACGTTCGGACCGTTTCGCACGCAGCTGAATGTCGACAACCTCCTCGCCAACGACGACCTCATCATCACCGACAAAGACAACACGGGCACTTACCGCTTCCTTTTCCAACAGCCGCGGCGGTGGAGCGTGACGGTGACGCGCGCATTTTGAGCCGCGTATTGGCCAAGTCCTCGCCCTCCGTTTTCATGCCACGATTTTCCGCCTTCTTTCTGTCACTTCTCGCGCTCGGGTCGCACGGCGCTGCCGTCGCCGCCGTTGAAGCCAAGACTCGGCCCAATGTCCTCCTCATCGTCAGCGACGATCAGGGGTTCAGCGACTTCGGGTTCACCGGCAATCCGCTGGTCAAGACGCCGGTGCTCGACCGTCTCGCCGCGGAATCCGCCGTCTTCAAGAACTTCGTTGTCGCCGCCGCGTGCTCGCCCACGCGCTCCGCGCTCTACACTGGCCGCGAGCACTTGGGCACGGGCGTCTGGGGCGTGCCGCCGCGGGCGAATCTCCGGCCCGACGAGGCGCTGATGCCGGCGTTTTTCCGCGCCGGCGGCTACCGGACTTTCTACGCCGGCAAGGCCGACACTGCGCGGTTGCCCGAATCGTCGCCCTGGGACCGTGGGTGGGATCAGGGCTACTTCGTGAGCGGCTACCAACACCGCGATCCCACATTGCCCAACCGCGGCGAGACGCTGCAGGCCAAAGGTTGGACCGCCGACCTCGTCACGGACCTCATCCTCGATTTCGTCCACGCCGAGCCGGGCAAGCCGTGGTTTGCCACCGCGGCCTATATCATCCCGCACCTCCCGTGGGTGTGTGACGAAGAATTTTCCGCGCCCTTTCTCGCCCAAGGCCTCTCGCCTGATCTCGCGTGCTGCTACGGCAGCATCGCGCAGATGGATGCTGCCATTGGCCGTCTCCTTGCAGGCGTGCGTGCGGCGGGCCAGGCGGATAACACCGTCGTCGTTTTCCTGAGCGACAACGGCATGAGCCACAAGGCCGAGGCTGATCGCGAACTCGCGGCTACGGATTGGGCCAAGCGCAACGTCCACGGACTGCGCGGCCATAAAGCGACGGTCTGGGAAAACGGCATCCGCGTGCCGCTGCTGGTCCGCTGGCCCGGCCGCATCGCCCCGGGTGAACGCAAACAATTCGGCGCCGTCGAGGATGTGTTGCCCACGATCCTCGACCTCGCCGGTCTGCGCTCCGACTCCGTCAAACACCTGCCGTTCGCCGGCGTCTCGCTCCGTCCTGCGCTCTTCGATGCCGCCGTGGTGCGCGAGCGCGCGCCGGCCTTCCGCATCGCGATTTCGGGCCCCGGTTCGCCCAAACCGCAGGATGAAAGCAACCCGCGGCCACGCCGTTTCGAGGACCATCACCTCGTGCTCCGCGGCGAACGTTTCAAGTTCCACGCGCTACCCGGCGGCAAGTCCGCCCTCTACGACCTCGCTACCGATCCGGTCGAGGCGACCGATGTTGCCGCCCGCTTTCCGGCCATCGCGGCCAGCATGTCCGCCGCGCTCCGCGACCAATGGACCGCGCTGCTCGCCACCGGCCGAGCCTTTGCCACGACCGGCCCGGTCGAGCCGAAGCGGGGGCGGAAGAAGTGAGCGGACGAGCGAAGGAATTCGTCGGATCACGATGGTTTCCGGAGTAACCAAGTAACCCCGTCCGCGCCGATGCTGTCGCCCTCCGACGATTCCCCGAAGCTCCAGCATAAGATCTTCACGCAACTGCTCACGCGCCATGAACCGGTCATTCGCGGCTACTTGCTGCCCCCTGCCTGCGGCGGTCGAACGGCATTCCAATGGAGCCGTGGATAGAGGGAAGGTTGGGTGGCACGCCCCGTTGAAAAATCGCGTGACCGGCCGGTTTGTGCGGTAACTTTGGTCACCTCCTGACATACAGAGGTGTATGGTTCCACCCCGCCCATCATTTCCGGCTGCGGCCGGCCGCCACGAGGAATTCGTCGCCCTGCTCACGGCCTCGCATCGCAAGCTGCTCGGCTACTTGCTGTCGCTACTGGGTCGATGGCACGACGCCGAGGACGTGTTGCAGCGGGCGAGCGTCCTGATGTGGCAGAAATTTGATACATTCGAACCGGACACCGATTTTGTGGCGTGGGCGAGTACGATCGCGTTCTACGAGGCGAAGAATTTTCAACGGCTGACGGCGCGTTCACCGCTGCAATTTGACGAGGACTTGCTGGCGACCCTCTCCGCTGAGCGTTTGGAAGACCTGTCGCACCAGCAAAGTCGGCTGGCTGCGCTGCAATTATGCGTGGATCAGCTGGGAACCACCGAACGCGACCTGGTGCGCGCGGCCTATGAAAAACACGGTGGTGTGGCGGCGCTGGCCATCCGGCTGAATCGCGCCCCGCAGACGCTCTACAACAAGTTGAACCACATCCGCCGCCTGCTCGCTCTCTGCATGCAACGGCGGCTCGAGGAGGAAAGGGCATGAACTCGGACGAACAAAAGCGGCTCTTTCACCTTTTCGGCGCCCATGCGGAAGGCACCCTCACCGAGTCGGAGCACCGGGAATTGCAGGAGCAGCTCCGCTCCGATCCGGAGGCGCGCCGCCTGTGGTTTCTCCACAACGATATCGACCAGGGTCTGCACGTCCTTGCCAACCCGCACGACGCCGGAGTCGCGACTGAGGCGGCGCATCCGGTTGTGCCGATGGGGACCGTCGGTTCGCGCTGGTTGCAGTGGCGATCGCTGACCGCTGCGGCCGCAGGCCTGGCGTTCGGCTTATTTGGGGCGTCGATGGTTTGGGCCTACGCGCTTCCGCGGCTCCCTGCCTTGCCGCCGCGGGTAATTCCATTGCTGGAAGACGGTTTCGAGACGGCGTCTCAGCCAGAGGTCAAGGGCGTCCCCACTCAACTGGGAACGTGGGGCGGCGACCATGCCCGCATCGTCACCGGGGAACAAGGAATCGCGCCGCGCAGCGGGACAAAGATGCTGCGGTTCCTCCGGTCGGATTTCGAAGGGGAAAGATCGGCGCTGAGCTATTCGTGCGATCAATTGCGCGTGATCGATCTGCGTCACTACCAGGCGTTGATCGACACCGGAAACGCCACCTTGAACGCTTCCGCTTGGTTCCGGCTGATGGCGCCGCAATCGGGTGAAGCCTTCGCGGTCGGCATTTCCATCTCGGCCTTTGACTCCGATCCCACCCGATTGCATGGGCGCGACTGGTTGACTTGGGAGGATACGGAGCGGCTTGGGTTTACCCAGACACAGCGCCCCTGGCTGGTCGGAGATAGCTTCTCTTGGGGCGAGGCTACCGGGGAACTGCGGCTCCCGCGGGGCACACGCTTCGTCAATGTGCACGTCCGGGTGTCGCGCAAGGAGCCCGCCCCCACCGCCACACCGGTCACGTTTGCCGGTGCCTACGCCGACGACGTCAGCGTGCGGCTGCTCGTCGCCGATGCATCCGTGTCGGTGCTCGCCAAAAATGTCACGCCATGAGCTTGCGCCGTCCATTTGAGTCCAGCGCCGCACCCAAGCTCCGTGGCCCCGACCGACACCGAATCGCTGTGATCCAACGCCTCATTTTCCCTTTCCTGCTCGCAGTCACCCGCCTGCCCGCGGCTGACGACCCCTTCCAGTTTCATCAGGACGTGTCGTATCTCGGACCCGATCGGGCGGAAAAGATGGATATCTACCTCCCGCTTGGAGGGCCAAGGCCGCTCCCCGTCGTTCTTTATATTCACGGAGGAGCATGGGGTGGTGGCGACAAGGCTTGGGCCGTGGAAAAGCCCAACTGTGTTGCGCTGGCGAGGGAGGGTTACGCGGTGGCGAGTATTAACTACAAACTGAACCCCAAGGGCACCTCAGACGCGTATCCGCAGAATGTTTTCGACTGCAAGACGGCCATCCGGTTTCTCCGCAAGGAAGCGGCAACCTACGGCTTCGATGCACAACGAATCGCCGTGGCCGGTGGTTCGGCCGGAGGACATCTCGCCATGCTGATGGCGTATACTCCTGCCGTGAGCGAGTTGAACCAAGGGGGCTTATATGTGGAATATCCGGTGAATGTCTCCTGCGTGATCGATCTGTTCGGGATTGCGGATGTCCGACTTTGGGGGAAGCACCATTTTGTCCCCAGGAGCCGGATCGATACCGATGAGGGACGCCGGACATTGGAGCTCGTTTCGCCGATCGTGCATGTGAACGCCACGACGGTTCCTACGTTGGTGATCCATGGGACCAACGATCAGATAGTCCCGTTCAGTCAGGCGGAGGACTTGGTCAAGCGGCTGAAGGAATATGGTGTTCCGCACCGATTCATCCGAGTCGAACACGGCGGGCACGCCTTCCATTTCACCCCCCACGTCCGCAACAAGCACAGCAATCTCATGCCTGCGGTGACGGCATTCCTGCAGGAACATCTGAAGAAGTGAACGCAATGAAACTATTCACCCGGCAGTTGGCGAAACCGCAAATCCCGTGCAGCCGATCCAACCCCCGAAAACTTCCATTTATCTGTCTGGCCGCATTTCTGGTCATAGCTCCGCCGCTGGGGGCGCAGACCGCAGCCAAGGGGAAAACAGTGCCTGCTTACGCCGCGACCGTGCCGAAGCCGACCTTCAGCGAGGTGCGCTATGGCACGCATGCTCGGCAGATCCTCGATCTCTGGCAGGCGGAGTCGAGCACCCCGACACCCCTTGTCTTCGTGATCCATGGCGGCGGATGGCAAGGCGGTGAGAAGGAGCGCGTCGACCGCTTTGTGGATGTCAAAGCGCTGTTGAAGGCGGGAATATCCGTCGCGGCGATCAACTATCGCTTCATCACGATGGCTGAGGCGGAAGGCATCCGGCCACCGGTGAAGGCACCGCTGCACGATGCTGCACGGGCGTTGCAGTTCGTGCGCAGCCGCGCTGCGGCGTGGAACCTCGACAAGAGCCGCATCGGTGCGGCGGGAGCCTCGGCGGGCGCGTGCTCCAGCCTCTGGCTCGCCTTTCACGATGACCTCGCCGATCCACACAGCACCGATCCCGTTGCTCGCGAATCGTCACGCCTTCGATGCGCGGCGGTGATTGGTGCGCAAACCACGCTCGATCCGGTCCAGATGAAAGCATGGACTCCGAACAGCAAGTATGGCGGGCACGCCTTTGGCTTCGGTTCGTTCCCCCAGTTCCTCGCGGGGCGCGAGAAAATCGTCCCGTGGATCGAGGAGTATTCGCCTTACGCGCTGGTGAGCAAAGACGATCCGGCCGTCTACCTCCTCTACGGTGCTCCCCCCGCGCTCGGCCAGGAGCAGAAAGATCCCACGCACACCGCCAACTTCGGCGTGAAGCTCCAGCAGCACTGCAAGGCCATCGGCGTTCCGTGCGAACTACAGTATCCCGGCACCCCGGAGGAGGCGCGCGCTACCCCGACCGATTTCCTCATCGCCACACTGAATGCCAAATAACCTCCGAAGCACATTTTCGTCCTGCGCACCGCCCGCCGCTGCAGCGGCGCAAACGCTGGCGGCACATCGCCCAATCATCCACCTAGCCCGGCGCGGATAGTGCTACGCTATTCGACCCACTCTTCACCCCCCCCTAACGTTTATGCCCCGCCTGATTCCACTCCTCTCCATACAAAGACTCATCTTCACTTTGGCCGCGACCGGCTTTGGGCTCACCACGTCCGGGCAGTCAACCGCGCCCAGGAATGGCCCGCCTGCCGTCTCGCCGGCGGGGAGGGAGGACCCCGTCGTGCTCTCTCCTTTCCAAGTCGACGCCACCGCCGAGCAGGGCTACCTCGCCACGCAGACGCTCAGCGGCACGCGTCTAAAAACTGATCTCCGCGACATCGGGTCCGCGCTCACCATCTTCACCGAGCAGATGATGAACGACCTCGCGGTGAACAACCTCAACGACGTCCTCAACTTCGCGCCCAACACCGACACGTTCTACAACCGGCTCACCGAGGGCGGCAACGGCAACGACTTCATCACTCAGGCGACGCAATACGTGACGCGCGGCGGCACCACGTCGACCGTGGGTCAGGATTTCTTCACGAACAATATCCCGCCCGACCGCTATAACTCCGAGGCGTTCACGTTCACGCGCGGGCCCAATGCCATCCTGTTTGGCCTCGGCAATCCCTCCGGCGCCTTCGTGTCGTCGACCAAGCGGGCGAAGAACCGCACCGCCACCATGATCGAGTTCCAGACCGACGACCGCGAGAGCGGGCGGGTAGTGGTCGACCACAATCATGTGATCAAGAAAGAATTCCTGTCGCTCCGCTACGCCGGTCTCTACACCAAGCTCAACGGCTTTCGTGAACCGAGTGAAACGTTTCAGCGCCGGCATTTCGTCACGGCCCGACTGACGCCGTTCAAGACCACCGTCGTCCGGTTTAACCATGAGCAGGGCCATCTGCGAATGCCCGCGATCCGGCCGTGGCCGGTCTATGACTCGATCTCACCTTGGATCGCGGCGGGCTCCCCGTTGCTGGCGACCCTCGGGGCGCCGAAACCCGCCGGCATCTCGAACTACGCCTTCGCCGGCCCTATCTCGATGCAGTTTTCTCCCGCTGGTATTCAGGTGCCGCCGATGCGGTGGCTGAATCAGGGGCAATCCACCCTCGCGGACTGGTCCAACGGATTTCCGGTCGCGAGTCCACCGAGCCGGCGATCGTTCATCGATCCGGCGATTTACCCGACATTCGCGTCCGCGTTCGGGCTAAGCTCGTATCGTCTGACCGACTTCAAGATCACCTCCGTCTTCGTCGAGCAACAGTTCACGAAGGACTTCTTTGTTGAAGCGGCGGTGAATCGGGTGGTCAGCGATGTTGTGGCGGTCAACGGGTTCACGGGGGACAACGACATCCTGATGGCGGATGTGAACCGCCTCCTGCCGAACGGCGCGCCCAATCCCAACGTGGGCAAGCTCTACACTGAATCGAACACCAACATCCTGGTCCAACCGGAGCGGACGACGAACAAGCGATTGATGGCGTCCTATGAACTCGATCTCACCCGGCGGTCGGCGAACTGGCTCCGGCATCTCGGCCGCCACCGCGCCGCCGTTTTTTTCGAGGAAAGCGATCGAAAAAGTCACAACACCCAAATCTCGGTGCAGAACTCGACCCCGCTGGTGACTACGGGTGTCGCCGGTTCGATTCTCAACGCGGCGAATCTGATGCGGTATCGATACTATTACGAACCCGCTTCGGGTCGGGTCGGCAATCCGGGTGGCCCCTACGAGACCTTTCCGATCATCTACGCCGGAATGCCGCTGCCACCGCCCGACCCGAGTGGTGTGACCCAAGCCTATCTGGCCGGAACGGCTGGCTACAATTCGAGCGCGTCCAACCTCCGGACGCGCGCGTTTGCGCTGCAGAGCTTGTTCTGGGATGGCCGGTTGGTCGTGACGACCGGGCTGCGTCAGGACTCGCAGCAGGCCTGGAACGCGGTTTTGGCCGACTACGCTCCTTGGGCCGATGCCCGCGGTATTTATCCGAACCCGGTGGGCTTCGACATCCGCAAGGTCTTCCCGCGCGGTCCACGCGAGGCGAGCGGTCGCACCGGCACGCATGGGGCCGTGTTTCATGCGCTTTCCTGGCTGAGCCTCAGCTACAACCAATCGGACAATTTCCAGATCAATTCGGATCGGCTCAGCGTCTACGGCAACTTCCTGCCCAATCCGGTCGGCAAGGGCCGCGACTATGGGCTCAAGTTCGCGCTGTTCGACCGGCGGCTCCACCTCGACGTCACCTACTACGAGAATTTCGCGCAGGACAAGATCGACGCCATCTCGGCCACGCCGGCGGGAAGCTTCATCCAGGAGATCAACCAAATTTGGCCCGCCATCGCCGAGTTCACCAACGATCCGAAATATCGCGACTTCCCTTACTGGTCGGCCGGTAGTGGGTGGGCGGACAGCGCGACGACCCGCTCCAGCGGCTGGGAGGTCTCGGCCACCGCAAACCCGACAACGCAATGGCGGGTCATGATCAACGGCAGCAAGCGCGGTAGCAGTGCCACGACGGCACGGGGACCCAATATCAAGCGTTACCTCGCCGAATACCTTCCGCTCTGGCGCGCCAACCCGCAGTGGCTCGCGCTCACCAATACCGCGAATGGGTTCAGCGTGGCGACGCGCGTGAGCCGCCTCGAAACCACGCTGGCCAACTTCGAGGCCATCGGCAGCCTGCCGGAGGACGCCTACGCGCCGAGTTGGGGTGCGAACCTGATCCAGACTTACTCGTTTGCGCCTGAGTCCCGTCTCAAGGGATTCGCCATCGGCAGCAGCATGAACGTCCGCGGCCGGACCGTTCATGGGTTTGCCGAGAGTGCGGCGGGAATTTTGGTTCCCACTCGGCCCTACTATGCGCCGAGGAATGAACTTTTTGGGGCGTGGCTCACGTATCTGTGACCGGCGGCGCGAACAGCGACTGTTTCTGGCGGTTGAAAAGTCACCTGAGATAAAACGAGGCCGCCGGCACCGTTGTGGGTGCCGGCGGCGGAGTGGCGAAGGCTCGGGCGGTGCGCGTGTCAGGTCGGTGCCACGGTTGGTTCGTCCGTGTGGCGGTCTTTCATGCGGTAGGATTTGCCTTCGATGACGACGGTCTCGGCGCGGTGCAGGAGGCGGTCGAGAATCGCGGCGGTGGTGCCGACGTCATTGTGGAAGATCGCGGGCCAGTGTTTGT
>CANIJN010000198.1 GCA_947467625.1 Opitutia bacterium | reverse complement strand
GCTCCACGTCTCGGGGGCGCAGTTGATGTTCGTCCAACCGGTCAGATCACGGCCGTTGAACATCGGCACGAAGCCATCGGCATCGGGCCGGGGTGTTTCCGCGGCCCACAAAAACGTCCGAAAAGCGACCAGGGCCAAGACTACGAGGGGGCGAGCAAACGGGGGGTTCACGGCGCCACCAAAGAACGATGTCCGCGCTGCGGCAAAACAAATGAGCTCGGCCGCGCCCCCCCAAACGTTGGCGCGCTTGCCCAGCGCCCATCGAATCCGGCGATTAGCAATCGCCGCCCGCCGCGCCGTCAATTCCCCGCGGGCTCGGTAAACGTCCACGCACGTTTCCCAGCTTGCACCGACGCGACGGCGATTCGCCCTGTCAGTGTCTGGTCGCGTCCGTCGTCAGCAGCGTAAATGAGCGTGCCGCCCCGCGGGTCCGACATCACCGTGTCGGTGCCGAGTGCCGTCTCGATTACGAGCACGCCCGGCGAACGCTGCGTCACCCGGCGCACAAACGGTTGCCCGCCCGCGTAGCCTTCAAACACGGACGCGAAAATTTTTAGGCCCGTACCCTCCGTGCGGCGCACAATGTAGGGCAACGTCGTGCCGATGTCGGTGTTCCTCCAATCGCGCTGACCCCAGCCGTCCGCCATCCACGCACGCTCGCCGGGTTGGCTCACGTTCCACGCGACGGCCGTCAGGTCCGGGCCGGCCTGCCAAGTCGTGCGCCAGACGTCGCCACCCTCGAGCGCGCGCACGCGTTCGAAGTCGTAAAGTCTCATCGTCGGCACGGCGTCCGCCACGGACCCGGCCACCGTCGTGCGATCGAGGATCTCCGCCGTCGTAGCTGACGCATGATAAACAAAGTCCTGTTTTTGTCCGCCTTCCACACGGAAGAAATCCACGACATAACTCCGGCCCGCGCCGTGATCGATGATTGCCGACGTGCGCCGGTAAACGGCCACGTGGGCGTAGGCCTGCGACGATGCCTCCATCACCTTCACGTGCTCCGAGGTGCGGAAAAACGCCACGTCGCCGCCCCGCTCCTTCGTGCGCTGGTCCTGTTCATCGATGACGACTGTAGTGTGCGCCACAGTACGCGAGGCCTGATGTTTGCGGGGATGATCCCAGAGGTAGCCGAGGTCGGAGAGCAGCTCGCGGCCGTTTTTCCAATAGGAGAGATTGAGGCTGTCGGCGTGGTGATGGTTGGCCCAATGGCTCGCACTCAAGAGCAACAGACTTTCGCGCCCGTCCACACCGGTGCGCAAATGACCAATCCGGAGTTCGGGCGAACACCAATCCGGCAGCACCATTCGCGGCGCGGTTTTCTGCTCCAAGCCGGGCTCGCGATAGTAGAGCGCCAGCGGCGCATAGCCCTGCGCGAGGTCCGCGCCACACGTTTCCTTGAGCAGCGCGAGATACTCCGGACGCTCGGGGTAATTGGCGACCATCAGCTCGACGAAATTACTGCCCAGCCGCGTGTCGCGGTAGGAGTCAGCATAAGAGGGAAACGTGAGGTCGCCTTGCAAACCCTTGAAACAATTTTCCCACACCCGCTCATACGCCGTGCCGCGATAAAGATCGACCGCCACGCGGCGTTTCCCGTCCGGCCCACGGTAGCCCGCGGGCTCCGTGTAGCCACGCAACGCCTGCGGCATGTCCCAAATATTTCCCAGGGTCATCAAGGCATACGCCGGCGATTCCGACGTCGTGCCATCGGGCAAGAACCACTCGTCAATCGTCTGCTGAAATCCATCCCAGCCAAAACGCACCAGCCCCGGATGGCCGACGCACAGACCGACCAGCGCCGCAGCTGTGCGGTTTCCGACCGACTTATTGTTGATCTGCTTGTCGCTCACGAGCAGCACCGTGCCCTCGAGCAAGAGATCGCGCTCGATCAGGCGTCGTTCGGCGTCGGTGTAGAGCGGCGTGCCATCGGCTGCTTTCGCGGTGCACGTGAAATCATAGGCCTCCGTCACCCGCCGCACGAATCCCGACTCCTGGCCACCGCCCGTCGCGCGCCCCGCCGTCCAGTAGCCCGTGTGCAGCCGGCGGTCGGGGAGATTGGGCGGCGGGCAAAGCTCCGGCTCGGGGAGCTGGTTGATAAACTGTGACGCGACGCGCGGATCCATGTCCGCGTATTCGCCATACGCCGTGTGCACGAGCCAGCGCGGGTAGCACGCGGCGAAACGCAGCAAGATCGCGCGTACGCCCCGCGCAGCCGCGAGGTCACCCGTCAACCCGTGCACCTCCGCCATCGCGCGCGCGATGCCTGCCATGTGGCCAACTTGGTGGGCGCGAATATTTGCCGAAAAACTCGGCCGCCCCGTCTTGTAGCTGAACACCACAAACGGTTCGCCTCCGTAATACGTGAGCGTCTGCGGCCGGCCCCACTTCGTCTGGAGCGCGATGCTCTCAGGATATTTTTCGTGGGGGAAAACGGTGCGGCACACGGTGCATGTGAGTTGTTCCGGCGCGGTCTCCTGCCACCTCCACTGCCCATGCGGATGCACCGGCTTGCCCTGATCGCGACACGCCGGACACGGCGTGAACTTCGGATCACCGGGCGTGGTTTCTGGAATCATCATCCGCAAATACTCGGGCGTGAGTTTGCCGACAGTGGCCCGCACGTTGCGCTCCAAAGCCGCGAGGTAGGTCTTCGCCCACGCGTAGCGCGTCAGGTTTTCCCGGGCCCGCGCGACATCGGAGGACTTGTACGCGCCGCTGGGGTGCACCACCCCGTCACGAAATTTCTCGACGTCGCTCCAATCGAACAACGCCTCGGGCTCGGCCGCCACCAGTCGTGCCATGGCGGCAAGCGCGACGAGGACGAGACACGAGACGGTCAGCGGGGCGGGGTGCAACATGATGGCAAGGGCGGCAACGAAGCGCGAAGCTGGCGGTGGCGACGCCTCGTTGCACGCGCAAAGGCTCGGCGCGCTGAGGGGAAGCGCCATCCGCCTGGAAAATCTCCGGCCGCAACGTCGTCGCGTACAGCGCCGCGTGCGGGTAAGTCGTCCCCGGAAAAGTAATGGCGACCCTTTCGAGGCAGATGCGCTCAACGGCCTCCATGCAGAGAGTCGCCTCTATTTTCCGGGAGGCCCATCTCTGACGTGACACCACCGGACTCGAGGGTTAACTCTTCACTTTCTCCCCACCCTATGATGCATCGAAGGACCCCTCTTTTGCTCTCCGCTTTCACGCTCACCGTACCCGCGGTCGCGCTGCACGCCGCCGATTTCCAAATCACGGACGCGGCTGAGTTCGCCCGTTGCGTGCCCACGGGGGCGAAGATCGCGACACTCAGCGGCGATCTTAACTTCATCGAGGGCCCCGTGTGGATCAAAGCGGGGGGCTTTCTCGTGTTCAGCGACATCCCAAAAAACGAGCTCAAACAATGGTCGGCCGCGACCGGCGTGAGGACCTACCGCGAGCCGAGCCAAAACGCCAACGGCAACACCCTCGATCTCACCGGTCGCCTCGTCACCTGCGAACACAGCGGCCGCCGCATCGCCATCCAGGAAAAAGACGGCACTGTCCGCACACTCGTCGATTCGTTTGAGGGAAAGAAATTCAACTCGCCCAACGACGTCGTCGTGAAATCCGATGGCACGCTCATCTTCACCGATCCCGACTACGGCCTGAAAAATAATCCGACCACCAAGCAAAAGGAAGGCCGCGAACAAGCCGGCAATTTTGTCTATCATCACAATCCGCAGAGCGGGAAGACGACCGCGCTCGTCCGTGATTTCGTGCAGCCCAACGGCCTCGCGTTTTCCCCCGACGAAAAAATCCTCTACATCGCCGACTCCGGCGCGCCCCGACACATCCGGCGCTTCGACGTCGCCGCTGACGGCTCGCTGAGCGGCGGACAAGTCTTCTGCAAGATCGATGTCGGCGGGCCCGACGGCATTCGCGTTGACCAAGCCGGCCGCGTATGGTCGAGCGCGGGTGACGGCGTGCAGATTTTTTCTCCGGCCGGAAAATTGATCGGCAAGATTCTCGTACCCGAGTCGCCGGCCAACCTGTGCTTCGGTGGCGACGACGGAAAGACACTCTTCATCACCGCGCGCAAAACCCTCTACGCGATCAAAGTCGCGGTCTCCGGGGCCGCCCGCTAATTTTCCCTCCACCTCCCCCATGACCACGATGAACCCTGTATCCCGCCGCGATTTCCTCAAACTCTCCGCTGCCGCCAGCGTCGCAGCCGCCGTCGCGCCCTCCTTCGCCCAGGCCGCCGCAGCCGCCACCCCGGCGCGCGGCGGGCCCTTTAACCGCACCGGCAAGCCACGCCTCCTGCTCAGCCTCGCCGCCTATTCGTTTCGTGAGAATTTCCCAACGATGCGCGGCAAACCAAACGCGAAAGTGCCCGCCGGCCGGGAGACCGACCTGTTCAAATTCATCGATTATTGCGCCGCGCACGGCTGCGACGGCGCGGAGCTCACCAGCTATTTTTTCGCCGAGGAAACCGATGCCACCATGATCGCGCTGCGGCGCCATGCTTTCCTCCGCGGCGTGGCCGTCAGCGGCACCGCCATCGGCAATAATTTCTCGCTGCCAAAAGGTCCGAAGCTCACCGAAGAAATCGCGACGACCAAAAAATGGATCGACCGCTCGCTGCTCATGGGCGCGCAACACATCCGCGTCTTCGCCGGTAATGTGCCGAAGGACGCCGCGAATTTCACGCGCGCCGACGCCGACAAACAGGTCATCGCCGCGCTGGAAGAGTGCTGCGACTACGCAGGTAAGCGCGGGATCTTCCTCGGCCTCGAGAACCACGACTCCATCGGCAGCGCCGCCACGCTCATCCCCATGGTGAAAGCCGTGAACAGCCCGTGGATCGGTATCAACCTCGATTCGGGCAATTTTCGCACCGCCGACCCTTACAAGGATTTTGCCGAGTGCGTGCCTTACGCGCTCAATGTGCAGTTCAAGGTCGAGATCCATGCCGGCGGCGGCAACCAACCGGCTGACATGAAGCGCTTCACGAAAATTTTGCGCGACGGCGGCTACCAAGGCTGGATCGCGCTCGAATACGAGGCGAAGGAAGACTCTGCCGTCGCCGTCCCACGCTACTTGCAAGAGATGAAAGCGCTGTTCGCTTAACGCTACGTTGTGCGGCCCGCCAATGGCCTCACGCCAAGGGCGCCACGGTACGAGGTCGTTGCGTGGCGCACCTCGGCGTCCGTGGCGCGAGGCCCATCCGGAAAAATCTCTCCACAGGTAAAGTCAGCGCGGGTCCCGCTCGCCTGCCTGAACCTGCGGCGCTCTCGCCGCCGGACGCCCGTGCGAGGCACATTGTGCAGTCCTGATTTGACGGCCACAGAGGATCGCATCCTTGTAAGAGTTTCATGCTCTCCGAACTCCTCCAAGACCGCGCCGCGCTCTACGTCAGCGGCGTCATGACTGCCCCTGAGCGTGAGAATTTCGAACTCGTCTTGACGTTTCATACCGAGCTCGGAGCTCATATCACCAAGCTCCAAGACGTCGTCAGCCACGTGGTGCTGGCCTATGGGTCAACGACCGTCACCCCACCAGAAGCTCTGAGACCACGCCTGCTCGATTCCATCAGCACCCGCCCGCAGTCAAGCGAAGTAGACGCGATCGTGGTGACGGATCCGACCGGAGCGATCGAATGGGCGAATACTTCATTTTCAGAGATGTGCGGTTACCCGTTGAGCGAACTCCAAGGCCGTAAGCCCAGTCACCTGCTCCAAGGGCCGGACACCGATCCCACCGCCATCCAACGAATCCGCAACGCCCTGCACGCCCGGCGCCCGTGTCGGGAAGCGTTGGTCAACTACCATAAAGACGGCACCCCCTATGGCGCCGACGTCGCCATCACGCCCATTCTGGATGATGCCGGCGAAGCACTTTGGTTTGTCGCGAAAGAACGCCTGCTCGCCCTCAGCGCGGCCGGTGTGCCCGTCGCATAAGCGGACCTCGGGTTGTCCTAAATTTCAGCTCTGGCGGTCTGCCCGCCAAGGAGCTGGATGCCTTGGTCTCACTTCACCGACAAGTACCGCCTCGACTCCGGTCGCGAGTGGACCCGCGCGGGCGATCATCGCGGGTGTGTCACGGTCGTTTGAATACGCTCAGTGGGCGGGGGAGGGCCGCCACCCGGGCACACCGTCGCGCCGCGTTCACGTTCGTGACCTGAAGGCACGGGCGACGAACGCCGGCCCTCCGCCATGCACGAAACTGACCTGCACCCGATCGACAGGGAACTACACGGCGCGGACTTGCCTTCGAGTCCATGCCCCGTCTGAACTATCCCCTCTCGACCGGTGCGACTTCGGTCAAACCGCGGATCGCCCGCCTCGCTTCGTCGCAGTTTCCCCCTGCTTGCGTGGTAAATCTTCGTTCAACCCCTCCGCTCGTTCCCTCTATGCACCCCACCCCTCACTCCGTTGCCGTGCCGACTACGCGCCGCACCTTTCTCCAACACTCCGCGCTCGCCGGCGCGGCCTTCGGCTTCCCGGCCGTGCTGCGCGCAGCTAATCCCAACAGCCGCGTCCAACTTGCCGCGATCGGCGTCAACGCCCGCGGTTACGCCGACTTGCACAGCGTCGCTTCGCACGCGAAGGCGACGTTCGTCGCGTTCTGCGACATCGATCAGGCGAACTTTGCCACGGCCGACGCCGACCATCCGGGCACGCCGCACTTCGCAGACTTCCGCGTCATGCTCGAAAAACTCGGCGACACCGTGGACGCCGTGACCGTCGCCACGCCCGACCACATGCACGCACTCGCTGCCGTCACCGCGATGCGGCGCGGCAAGCACGTCTACTGCGAAAAGCCCCTCGCGCACACCGTGTGGGAATGCCGCCAGTTGCGCCTCTGGGCGGAGAAGAAGGGCGTCGTCACCCAGATGGGAAACCAGATTCACTCGGCCGTCGAATATCGCCTCGCCACGCGGCTCATCCGCGACGGCGTGATCGGTAAAGTGAAGGAAGTTCACTCGTGGTTGGGCATCACCGGCAACGAACGCACCCGCCTCCTTGAGCCGCCCGCCTCCGGCCCGGTGCCCAAGGGCGTCGACTGGGATCTGTGGCTCGGTGGCGCGCCGCTGCGGCCGTTCGCCCCGGACGTTTATCACCCGTTCGCGTGGCGCGACTGGCAGGACTTCGGCAGCGGTGCGCTCGGCGATTTTGGCGCCCACATCTTCGATCCCGTGTTCACCGCACTCGGCCTCACCGCGCCGCTCACCGTCAGCGCCGACCACAGCGGTATCAATCGCCACATCTGGCCGACGCGCGAGACCGTGCGTTACATTTTTCCCGGGACGGAATTCACCGCCGGCCCCACGCTCCAGCTCACGTGGACCGACGCCGGCATGAAGCCCACCCGCAAGCAGGCGCAGCTCTCCGGCGATCTCGAACTGCCGGCGAGCGGCTCCCTCTTCATCGGAGAAAAGGGAAACCTGGTGCTCCCGCACGTCGGCGGCCCGCGGCTCTACCCCGTGGAGAATTTCAAGGACTTCACCTATCCGAAGGACATCAAGGGCCTCAACCACCACCATCTCTGGATCGACGCCATCCTCGCCGGCGGACGCACGAGCGCGGGCTTCCACTACGCCGGCCCGCTCGCCGAGACGGTGCAGCTCGGCAACGTCGCCACGCGCGTCGCCCAGCCCGCGGTCCCAAAACGCGGATCGAACATCGTGAAGGCAGCGCCCGCATTTCAATGGGACGCCGCAAATCTCCGCATCACAAACAATCCCGCCGCCCACGCCCTCCTCACCAAATCCTATCGCGCCGGCTGGGAAGTACCAGCGGCGTAGGGCGGCAGGGAATGGCTTGAGTTCCAGTTTCTGCACTACAGCGTAGCGCACGTGAAAACAGCCTCTCCATCGCGTCGTCACCCAAAATCATTTCGTCTCCCAGCCCAGCTCGTGGCGCGCGCCGCGCGCAAGGCCCGGCTCCATGGCAAAAGCGTGACCGACGTCGTCACCGAGTCGCTTGAGGCCTACGTGACGCAGAGTCCATTGCTCGGGTGCTGCACCCATCTCGCGGCCAAAGGCTCGGCCATGCCGGTTGGAAAGCCCTCCATCCCGGCGGCAGAGTGGGGCTCGCTCGCGCGGTGAAATATCTCCTCGACACTCACATTTGGCATCGCGCCATCGACGATGCCAAACGCGCGCAAGAACCGCTTTCGCCCGCCGTCCTTCGACTCATCAAGGATGAGCCCGAGCAGCTCGCAGTCTGCGACATCAGCCTGTTGGAGCTGGCTCGCCATCTCGCCGATTCGGGCAATCCCGAGTCGGTCTGCGCCGCAATCATCACGCACGGTTCGGCGCCACTCCGTGTACTGCCGATTTCGCCTGCCATCGCGGTGCGATCCTACGCGTTGGACTGGCCTAAAAAGGGCGGCTCGGCGCAGCACCGCGATCCTGCAGACCGTTTGATCGTTGCGACCGCTATGCTGCACGGCCTCGTGCTCGTCACCGAGGATGGCGAGATGCACCACCGCGCGCCGCACTGGCATCTCCCGGTGCTGAAGTAGTCAAGCTCCGTGACTGCACCGTCATCGGGCGTAACGAGCGGCTGGTTGCGGGTGTCGCGAGAAAATGAGGTCAGGTTGCTATTCTCTCACTCAATTCCTTGAGCCACTCGGCCACTGGCGACGATGGCTGTCGGTTGCACGCACCGACGACTTGGCTGACGCGACCGCGGCTACGTCATTTTTCCCAACCGCCCCGCCACATCCGCCCGCAAGGTCTCGATGTGCCGCAGCGTGAAATCCGCCACGCTCAACGTGTCGTCCTGCACGAGTGGCGTGAGGTCCATGGCGAAGGAAATTGCATGGGTTGTATCGGTCGCGTGCGACGCAAAGAATGTCGCGTTCGCAACCCGGCGGCCCATCGCGGCGAGGTCGTAGCGTTTGCCGCCGGCAATCTGCGACTCGAAGACGGCCACGAGTTTTTCCGCCAACTCCGGCAGCGGGCTCGCGTCCATCGCGACCTTGTCCGTGTCGGCGAGCCAATCGAGATTGCGCCAACCTTCAACCCCGAGCACGCGGGCCGGCCGGCGGTCACGCGGCAGCATGCGGATGGCCTCGATACACCGCAGGAAACACGCGACGTGCGTGTCGTGCTTGTCGGCCGGTTGGTGCAGATAAACCACCTCAAGCGCCGGCCCGCAGCCGCCAAAGATCGCGGCGAGGTCGGCGGCGACGCCAGGATTACCAGTTTTCTTCACGTCGCTGCTCGGGTGCGAGAGCTGAAGCTGGAGGTTATATTTCCCGAGCGTGGCGGCGGTGCGCTGCTCCTCCTTGCGGATCTCCTGCATCTGCGCGTCGGTGACGTGACCGTATTTCCCGGTCCGGGCCGAGCCGGCGCCGTTGGTCATCACGACACCCGTGAAAAACTTATCGGACCGCCCGTAACACTCGGCGACCGCCGGGTAAGCGTTGATCTCGATATCGTCTTGGTGCGCGATTACGCACAGGTGCGTCGTACGCGCCAGCGCGGCGTCGGGCGTGAGCCCGGCGGACATTTCCGGATTGGGGATAAAAATATCGCAGTCGGAGCGGGAGAGTTTCATGGGGGAAATTAAAAAACTGTCGTGGTCTTCTCCGCTGACGCCACGATGCGCCGCATCGCGTCGGCGTTGTCCTCGATACTTTTCACGAGCGCGAATTGCGTGCGGGCGCGGTCGAGGTTGTGTCCGGGACGATGGATCCGAAAATAGATGTCTCCCTGCAGGTGGTCCGTCAAAAACCTCAGACCGGTCTCAAACGCGAGGAGCTTGCCGGCGAAGCCGAGGTGCGCGCGCTCGGTGGCGTTCAACACCGCGCCGGCGGATTCAAGATAGCCGTCCACCAACGCGCGGAAATACGGCAGCACGACGTGCATCTGTGTCGGGTCCGGGTTGTCCTCCGCCGTCGAACTCGCGGCGGTGCGCACCATGTCGCCAAAATCGTAGAGCGAGAGCCCGGGCATCACGGTATCGAGATCAATGACGGCGGCGCACCGCCCCGTCACGTCATCGAGCATGACGTTATTAATCTTAGTGTCGTTGTGCGTGACGCGCTCGGTCAGCTCGCCGCGGTCGAGGAGATCGAGGAGCACGTCAGTATCCGCCTCGCGCGCAGTCGCAAAATCAATCTCGGCGCGCACGCCCGCCGCCCGGCCTTGGGTGTCTTCGTTCACGGCGCGGCGGAGCGTCTCGAAGCGGCTGCGGGTGTGGTGAAAATTCGGAATCGTGTCGTTCAACCGCCCACCCGGCAGATCGACCAACAGCGCCTGATACTCCCCGAACGCCCGCGCCGCCTCGCGCGCCTGCGCCTCCGTCGTCACTCGTTCGACGGTATGCGCACCCTCGATAAAATCGTAGAGCCGCCACCATTCACCGGCTGCGGTGCGGTGCACAATCTCACCGGC
>CANIJN010000197.1 GCA_947467625.1 Opitutia bacterium | reverse complement strand
CGGCAACGCCGCGTGCCCATTTGCGAACTGCGGATCGAAGATAGCGCAGGCACCGTGCGCGCGGCGGTGGACTCGCTGGGTCGTTCCGGTTCCGTGTCACTCATGGTCGGCGCCACGCGCACCGATAGCAGCGTGGCTCTGCGCGCGATCGCCGAAGCGACTGCGCAAATCGTCGCTGAGGCAAAGGTGCGGCGGCTCTTCGTAACGAGCGGCGAAAGTGCCTTTGAGATTTGCCGGGCGCTGGCAATCCCGGCGCTCGATCTGATGGCCGAACTCGAGCCCGGGGTGTGCCTCGCGCATGCCGTGACTCGGGAAGGCGGTCGCTTGTTGGCGGTCAAGCCCGGCGGCTTTGGCGGGACCGCTACGTGGATCCGGGTTTGGGATACACTTCGGGAGACGTAATCTCTTCGTTTACTCCCCCGCGTGCCGTCTCACCGCGATCACCCCGACGCTTCGGCTGCACAACGTCCCGAGCAGCCTGCCGGCATTTTCGCGATCTTCCGCCACCTTCCGCATACTTTATACCCACGTCCTGCGAACTCTGGACGTTTCGGTAGCAGCGAGCGACGGCGCGTGGACGGATCACCACTCGCTGGCGCTCGCGGCTACCCGGCAACTCACCGTCTCAAGCTTTTGGGCAATTGATATTATCACCCACGTCATTTGCGTGGGTGACTGCTCCTGGCTGCGAGCGTGAGCGCGGGGTGTTTCGAATATCGACCGCATCTCACGAGACGTTGGTAGCAGTGTCCAAAACCAAAACGGGGCTGCGCGACAGCACTCTCGGGATCGAAAGCCACGGACCCTGCATTCGCCGCCGCGTCGCCGCGTTCTAAGTGCGGCGGGATTATTGCGGGATCGGATCGGTGCGGCGAACCGTCTTGTTTTCCCAAATGGCCTCGTCGGTTTTACGGTCGTAGGTGAGCACGCGGCTGGCACTGTTGGGTGCGGGCGGCCGATCAATTTTGGGGAGCCACTTTTTGTGCTCCGCAATCACGGCGGCATGCTCGGGTTTTGCGGCGAGGTTGGTCCACTCGTTGGGATCGTTCCGCATATCGTAGAGCTCCTCGGTGTCGTCAGCATAGCGGATGTAGCGCCAACGTTCGCTGCGGATGCCGTGGTTGCCTTGGTTGTGACTCGTGATCGCCGGGCGCAGACGGGGCGTGGCCGCATTCTTAAGCTGCGGTGCCAGGCTAAGGCCCTCGAGGTCCGTGCGGGCCGGAAGGTGAGCGAGGTCGATCAAGGTCGGGTAGATATCGAGGAGCTCGGCGGGCTGCAGCACCCGCTGGCCACCCTTCACACCCGGACCTGCGAAGATCAGGGGAACTTTGGTGCCGCGATCCCAGAGCGTGTTTTTGCCGGTAATTTCTTTTTCTCCGAGGTGCCAGCCGTGATCACCCCAGACGACGACGATGGTGTTGTCGGCGAGACCGGCTTCATCGAGCGCCACGAGCAGACGGCCGATTTGCGCATCGACGAAGCTGGTACAAGCGAGGTAACTGCGGACAAGGTTGCGCCACTGGTTGTTTTCCTTGACCCACTTGAGACGTGGCTCGGGCAAGTTCCAATGGAGATACCAGGAGAAGCGGGGCGTATCCGCTCGATCATTTTCGAGGATTTTCGGCAACACACTGTCGTCGTCGGGATAGAGATCGAACCACTTCTGGGTCGCGTAGCACGGCACGTGCGGCAGAAAAAAACCGGCGGCGAGAAAGAAGGGCTGATCCTTCGGAGCGGACTTAATTTGTTCGACGGTCCAACTGGCAACTTGGTAGTCGCCCTTGCCGGTATCGTCGTTGTCGAGCGGCCAGACGCCCCAGTCCATGAGGGGATTATTTCCCATCGGGCTGGGGGGAATGAGTTTTTGCGGCGGCTTGGTGCCGACGCCGCCGATGCCGCCGTTAATCTGAAACTCCGGACGCGCGTTGGCTGAGGCGTCGGTTACGGCCTTATTTTTCCCTTTGGCTTTGCCGGCGCCACCACCACCGCCGCCGCCAGTGCCGCCGTGGTAAATTTTTCCGGTGGCCGCCGTGCGGTAACCATTGTCCGCGAAGTGCTGCGGGAGGGCGACGCGGTCTTTCCACTCGGGCAGCGTGCGAAACCAAGGCGCGAGGCCGTAAATGCCAGTGGTCGTGGGCCGCAGCCCGAGGAGTAGACTGGTGCGCGACGGATTGCAGAGCGGAGCCTGGCAGTGGGCGTTGAGAAACGTGGTGCCGCGGGCGGCGAGGCGGTCTAGGTGGGGCGTCTTCGCCATGGGGTGGCCGCCGAGGTGCCCGATCCAGTCATTCTGGTCGTCGATGGCGATAAAGAGGACGTTGGGCTTTTTATCGGGCTGGGCGGCAGCGGCAGTAAACGCCGAGGTGGCGCCGAGCAGGAGGAAAACAAATGCAGGGACGAGCAGGCGTTGGGGCTTCATAAATTGGAAAACCGGCGGATGGAGCGGGGACGAGCGATCCGTATCATAGCTCGTCGTTCTTGGCTTTACCTTTGCGATTACCGGCGCCTTCGAGCTCGGTCGCGCGGGCGGGGTCGTAGTGGGGATTGGGTACCGGCAGGCGCGCGCCGACGCGAGTGCGCCAGGAAATGAGGCTGTCATGAAGCTCGCGGGCGCGGGCGGGCTCGCGCATGGCGAGATTGTTTCTCTCAGCGGGATCAGCGGCGAGATTGTAGAGTTCGAGCACGTTGCCTTCAAAAAATTCGATGAGCTTCCAATCGCCGCGACGGAGCGAACTGGCGGGAGTGCTGTGGTGGTAGTGCGGCAGGTGCCAGTAGAGTGTATCGCGCGCGAGGGTCGCGGCGGGATTGCGCAGGTGGGCAGCGAGACTCACGCCGTCCTGTGGCTGAGTCGTCGGCAAGGTGGCGCGGCCGAATTCGACCAAGGTCGGATAGATGTCGTGCGTGATAGCAGGAGTCCCTGATTCGCGGCCGGCCGGGATGGTGCCGGGCCACCGGGCGATCGCGGGAATGCGAACGCCGCCTTCGTAGAGCGTGCCTTTTTCGCCACGGAGCGGGTGGTTCGAGGTAACAATCCGCCCACTCTGCTCGTGCTCGATGCCGCCGTTGTCGGACAGGAAGAGAATCAATGTCTTTGAAGAGAGACCCGCGCGGTCAACGGTTGCGACGATACGACCGACGCTTTCGTCGAGCTCTTCGAGCAGGCCTGCATAGGTGGGATTGCTCGGATAGCCGGCCGCCGGTGTCTTGGCGGAATATTTTTTTAATAACTCCGGGGTCGTCGAAAGCGGAATGTGGACCGCGAAGTGCGAAACCTGCAGGAGGAACGGCTCGTTCTGATTTGCGGTGATAAACGCGACGGCCTTTTCGGTGATAAATTCGGCGTTGCGGCGCGTCTCCTTGCTACCCGTGACCCCGGGCGGCTGGGTGTTGCCCTGAAACTCGAGGGCAGTTTGCCAGCCCTGTTGCCTGGGACCGAAGCCGGCACCACCGAGGTGCCATTTGCCAAAGTAGCCGGTTTTGTAGCCGACCGCTCCGAGTCGTTCGGCGAACGTCTCGACTTCGAGCGGGAGTTGCCGTGGCAAAACGGGATCGACCAAACGTGCGTAGGGGCGGCGATGACCGGGGATGTGTTGCGTGATGCCGAAGCGGGCCTGGTCCTGGCCGCTCTGAAGATTGGTGCGGGTGGGTGAGCAGACGGGGCCCGCATAGAATTGAGTAAACCGCAGGCCCTCGCGAGCGAGGTGGTCGATGTTCGGCGTCTCGTTGAACTTATTGCCGTAGCAACCGAGATCGGCCCAGCCGAGATCATCGGCAAGGATCAGGATAATGTTCGGCTTAGCCCCTTGGGGGAACGCGCTGGTGGCCAACGCGAGCAGGCAGCCAGCAATCAGGGGCAAGCGGAGTGTTTTCATGGGGCTTACAAAAGGAATGCAGATGCGGGGCAAGAAGCGCAGCTACGCGACCGCCGAACCTAGCGACTGCGCGTGGCGGCGACGATCGCCGCGAGGCGCGCTTTTAGTTTTTCGCCGACCTCAGGGTTTTTTGCAAACACGTCGGTTTGCTCGCCGGGATCTTTCGCGAGGTCGAAGAGCTGGAACTGCGGGGCCGGCGTGCGCTGCAGCGGCTGTTCGACGATTTCGTTGTTCGCAAACTTGGTTTCGTAACGCACCAGTTTCCAATTGCCGACGCGGAAGCCAAAGTTGCCCGTGCCGCCGTTGTCCTGCTGGACGTAGTGCTCACGGCCCTTCGCGCCAGGTTGACCGAGGAGGGCGCCGGAGACGTCGATGCTATCACCGCAGGCGTCGGCCGGGAGGGCAGTGCCCGTGAGGGCGGCGAGACTGGCGGCGAGGTCGATCGTGGAGACCACCTCTGCGGAGACACCGGGCTGGATGCGGCCTTTCCAACGCGTGATGAAGGGCGTGCGCGTGCCGCCTTCATAGACGCTGTATTTCCCACCGCGATACGGGCCGCCGGCGCGGTGATCGCCGCGTTGCTCGAGCGCGCCGTCCTTGTAGCCGTCGTCCATGACAGGGCCGTTGTCGGAGCAGAGGACGATGAGCGTTTTCTCAGCGAGACCGAGGCGGTCGAGAGTCTTCATCAGTTCGCCCACAGACCAGTCGAACTCGGCGATGGAATCGCCGCGGAAGCCCAGCTTCGTCGTGCCCTGGAAACGCTCGTGCGGCATCCGGGGAACATGGAGGTCGTGCGAGGCGAAAAAGAGAAAGAACGGCTGGGCGCGATGGGCTTCGATCCACGTATTCGCTTTCTCGATCCATTTGTCACCGAGGTCCTCGTCGCGGAAGCGTGCGGTCTTTCCGCCAGTGTAAAAGCCGATCCGGGAAATGCCGTTGTGGATCGTGCCGTTGTGACCGTGGGACCAATCCAGCTTGAGGGTAGCGCGATGGCTGACGCCGGTGGGATGGTCACCGGCAGGTTGCCGGTCCCCGACCCAGAGCGGATCTTTCGGGTCGAGATTCAGTACGCGGTCGTTCTCCACGTAGACCTGCGGGACGCGGTCGTTCGTGGTGGGCAGGAGGAAATTGTAATCGAAGCCAAGCTCCCGCGGACCGGGCGCGATGACGCCGTTCCAATCCGGGCCTTTGCCTTCGGCACCGAGACCGAGGTGCCATTTGCCAATGACCGCGGTTTTGTAGCCGGCGGCTTTGGCGATGTCAGCGATCGTAAACGTGTCTGGCGGGATGACGAGGTGACCGTTGGGCGGGGCCACGCCGGTGCCCTTGCGCCGGAAGGCATAGCTACCGGTGAGAAACGAGTAGCGCGTAGGCGTGCAGGTGGAAGCAGAGCAGTAACCGCTCGTGAACCGCAGTCCTTCAGCGGCGAGGCGGTCGATGTTCGGCGTCTTGAGCGCGGTGGCGCCGTTGGCGGAGATGTCGCCGTACCCGAGGTCATCGGCCATGATGACAATGACATTAGGTTTCTCAGCGGCGAGAAGCGGTGCGAGGGCGGCGAGGAGAACAACGAGGACGGAGCGCATGGGACGAAGAGCGAGGGATTGAGAGCAGGAACAACCGCGAGAGGAGAAAATCACTTAGCGGTGGGAGTGGGTTTTTTTGCGCCACCCTTTTTTGCGGCGGGAGATTTTTTGGCGCCGCGTTGGTCGAGCGGGAGGAGCGCGCCACCACGGGCGTTCATCTCGGCGTCGCACAGCGCGCGCATCTCGCGGAGCGTCGCGGCGTGGGCGGGATCGGGGGCGAGGTTCACGAGTTCGTCAGGATCACGCTGGAGATCGTGGAGAAATTCGTAGGTGGGAGACTGGTCGAAATAACGGGCGTAAACGTAGCGTTCCCCGCGCACACCCTCCCAGGTGAGCGTCGGGGCGAGATCGAGGTGCTCGCAGAAAAAATGCCGACGCCACTCTGCAGACGCGCCGCTCTCGATGAGCGGGGCGAGACTGCGGCCCTCGTAGGAGGTCGGTGGCTTCACGCCGGCCCAGTCGAGGAACGTCGCGGGCAAATCGACATTGAGCGCCATCTGGTCGAGGACCCGACCACGCTGGGCTTTCGGCAGGCGCGGGTCGTAGATGACGAGCGGGACGCGCAGCGCTTCCTCGAAGTGCGACCACTTGCCCTGAAAGCCACGGTCGCCGAGGTAGTACCCGTTATCGGCGCTATAGACGATAATGGTGTTGTCGGCGAGGCCGGCGCGTTCGAGTGCGGCGACCACGCGACCGACGGCGCGGTCGATACCACTAATCATGCGAAGGTAGGCGCGGACATTCGTTTGATATTTTTCCGGCGTGTCGTAGCTCCAGAAGAAGCGTTCACGATTGATCGATTTTTTAAGAAAATCGGGATGGCGCTCGTAAATCGCCGGATCACCGAGGCGCGGAGGAGCGAGGGTGCGGTCTTCGTAAAGGCCCTCGACGGACGCCGGCCACGGGTAGTGTCCAACGCCGGGGCGACGGTCGTTGTCCTCGGCATGCGGAGCGTTGAACCAGAGATTGAGGCTGAACGGCTGACCCTTGGGCTGCGTTTGGAGAAACTCGATGGCGCGATCGGCGACGAGATCGGTCTCGTGCCGCGTCGTCCCGTCGACCTGCGGTTTCAGGTAGGGATTGCGGCCGATCGCTTCGTAGCGATCGAACTGGGCGGCGGGGTTAAAGCCGGGCGGGGACTGCATGTGCCATTTTCCAAAATGACCGGTGCGATAGCCGGCGGCGCGGAGCTGCACGGGGAAGATGGTGCCGAGGGCGGCCGGAGTCACTCGGGGGATAGCGTCGCGTTGCACGTGCGAGCGCGCCCATTGGCCGGTGAGGACGACGGAGCGGCTGACCCAGCACACGGCTGTCGTGACAAAGGCATTACTAAACCGCACGCCGTCTTGAGCGAGCCGGTCGATGGTCGGCGTCTGCACAATCGGGTGACCGGCGACGCCGAGCGTATCGTAGCGCTGATCGTCGGCGAAGAAGAAGACGATATTGGGCGGCTGAGGGGCTGCGGCAGCAGCGCTCAAGGCAAGACCGAGCGCCGCAAGGGCAGGAAGAGCGAGGAGCCGGCGTCGCATCGGAGTACGGGGCACGATCGCGGATCAGGGCGTCCAAGTCGTTTGCGCGGTGCGACCATCGGGGCGCCACCACGCGTCGAGCTTGGCGGCGAGTGCGGCGACGACGGCGGGATTCTGCGCAGCGAGGTTTTTATTCTCGTACGGATCCGCGATGAGCTCGAAGAGCTGCGGGCGTTTTTCGTCGCGGGGGTTCGACGAGGCGTAGCGCGCGCTGACGGCGCCGTCGTAGGTGAGCAGCAGTTTCCATTTTCCTTCGATGACCCAGCGGTACACGAGACTCTCGGCGGGACGATCGATGTTGGCGATGTCATGGGCAAACGTCTCACCATACGCGATGGTGCGCGGCGTCGGCTGGCCGCTTTTCAGGATCGGCAGGAGGTTGTAGCCGGGGAGATTCTTCGGCGCAGTGACTCCAGCGGCGGCGAGCGCGGTCGGGACAATGTCGATACTGGAGCCGAGTTGTTCGCCGCGATTGCCGGGCGCAATGACGCCGGGCCAGCTGAAGAACGTGGGCTGGCGGATACCGCCTTCGTTGGCGGTTTGTTTCGAACGCGGGGCGTAACCGGCGGCGTTAGCCTGCTGGATCCAGCCGTTGTCGCCGATGTAGACGACGAGCGTGTTTTGCGCGAGACCCTTGGCCTCGAGGCGGGCGAGCAGTTGGCCGCACGTCTCGTCGAACCACTCGACCATCGCGTAATAGCGGGCGATGTGGTCTGAGGCGATGCCCTTGGCCTTGTATTTTTTGAAAAGGTGTTCGGGTGGCGTGTGCGGTGTGTGGGGCATGAACGGCGCATACCAGACAAAGAACGGCTTCTTCTCGGCGGTGGCGTGATCGATGAAGTCAAAAATCGGCGTGAGCCCTTCGCGGCCAATTTTGAGTCCGTCGTCGCCATGGCGGCCGTCGGGCTTCGGAAAGCCGCGAGTCATACCATGAGTGAAACCGCCGCGCTCGTAGCTGCCTTCCCACCATTTTCCAGATTGATGGCTGAGGTAACCCTGCTCGCCGAGGAGTTTTGCGATGGTGGGTTGCTGGTCGATTTGGGAAATGAGCTTTTCGCGCAGGGCTTTGTAAGCGGCAGATTCGCCGGGCTGTTTAGCTGCTTTTTCAGCCTTCGTCGCTTTGGGGGCCTTGGGGGCGCGGGGCGGAGAGTCACTCAGCGGCGCAGGATCGTTGCCGCTGATTTTGTGTTGGTGCGCGTAGAGGCCGGTGGCGAACGTCGCGAGCGCGGGACGACAGAGGGCGGTGGGCACATAGCCACGCGGGAAAACGGCACTGCGCGCGGCGAGCTTGTCGAGGTGGGGCGTCTCGATTTGTGGGTGCCCCATAAAACCGTAGTCGGTCCACCCGTGGTCATCGGAGATGATGAACACGATATTGGGGCGTGAGGGCTCGGCAGCGAACACCGCGGTGCCGGTGCAGAGAACGGCGAGGGCGAGAGCGGGAAAAAACTTCATGGGAGGGCGAAGGGCGGAAGCGCGGAGATTATTTCCGCAGGGTGAGGTTGACGCGGCGCACGTCCATCACGGAGGCACCGGGGATCTGGAGCGCGCGCAGCGTGAGCGGGCCGCGGCCTTTTTCGAGCTGCACGGTGCCGAGCACCAGGGGTCGAAAATCCTTCATCTGCGACTCACCGGCTGGACGCGGGAGTGTGTCCTGATTCGTGTAAAGGGGCGGATCCCAGCCGGGGGTGACTTGGCCGGTGAGTTGGGCCGTCTTGAAACTGAGTTCGATGGTCGCGCCCGCATCGGGCACGCGGCACGTATAGTCGATCGTCACGTCGTAGATACCGGCGGTATGGACGTCGATGTCCCAGGTGATGCGGTCCTCGGTGGTCTTCCAGTTTACGAAGTAAGAAGAGTTCGGGGCACTGCCGCTCCGCTTCACTCCGCCGTGCGGCACGCCATCGCGGGCCGGCAACGGGCTCCAGGGAAATTCTGCGTAACCCACGGAAAACGCGCGGTCGTCGGGGATCACATAGTTGTCGGCCTTGCCTTTATTTTTCCCCTTGTTGCGCGTCGCCTCACTCACCGCAGGCGGAGTGACGCCGAGCACATCTTTGCGCCAAGCCAGGACGGCGGCGGACAGTTTTTCCGCGACGGCGGCCTGCTCGGTGGTGACGTCCTTCGTCTGACCGGGATCAGCGACCATGTCGTAGAGCACCCCGCGACTGTCGAGCCGGTGGGTCTGCGAACGTGCGCTGACCTGGCCGTTTTGGTGGTTAAAAATAACGCGCTGGGGCAGCGACGGCGCGGTGCCGAGCAGCAAGGGCGACAGATCGACACCGTCGAGGGGCTTGGTGCCGACACGCGGCACGCCGGCGAGCGCGGTGAGTGTGGGGAGGAGATCGATCGCACCGGCGATGTCGCGAATCATCGCACCGGGTTTGATCTTCCCTGGCCAACGCACGAGGAGCGGCGAACGCACGCCGCCTTCATCGACGGAGCCCTTGCGCCCCTTCATCCCGCCGGTCCAACGAAAACTGTTGGGACCGTTGTCGGAAAAATAAATCACGATGGTGTTTTCGCGGAGGCCGAGTGTATCGAGTTTACGGAGCACGCGGCCGACGTTGCCGTCCTGGTTTTCGAGCATCGCATGGGCGCAACGCGTATGATCGGCGTCTTCCAGCGCGGGATCGGTCGCGAACTGTACGAGCTTCGTATCCTTGAAGTTTTTCCAGTTTTTCTCCGGTGCGGCCCACGGTGAGTGCGGGGTGGAAAACGGGATGTAACACAGAAATGGTTTCGCGCGGTTGCGCTCGATGAAGTCGAGGGACTTGTCCGTGCAAAGATCGACGATGTAGCCGCTCTCGCGAACCATCTTGCCATTGTGCTCCAGCGGTGGGTCGAAGTATTCGCCCCAGTGACCGGACGTGTGCCCGTAATATTCGTCAAAACCGCGGGCCATTGGGTGATAGGGCCATTGACTGCCATTGTGCCATTTGCCGAAGGCCCCGGTGGCGTAGCCGCGCGCCTTCAGAGAGTCGGCGAGGGTTTTTTCGTCGGTGTTCAGACGTTCGAGTCCGGTGGAAACGCCGCGCACGCCGCCGCGAGGATGGTAGCGGCCCGTGAGAAACTCGGCGCGGGTCGGCGCGCACACGGCGCACACGTAGAAGCGGTCAAACTGCGCGCCGTCGCGGCCGATGGAATCGATATTCGGCGTGCGCGCGAGTTGGTTGCCATTGATGCCGTAGTCGCCCCAACCGGCATCGTCGGCCAGGAAAACGACGATGTTCGGCGGACGCGATGGCGCGGCGGCGGTGAGGAGTGCGACGGGAGCGAACAGCAGCCCGGCGAAGGCGAAGAGGGAGCGTAGAGACATGGAGAACAGGATGGGGAGCGGGGCTATTTTTTCTGCTTTGCCTTTTGGGCGTTGGACTCAGGGGAGCCCGGGCGGATT
>CANIJN010000196.1 GCA_947467625.1 Opitutia bacterium | reverse complement strand
GGCGAAATCGTCGAGGGAGAGCGCGTTGGCGAGACCCTCGGGCATCATCGAGGTGGGGAGGTGTTTGTCTTCCTTCACATCGGCGGTGAGCACGGTGGAGACGGCGCCGGCCATGTCGCGGAGGACAATTTTTTCCGAGGTGGTTTCGGTCGCGAAGCCGGTGCGCACCGAGCCGTCTTTCATGGTGAGCATGACGGTTTGAAAACCTTGGGAGATGGTATCGCTCGGGCGGAGAATGGCGGTCGCGATCTGCGCGGGATTCATGATGGAGCCGATCTGGCCCATGAATGGGCCGAGGACGGCGCCGCCGGTTTTTAACGCGTGGCAGGCGACGCAGCCCTGTTGCGTGAAGAGCTCTTCGCCGCGGGCGTGGTTGGGTTTGAGTTTGTCGATGGCGAGGATGATGTCCTCGAGGGCGGTGGTGGCGACGGCACCTTTCTGCGCGGCGATCTTGGCGAGATCGATGGCCGGGGCTTTAGCGGTGGTGACGGGAGCGACGTCGCGGGTGCCGAGTTTGGCGAGACCGAGGCGGTGGGAGTCGTTGAGGCGGGCGAGAAAATCGAGCTGAGCCGGGGTCGCGCGCGCGGTCTCGGCTTCGAGGGCGGCAGCGATCCGGGGCGAGGCAGACCACGTGATGGGGGTGTAGTAAGGCCCGCGGGTGTCGGGGCGGGTGCTCCACCAGGTCGTGCCGTCGAAGGGTTTCTCCTGTTGGTAGAGGCGCGCGAGCGTGGTGAGGAGTTTCGCGCGGAGGGCGGGGGCCATGTCGGGCGTGAGTTTGGCGAGGAGGCCATCGACGACGGCGGGTTCGTGGAGGTAGGACAAGGTCCAGAGGGCGAGGTCCTCGTTTTTCGTGCCGACGGCGGCGAGTGCGGCGTCGACGGCGCGGAGGCGCGTGAGGGCGTGCGCGGCGAGGTGCGGGAGGACGATGGCGGAGTTCGGCGTCGCGTGGCGCGGAGCGAATGACGCTGTGGCATTTTCGAGTGGCCGGCCGGTGGAGGCGAAGAATTCCACAGAGACCTCGGCCCCGCTGCCGGCCGGGGTGCGGACGCGGGCGTCAAACTGCACGGCGCCGGGTGGCACGGTGTAGGTGACGAAGGGTGAGCCCTCGATGATCACGGCGGGGCCGGAGGGTGGGCGTTTGTTTTTATTGCCGGATTTCGACCCGGTGGCGTCGGCGTTCGGCGCGGGCGCGGCGTTGGGTGCAGTGGCGGGAGCGGCCTCGACGGTGGCGCGGCCGGAAGCGGGTTTCAACGAGCTGAGAGCGACGCGGGTACGATCCGCGAGAGTGAAGGAAGCATCGAAGATGGCGAGGCGCGCGGGCTTGTCAGGATTGTCGGTTGAGACGAGATGGAGGCGCAGATCGTTGCCAGGTTTGGTGGAGAGCGTGACGCGGCTTTCCCGCGTGCCCTTGAGCGTGTCTTTTTGCGTGAAGTCGCCGTCGCCGCCGTCTTCGGGCTTGGTGAACGGCTCGGCGAGGAGCGCGGTGGCGGCGGCGGGAGTGCCGAGGCGGCCGAGGGCGATGGCGGCGGCGGCACGCTGGCGCGGCGTGCCGGTGCGGAGGGTGTTGGTGAAGGGTTCGAGGGGGAGACGGGCGTTCTTGAGACGCGGCAGGCGGTCGGTGGCGGCGCGCAGGGCGAATTCGCGGAGCGGTTCTTCGACGGCGAGGGCGAGGACGGCGGCGGCGGATGACTCGAGTTGGGCGTAGGTCATCAGGGCGGCGACGCGCACGGCGAGCGTGGCGGTGGACGACTTCGCGAGCGCTAAGACGGCGGTCTTGGCGGCGGTGGCTTCAGCGGTGCGCGCGAGAATCTCCTGTTGCGCGTAGAAGCGCGTGGTGGCGCTGGCGGAAGCGAGGAGGGTGACGAGATCGGTGAGTTTCGCGGTGGCGAGATCGGGGAGGGCGCGGTGGGTCCAGCCTTTCGGCGTGAGGCGCGAGACGTAGCCTTTGCCGGGGTCGCCCTTGAAGCCGGCGCCGTCCCAAGCGCTGACAAACATCTGGCCGGAGGGATCGACGTCGAGGTCGGTGATCTGGGAAATCTGGGCGAACTCCTCGGCCTTTTGCGTGAAGGTCGGGCCGTCAGGAGTGAGGCGGTGGAGGTAGATCGCCTTGCGGCCCCAGTCGGCCATGAGAGGTTGATTGTTGTATTTTGCCGGCCAGGTAGGCTCGGAAAGGAAGAACGCGCCGACGCCGGAGCCGCCGCCGAGATCTTCGAGGGCGGGCAAGATTTCCGTGGAAAAATTCTTGAAGAGGCGCGGGTATCCGTAATCCGCGGACTGGATGAGGTGGAGGAAACGGATGTTCCAACCGCCACCATCGTTGGTGTTGCCGCGCGAGAAGAGATTCATGAACGGGTCGATGGCGACATCGTAGTCGTTGCGCGTGCCGGTGACGAAGAGTTCGAGTTCAGTGCCGTCCGGGCGGACCCGCGCGACGCCGCCGCCTTGAAGTGTGACCTGGGTGCCGTCGGTGCCGGTGGCGTTGTGAAATCCGAAATCGCCGACGGCGATGTAGATCCAGCCATCAATCCCCATGCGAATGCCGTTGGTGGAGTGGTCGGTGCCCCGGTCGTTGATGGCCTTGGCGACGCAGATGCCGGAGACGAGGATTTTTGCAGGGCCGTCGGCGATGCCGTCGCGGTCGGCGTCTTCGAGCACGGCGAGGTTCATACCGGTGGCTTTGCCGTCGGGTCCGTGGGCGGTGTGCAGGACGTAGACGCGGGTGCCGACGGCGAGGAGGCCGCGGGCGTTGTCGATGGAGGCGAAGACGGTGTGCGAGTCGGCGCTGCCGTCGCGGTCGCGGTCGATGAGTTTCACGATGCGGCCCTTGCCGGGACCCTTGCCGAGGGAACCGTTGAGATCGACGCCGGCGTAGACCTCGCCTTGGGCGGAAACGCACAAGGTGGCGACGCAGGGCGTGAGGTCGGAGCCGGAGAAGCGGGTGAGGACGAGGTCGGCGGGGACGCTGTCGGCGGCGGAGGACGCGAGCGGGAGGGCGGTCGCGGCGGCGAGGAGGAGTGAGATGATGGCGACGGGGCGGCGAAAGGAAGTGAGGATCATGCGAGGGGAAGGGGCAGGCGGTGGAGACGGATCAGGAATGGGAGAGGAAGAGGGGTGAGGCCGGAAGATTTTTTGGAAGGAGAAGAGGTGGGGGGCTTTCGGCGGCGGACGGTGGGGCGGAGGAGCGCGACGACTCAGAGGTCTTGGATGCGGGCCTGTTTCTTGCCGGCTTTTTTCCCGTTCTTATTTTTCTTCGTGCCGTTGCGTTCGGCGGCTTCAGCGACGACGGCTTCCATGTAAGCTTCGCGGGCAGCGGGGTCGTGGCGGGCACGGAAGACGGAAAGCATCGGGTCGCGCGTTTGCACCATCCATGCGTCGAGTGTGGCGATGAGGGCGTCGCGTGGGCCTCGGTGGGCGGGATCGGCGACGAGATTTTTCAGGGCGTCGGGGTCGATGGCGTAGTTGAAGAGTTCTTCAGGCACGCGGTGCTCGAAGAGGTCGAGGCGTGCGGCGACGGCGGGATCGGTTTTCGCGAGTGCGACCATGCGTCGGTAGGTGGCGGTGCCCTTGGTGGCGGTGGCCATGGCGCGGGTGCCGTTGGACCACGGGTTGAAGAGGTAGGCGTAGTCCTTCGTGATGATGGTACGCATGGGGTGGCGATTGCCACCGGAGTTTTCGTTGTATTCGGCGACGATGAAGTCGCGGCCGGTCTGGGTTTCACCGCGGAGGACGGGGGCGAAACTGCGGCCGTCCATGCCGGCGGGTGCGGGCACGGCGACGATTTCGAGCAGCGTGGGCAACAGATCGACAGCGGAGACGAGATGGCGGTCGTCGACGGTGGCGGGTTTCGTGACGCCGGGCCAACGCACCATCAATGGCGTGCGGGTGCTGTGGAAGTAGAGCTGGGTCTTCGCGAACGGCAGTGGCATGCCGTGGTCGGAGAGGAAAATGATGAGGGTGCGGGCGTCCTCGCCGGATTCCTGGAGCGCACGAAAAATTGCGCCGAGGGAGTCGTCGCCGCGGCGGACGGTCGAGTAGTAGAGGGCGAGCTCCGCACGCACTTTGGGATCGTCGGGGAGGAAGCCGGGCACGGTGATTTCGGCGGGCGTATAAACGCGGCTCGGTTTGTTGACCTCGGATTGACCGTCCTCGTTGTAGAACGGTTTGTGGGGATCGGAGATGTTGAGGTTGAAACAAAACGGTTTGCCGGCCTGTTTCGCGCGCGCGATGCCGTGCTGGGTTGAAAGGTAATACGACTCGGGATTTTTCGGATGCGCGGCGGTGCCGTCGGGGAGTGTGTCGAGAATGAGGTCCCAGCCGGGGTAGGGCGTGTAGGGCGTCGAGTGACTTACCTTGCCGCGGATGCCGGTGAAGTAGCCGGCGGCTTTCATGAGATCGGACATCACGGGGTAGCCGGGGTCGCGGACTTCGTAAAAACCCTCGACGCGGTTGTTGTGCGGATAGCGGCCCGAGAACATCACGTTGCGCGAAGGCATGCAGTTGCCGACCTGCACGAACGCGTGAGCAAAGCGCAGGCTTTGGCCGGCGAGACGATCCATGTTGGGTGTGAGGTCGCGGGGCTTCGCTCCGTAGACGCCGACGGAATCGCAACTCATATCGTCGGTGGTGATGATGAGCACGTTGAGGCGCTCAGCGGCGGCGTGGGCGGTCGCGGCGACAGTGATGAGAACAGCGGCGAGCAGGACGAAGCTACGGGGAAAGAGGGTGGGCATGGGTGGGGCGGGGAGAAGGAGAGACTGGGAGAGGGCGGGGTCGGGGTATATGGCTGCACGAGGAGAACCGAGTGAGGGATCACCTCGTCGCTGCCTTACTGCGCTCGCGATGAAAAACGCGGACGATTACTTCGCGCTTACGCGAGCTCCCAGCCCTTGCGGTAGGCGCGGCGGATGAGGGGAGCGGCTTCGGGGGCGTTTTTCGCGACCAGGTTTTTCGCGTCCCACTCGACGCGTTTACCGAGGCGCAGGGCGAGGTTACCGAGGAGAACCGTTTCACTGAATGGACCGGACGACGCGAAGTTGGAGAGCGCGGGCGTGCCGGTCTTGATCGCGCTGAGCCACTCGACGTAGGGGCCGCCGCCGTCTTCGCCCTTGCCGTCTTGGGTGCCGCCGGGGACGCGCGCGATGGTTTTCGGCGGCGCGGGAAAATTCGTCCCGAGCGCGTCGGGTTTGAACACCCAGTCCTGTCGGGAGCGTCCGAAAAACATCCGGCCTTTTTCGCCGACGAGCATGAGGTCGAAGCGGCGGAACACGTGATCGGCCGTCGGGAAATCGTTTTTCCACAACGCCTCGGGCGGGGCGTTGAGATAGACGCCCTCCTTGGCGATGACGCCGTCATACCACATGAATTTTACGGGGCCGCCGAGGATGCTCGTGGGAAATTGATAGGTGATCGTCGAACGATTCGGCGCGGCGATGGCGGTGCCGCCCTCGTGCCAACTATCGACGGAGGTGGGCGCGGTGAGACCGAGGGCCCAGTAGGGCATGTCCATAATGTGGCAACCCATGTCACCGAGGGCGCCGGCACCGAAGTCCCAATAGCCGCGCCAGTTGAAGGGAGCGATCGCCGGGCTGTAGTCGTGGAACGGCGCGGGTCCGATCCATTGGTTCCAGTCGAGGCCCTTCGGCGCTGGTTCGGCCTTGGGCCACTCCTTCATGCCCTGCGGCCAGATCGGGCGATTGGTCCAAGCGTGGACTTCGGTGACGCGGCCGAGGACGCCGGCGCGGATGAGCTCGACGGCGCGACGAATGGGTTCGCCGGCGTGGGCCTGGTTGCCCATCTGCGTTTGCACCTTGGTTTGCACGGCGACCTCGGCGAGGCGGCGCGCCTCCCAGATCGAATGGGAAATCGGCTTCTGGCAGTAAACGTGTTTCCCTTTCCGCATCGCGAGCATCGACGCGTGGAAGTGGTGGTGGTCGGGCGTCGAGACGGTGACGGCGTCGATGCCGTCCATGGTCGCGATCATCTCACGGTAGTCGGTGAAGAATTTCGCGGCCGGAAAACGGTCGAGCATAGTGTCGCCGGCCTTGGCTTTTTTCTTGCGGCTGAGCTCGGGATTGCGGGGGTTGGCTACGTCGCACAGCGCCACGATCTCTGCACCGCCGGCGGAGACGGCCATGGTATCAACTTGGCCCTTACCGCTGACGCCGATGGCACCGATTTGGATGCGTTCATTGGCGCCCCGCGCGGACGCGGGGAGAATGTGGAAGCCGAGCGTGGCAATGGCGGAAGCGCGGAGGAAGTCGCGGCGGGAGGGTTGGGAGCGAGTCATGGGGAAAATGGTTTGAGCGAGAGCGAGGGAGCGAGGGAGGGGAGCTGTGGTGGGGGACGTGGGATGCGGTGCGGAAGATTCAGGGGAGGGAAGGGTTGGGGTGCAATCGGCTTTTCGGGAGCGGTGGGCGGTGGGGGAAGAAGACGGATCGTCATGCATGGCTGGTCAATGGATACGAGGCGTGCGGTGGCGGCAACGGCCAGAGCGGTGAGTGTGCAGTCGCCACGGAGGTACTGCGGGAGCGCCGCGAATGGGCGGGGAGGGCGCGGTAAAAGAAAGGTTTTTTGGGGCGTTTTCTTGGGATACGTTTTCGTGAGCGGGATCTTGCCTGAGCGGCGGGGGTGAAAAAGGATGGGGGATGAAATTTCGAATCGGTTCGTTCGTCGTTTTGGGTTTGGCCACGGTGGTTTTGTCGGCCGCAGAGTCCGGCAAGAGGGCGATCACGCATGAAGACCTGTGGCTGATGTCGCGCGTGGGCGCGCCGGTGCCGAGTCCCGACGGGAAGTGGGCGGCATTCTCGGTGACGCAGCCGGCTTACGAGGCGAAGGATACATCGGCGGATTTGTGGCTCGTGCCACTCGACGGCAGCGCGCCGGCGCGGCAGCTCACGCAGACGAAGGCGTCCGAGAGTGGAGCGGTGTGGAGCCCGGACGCGACGCGGGTCGCGTTTTCTTCGAAACGTGACGGCGACGAGGTGGCGCAGATCTACGTGCTCGATGTACTGCGCGGCGGGGAAGCGGAGCGCGTGACGTCCCTCTCGACGGGGGCGCGGGTGCCGCAGTGGAGTCCGGATGGGCAGCAGATTCTTTTTGTGAGCGAAGTGTTTCCCGGCGCCGACGACGACGAAGCGAACAAGCAAGCGGCGAAGGCGGTGAAGAATCGGAAATACAACGCGCGCGTCTATGAGGGATTTCCGATCAAGTATTGGGACCGTTGGCTCGACGAGAAGCAGGCGCATCTCTTTGTGCAAGAGGCGAAGGCCGGAGCGAAGGCGCGCGATGTGTTGGCGGGCACGAAGCTGGTCGCGCTGCGAGGTTTCGGCGGCACCGAAGGCGAGACGGGCGAGACGTTGCCGGCCACGTGGATGCCCGACGGGAAAGGCGTGGTGTTTGTTGCGCGCACGACGCGCGACCGGGCGGCCTATGCGCCGACACCCACGCACTTGTTCTCGGTGGCCCTGAACGGCGGCGAGCCCACGCAGTTGACGGACGGCCCAGACAGTTTCGACGATCCGGTATTTCAGCCGGACGGCCAAGGACTCCTCGCGGGCCACAGAAAAGGCGGCGACGGGAAGACGTACCATCACCAGCGCGTGGTGGCGTATCCGTGGCCGTTTGACGGGAAACGGCGGGTCGCGCTGACCGAGACGTTGGATTTGTCGGTGGTAAAATTTGTCGCGAGTGCCGACAGCCGGACGGTGTTTTTCACGGCTGAAGCGGGCGACCAGACAAAATTATTTTCCGTGCCGATGACGGGAGGCGCGGTCAAGGCGTGGGAGGTGCCGAAGGATGGCTGCGTGAGTGGGCTGGCCCGGGGTGGTGAGGTGCTGGTGGCGAATGTCGATAGCGCGGCGCGACCGCCCGAGGTGGCGCGCCTTGATGTGGCCGCAGGTTCGTATCAGGTTCTCACGCACTTCAACGATGCCAAGGTGGCGCAACTTGATTTGCCGGCGGTGGAGCGGTTTCAGTTTACGAGTGCGAAAGGGCGGCCGATTGCCAATCTGCTCGTCAAGCCGGCGGGTTTTAGCGCGAAGGAAAAATATCCGTTGCTCGTTGTGATGCACGGCGGCCCGGCCCCGCAGTTCAAAGACACCTGGGGGCTACGTTGGAACTACCACCTGCTCGCCGCACCGGGCTACGTGCTCGTCCTGACAAATTACTCGGGCTCGTCGGGCTACACGGAAGCATTTGGGCAAGCGATTCAACGGGATCCGCTCAAGACGCCAGGTGACGAGATCAATCAAGGGGCCGACGAGGCGATTAGGCGGTATGCGTTTATTGACGGTTCGCGGCAGGCGGCTGCCGGGGCGAGCTACGGCGGCCATCTGGCGAACTGGATGGAAGCGACCACGACGCGCTACAAATGCCTGATCGCACACGCCGGCCTCGTGACGCACGCAACGCAGTGGTCAACGAGCGACAGCATTTATCATCGTGAAGAGGGGAATGGCGGGCCGGTCTGGGAGCAGAATCCGATCTGGCGCGAGCAGAGCCCGACGAGCTACGTGGGCAACCATGCGAAGGGCACGGGCTGGGTGACGCCGATGCTGGTGACGGTGGGCGAACAAGATTTCCGCGTGCCGCTGAACAACTCATTGGAGAACTGGACGTATCTTCAACGCCTGCAAGTGCCGAGCAAGCTGATCACGTTTCCGGAGGAAAATCACTGGATTCTCCGCGGGGAGAACAGCCGGTTTTGGTTTGGCGAAGTCCACGCTTGGCTGGCGAAGTATTTGCAGTGAGGCGTGGGCGCGACGCGCGGGCCGCAGGCGATTCTCTTCGGCCCAGGCGCACCGGGGGTGGGGGAGTGCTGAATTTCCGCACCCGCCAGCGCACGACGAACCCCTCATCTCGGCGGCGCTCCCGCGAGGTCTGGGCGGTGACGGATGCGCGCTGCGACTGTCGCGCCTCTCGCGAAAGCCTGTGCATGGTGGCAGGGCAACGTTTGGCCAAGGCCGGCCGGGCTATTGCTCCCTGCGCGGCGCCGGGGTGACCGCCGGCGGGGTCTGGGATGCAGCCTTTTCGGTCGTGCGAGTTTTCAGGTCGAACTGGTCGCCAGCCGCGAGGAGGATGTAGGGCTTTTCTGAGGACACGGGAGCGCGGGTGTTGTCGTGGATGGCGACCTGCCCCTTGCCGATGACTTCAAACCGGTCCCGGGTGACGATGATGGCGGTGCCTTCGGAAAGACCGAGGCCGATCAGGGCGGGGAATTGTTTGATGACGGGGATGAGGTCATCCCAGCGGTTGCGGGTATCGACGTGTTGATCAATGGCGGAGCGGCGGAGGAAAGCGAAGCCGTGTTGATGCTCGGGCTCAGGGGCCATCATAATGCTCGGGCCGGCCACTGCTCCGCGCACAAGGTAGTCGCCCTGAATCGTCGCTCCGGCCGAAGAGCCGCCGATCACGCCGCCCCGCGCCAGCACGGCGTGAAATTCCCGGGCGGTGAGCGTGTTCGCATAGGAATCCACGAGGTGCCATTGCCGGCCGCCGTTAAACCACACGCCGCTGGCCTCGCGCAGTGGTTGGGTGAAGTCCGCGGTGTCGGCGATCTGGGGATCGTGGGTATGCAACAGGGTGATACGGGTGAGGCCATATTGCCGTCGCCACGTCGCGAGCACGGAGTCGTCCGAGTAGGCGATGAGCTGCCCATCGCTGCGCCGATTACCACCGGCGGTCGGGACGATGACGATTTTGGCGTCGGGTCCGCCGGCGCGAGCGATGAAACGCTCCACGATGCCAGTGTCACGCAGATCGCCTCCGCCCGCGATCACGAGCGTCCCGCGGGGAGGTCCGTAGTCCGTCGTGCCCTCGGTTAGACTGGGCACGGCGGAGGTGGGCGCGACGGCTGCGCCGCCAGACGTCAGTGCGAGGACGAACATCGCAGCGATACGGACGGCGCGGTGGGTGGTCGCGTTTCCGTGGGTGAGGTTGAAAACTGAATACGGACCGATCATGAGGAGGGAGCGCGTTGGGGGGGAGGAACGTGAATCGACGGAAGTCCCGGGTGGCCTGCGGCGAGCCCAGCGTGAGTGGGCTCAGGTGATGGCTCAGCCCCCGACGCCACTCGCTGCGCGCTGACCCACCTCCGAAAGTAGCACCGGGCTAGCGAGCGCAGGTTAGTCGACGAACAGTTCGCTGATCGACCACATCGAGTCGACGCGCTCGGCGGTGTTTTTAATGGTCACGTAGCGGCCGCGGGTGCCTTCGGGCAGGTCGATGATCGTGCGATTGGGTTTACCGGCACCGGAGACGAGGACGTTGCCTGGTTTTGCGAGATCGTCGGTGACGAACACGTCGTAGCGCTCGGGGAATTCACCGGTGCGGCCGGTTTGGTCGAGGGTGAGGCGATGTAGCGGGCGGGCTTGTTTGAAATCGATCTCGACCCATTG
>CANIJN010000195.1 GCA_947467625.1 Opitutia bacterium | reverse complement strand
GGTCCGCGGCATCGGCCCCGGCCTCGCGCCCTTCGGGCTTACGGGCACGCTCGCCGATCCGCGCCTGCGCGTTTACCGCGGCAGTGAACTCGTCGGGGAAAACGACAACTGGAGCGCAGTCCCCGCCGATGCCACCGCGACGGCGCAGGCCGCCCGCGACACGGGCGCCTTCGCCCTCGCGACCGGCAGCAAGGACGCCGCGCTGATCCTCACCCTCATGCCCGGCGCCTACACTGGCCAAGTCTCCTCCGCCGATGGTGCGAGCACCGGCACCGCCCTCGTCGAAATCTACGAACTGCCGTAATCCTCAAACCTGCGAAAGCACCACCCGATGATCCTGACCAAATACCTCCTCTTTAATGCCTTGGTCACCGGCGGGCCGCTGTCGACGACCGATGTGCGCTTCAAAATCGTGATCGCCATCGAGCGCGAGGAGGGCAGCACCCACGCCTTCATCATCACCGGCCTCGACGAGCGCGGGCACAAAACCTCCGTCTCGCTGCGGACGGTGGACTGACGACATGGTTCATTTTTCATGAAGCGTCTCCTGAACGTCGGCGGCGGCTCGAAGTCGATCCCGCTGCCGCCCGAATACATCGGTTTTGAACATGTGCTGCTTGATATCGATCCCCAAGGCGCACCCGACATCGTGCTCGATGGCCGGCAGCTCGGCGAGCTCGCCGCCGCCCAGTTCGATGCCATCTATTGTTCCCACAACCTAGAGCATTATTTTCGCCATGACGTGCCCAAGGTGCTGGGCGGCTTCTTCCACGTGCTGAAGCCAGGCGGCTTCGCCCAGATTCGCGTGCCTGATCTCACCGAGCTGATGCGCCGAGTGGTGCAGGGTAAAATCGACTTGGAGGAAACGCTTTACGTCTCCCCGGCCGGCCCCATCGCGCCCATCGATGTGATTTATGGTTTGGGCCGGCAGATCGAGGCCAGCGGGGTCGACTTCTTTGCTCATAAGACCGGCTTCAGCGATCAGTCGCTCGCCCGCGCCGTCGAGCGGGCGGGCTTCGCTCCCAACTTCAGTAGGGTCGCCGATCTCGAAATCAACCTCATCGCCTTCAAGGGGACGCCCGATCCGGATAATCTCCGACTGTTCGGCATCGCTTAACTATGGCTGCTGCAATGGACATTACCGCGATCATGAGCCTGCATCAGCAGGGGCGATTGGCAGAGGCGCGGCGCGGCTACGAGTCGATCTTGGCTGCACAGCCCCAGCATGCCGTGGCCCTGCACTACCTGGGCATGCTCGAGCAGCAGTCGGGAAATCTGGAATTGGCACTGCAGCGTATGCAGTCGTCGATTGCCCTCGATCCGCGCCAGGCCTTCTTCCACGTCAATCTGGGCAACACCCTCAAAGACCTGGGCAAGCCCCAGGAAGCGGAGGCGGCCTACCAGACGGCGATCCAACTCGACCCCAACGATTCCATTGCCTGTTACAACCTAGGGCACCTGTATCGGATCATGGGTCAGTGGCAGCGAGCGCGCGACGCTTTCCACCGGGCGGCCACACTCAGGCCGCTGTTTACCGAAGCGTGGAACGGCCTCGCCGCCGCCAATCTGCAATTGAATAAAATTGATGAGGCCAGGGAGGCCGCTGAGCGCGTGCTGGCGCTGGATCCGCGATCGGCCGGCGGGTGGTTTCACCAAGCGGACGCGCTGGGTCGCCGGAAGCTTTGGGCGGAGTCGCGGCAGGCGCTGGAGCGGGCGATTTCGCTCCAGCCCCAATTCCCGGAGGCCTACAATAATCTGGGCCTCGCGCTGAAGGCCTTGAAGTTGGAGTCCGCGGCGACGCAGGCTTTCCACGCCGCGCTGGCCCAAGACCCCGCGTTTGCGGAGCCCTGCAACAACCTCGGCCAGATGGAACTCGATGCGGGCAACCATGAACAAGCCCTCGCGTGGCTGAACCGCGCCCTGCAGATCAACCCCCAAGATCCGCAATCCCTGTTCTGCATGGGGAACTTTCTGAATGCCGTGGGGCGTTTTGACGAGGCCGCCAGCTACCTGCGCCGGGCCGTCGAACTCCGCCCGAATTTCCCCGAGGCCCTGAACAATCTCGGCAACATTTTACTCACGCTGCGCCGCCACGACGAAGGCCTGCAGGCGTTCCAGCGGGCCATCCAGTCGCGGCCCGACTACCACGAGGCCTATGCCAACCTGGGCAATCTGCAGCGCGAGGCGAAGTTTCCCGATCTCGCCGAGCAGTCGATGCTGGAGGCGATCCGCCTCAAGCCCGACTTCGCCGCCGCCCACTCCAATCTCGGGAACGCCTTTTTCGATCAGGGTAAAATCGATCTGGCGATCGCCAGCTATCGGAAGGGCCTCGCCTTGGGGCAGGATGAACGCGACTTCGTACCCAACTACCTCTTTGCGCTTAACTACAGCCCGCTCCTTTCCGACGCCGAGATCGCTGCCGAGCACCGCAGAGTTTGCCGGGAGAAATTCGGCGAACTGGCCGAGACCATCCCTTTCACGAACCCCCGCGACCCCAACAAGCGTCTGCGGATCGGCTACGTCTCCCCCGATTTCTGGATGCATCCGGTCGCCCGTTTCATGCTGCCCATCCTGCAGCACCACGATCGCGCCCACTTCGAGATCGTCGCCTACTCGTCCCGCTATCTGAAGGACGGTTTCACCGAAGAATGCGCCCGCCATGTCGATCTCTGGCGCGAGTGCCACCACTTGACCGACGCGGCTCTGGCCCAACAGATCCGCTCCGACGGTATCGACATCTTGGTCGACTTGACCATGCACTCCCGCGACTGCCGGCCCGGCTTGTTTGCACGGAAGCCGGCTCCGCTGCAGGTTTCCTACCTCGCCTACGTCGGCACCACGGGCCAAGCGACGATGGACTACCGGCTCACGGATATTTACCTCGACCCTCCGGACGGACCGGAATCGCCGTTTCCGGAGAAACCTCTGCGGCTTTCTCGGTGCTGGTGGACTTTCCAGCCTCCGGTCCGCACCAGCTTCGCCGAGGTCCAACCGCCACCCTGCCTCGCCGCCGGAGTTATCACCTTCGGCAGCCTCAACAACTTCGTGAAAGTCAACGAAGGGACCCGGGTTCTCTGGGCCAAGTTGGTCGCATCGGTCCCCGGCGCGCGGCTGCTCCTGCACATCAAGGAGTCGCGCGCCCGGGAAGGCCTGCTCGAGTTTTTGGCCAGCCACGGACTCCCTCGCGAGCGCGTCACCCTCATCGGCTACCAGGACGGCCCCTCCTACATGGCGACTTACGGCCGGATCGACATCGCGCTCGACCCCTCGCCGTTTGCGGGCGGCACCACGACGTTCGATGCCCTCTGGATGGGTGTGCCGGTGATCACCTGGGCCGGTGAGCGGACGGCCAGCAGGGGCGGTCGGAGTATTCTGGCCACGCTGGGTCGTCCCGAATGGGTGGCCGATTCTGCAGAGCATTACACGGCAATAGCCCAGCAGCTGGCGGCCGCCCCGGCTCACCTCGCGAAGATCCGCGAGGGCTTGCGCGACGAAATCAGAAACTCACCCCTGATGGACAATGTGGGCTTCACCCGAGATATGGAAAAACACTACCGCTCCATCTGGCAGCACTGGTGCGATTGAGGCGGCCCGGAACGCGCCATCCGACGAACCCCGCGCTCGGGAGCACCCGCGCCGCCGGGAGACTGCGGCGAGACTCCGCTTCTGCAGAGCTCAAGAGCACTCGCGACGACCTCGCTCCGCCGCCGCCGTGCAACGGCGCGCCGGCGACAACTCCCGTCACCACGACATCGCCCTCGGTCAGATTGGTCACCATGATCAGCGGGCAGCTCTCGTCCTGGTGACCGCTACGACGTACGGTCCCTCACCCAGCCCATTCAGGTGGATCCAGCCGAGTCGCTCATGATGGCTCGGCCCCGGTCGCTCACCGAAAATCCGCATCGGTGCGCCACGCGGGCACAAAAAAACCGGTCCCCTTTTGGGACCGGTTCGTTGGATAAAGCGTAGTACGCGGAGTCCGTTAGACTTTGTATTTCGCCTGGAAGTAGACGAAACGGCCGACGGCGTCGTACGCATTGACGTCGTGCGACTGATTAGACTCAGACGGAATATACGGAGGAGTGGCGTTAGTGAAGTTGTTCACGCCAAGCGAGACGCTGAGGCCCTTCAACCAGCGATTGCGCGAATCGGAGAAGGAGCGGCCAAACTGGACGTCCCACGAATTGTAACGTGCTACGCGGTAGGCGCTGGGGTTCGCGAGGTCATCGATGCTGGGTACGTAAGTGTGAGCCAAGCTGGCGTTCCACTTATTGAGCGACCAATCGAGACGATTCTGCAGACGATAACGCGCATAAACGCTCGTGCCGGAGAACCCGTCCACGTAGTTCGAGGGCGCATCGGTGGGCAGGCTCTGGATGACGTATTGACGGATAAACGTGCCCGTCGAGAGGAGGCTGAGGCGACCGAAGTCCTTCGTGTCGTATTTGTAATTGAGCTGGATGTCGGCGCCGTCCTGCCAGACGCCGGCGACGTTCACGATAGCGTTAGAGATCCAGACCGTATCGGAAGGAACCGCGCTCATCTGACCCGGAGCGGTAATCGCAGCGCCGTCGGTGAAGTGGCTTTCGCCGCTCACGCTCGGAGCAACGCGCACGAGCTTCGCGTAATCGGAGGCCGCACCCTTTTGCTCGACGTCGTTGACGATGAGCGTCGAGGAAATCGAGGAAATCAGGTCGCGCTCGTCGATATTGAACCAATCAGCAGAGATCGAGAAGCCCTTGATCGCCTTGGGCGACCAGACAACCCCGGCGGTCCAGTTACGCGACTCGGAGGGATTCAGGTTCGAATTCGAACCACTCTGCGAGCGATATTGACGCGAGCCGGTCGTGGTGCCGAGCGACGCACCCGCAGAATTGTAGCGGGTGATATTGATGCCGGAGGTGAAGCCCTGCGAGATCGGCCCAAACAGGTCATAAAGGGTGGGAGCGCTGAACGACTCGGAGTAAGTGCCGCGGAAGGCCAGCTCGTCGTTGAACGGCAGCCAGCGAAGCGAATACTTCGGAACGGTGGGGTCGGAGGTCTTGCTGTAAATGTCTTTACGACCAGCGAGAGAAAGTTCGAGCAAGTGAGCACCCAGGACGCGTTTGCCACCGCCGAAGATCGGCACGCGCACTTCGGCGAAGAAGCCGTCGACCGTCGAACGAGCCGAGAATGGCTGGCGGGGCGTGGCTTGGAGCCAACCACCCGTTTGATCGAGGCGATCATTGTCGAATTTGAGCGATTCATTACGCGTCTCAGCGCCCAAGCCCAACTGCAACGGTCCAGCCGGGAGATCAAGGAGGTCGCCGTTTACCCGGAAATCGAAGCTGTTCATCGAGGACTGGTAGTCGCGCACCTGAGTGCCGAGCATGCTCTCAATCACTCCGGGGGCTTGCAGCCGGGCGAAGGGATTGTAGGCGCCGGAATTGGTCAGCTCGGTGTATTTCGCGCCATCGATCAGGTTCTTATTCCGGTAGTGGTGATTCGTGCGGTTGAAATTTCCGGCGAGCTCATAGCGCCACGCGCCGAAGGTGCCCTTCAGGCCGGTGATGCCGCGCATACTGGCAGACTCATTGGCGTAGATGCGCGGGAACTTCAGGAAGCGATTGCGCGCGGTGACCGTGACGTCGAACGGATTGTTCGCATTGGCAGCGACCACGTTGCCGGAGACCGGCTGGGCGTTGAGCACCGACTCGGTTTCATTGAGCGAGTAAATGAAATCGCCGAAGAGGTTGATCTTGTCGGTGAGCCTGTGCTCGATCGCGGCCGTGAAACTACGGCGCTCTGCCTGCAGCTTCAAAGTCGGATAGCCCGCGAGATCGAGGTACGCGGAGACCGCGGTTTGCGACAGCGGTCCTTGGTAGATGCTCTGAGCGACAACCTGCGCGGCAGTCAAATCACGATTGGTCGGAGGAGCGTTGAGGCTCGGGTTCAGGTAGTAAAAATCATTACCGACATTCAGCGTGCCGGCGTAGGTCGGCGTGCGGAATAGGCCGGTGGAGAAATCACGCTCGAACTGAATGATCGGATCGCTGCTCTTCCACTCGGTGGTGATCGTAACGCTCGTGTTCTTCGTGCTCGCGCCCGCCACGCCAAAGTAGCTGCGCTCGGCGTAGTTGCCACGATTGGGGCTCCAGCCGTAGCGGCCGCCCACTTCGGAGCCTTCATAATCGGTCTTCAGGATAATGTTGACCACGCCAGACACGGCGTCCGAGCCGTAGGTGGCAGACGCACCATCGGAAAGAACTTCCACCCGCTCCACTGCCGCGATCGGGATAATGCTCACATCGACAAAACTCGCGCCACCGCTCGCCAAAACCGGCGAGATCGCTGCACGACGGCCATTGATCAAAACGAGGGTAGCGCGGTTGCGCAGAGCGACCGAAGAACCGCCGTTGGTCGAACCGGAAGATACGTTACCGTTTTCGGCACCGATATTGTTGGCACCGTAAAAGTTCGGCTGGTTCTTCTTCAGAACTTCCAAGAGATCAGTGCTCACGCCCGATTTTTCGATTTGAGCGGAGCTGATCACGGTGATCGGAATTGCGGGCGATCCAGCCGCGATCGGGATCAGCGAGCCAGTGACGACGAATTTATCGAGCGTGGTGGTATCACTCTTAACAGAGTTCGCCGCTTGGGCGAAACCGGATACTGCGAGGGGGCCGGCAACCATCGCCAAAAGCGAGAGCGCAGCCTTAAACTTCCGTTTACGGATGTTCATAGTTTGATCAGTTGTGTGGTGGTGTCATGAGGCCAACGCGGCTTACGCCGCATTCGCTGGGGGGCGCAATAAGCCGAACTCGTGTCATAACCGCAAGTAAATTTGAACGCAGCCCCAGCCTGCCAACGGGCGGCCAAGGGGATCAGCCCCTAACCTGTGTAGTCTCCCTCAATCAGCCGCCACGCGGGTGCTGTGAATCGGGGCGGCAGAGCGGCCGCCGCGGACAGAGTGCTCACTCGGGCCGCCGTGAGAAGAGGCCCGGTGCTTTCAATGCAGAAGAATTTCAGCGCACCGCCTTCACTCGTCCGCAGCTTGATCCGTGTTCATTCGTGTCATCCGTGGTTAAAACCTTCGGAGCTCCCTCCACGTCGCCAATCAAGCGTGCGCACTTCCTCGGCCTTCACGCGGGGACCCGCGGCCCAGCCACCGTCACCACCCCGGTGCAGCCCGCGGCCCGTCGTGCGCACCGCGCCGGTTTTCTCCGGCGCAGGCGCTCACACCACTCGGTCCACCATCGCGGCCCCTCGCTCGAACGCCGCGAGGTTGGCGAGAAAATGCTTCACGATCGCCTCGTCCTGATCGCTCCGCCCGCCCGCCGTGTGCGGCGTGATCCAGCAGTTCGGCGCCGTCCAGAGGGGATCGCTCACGGGCAACGGTTCGACTGCGAATACATCGAGGTAAGCACCCGCGAGCCGACCGGAGCCCAGCGCTTCGCGCAGCGCCCCTTGATCAACCGTCGTGCCGCGCCCCACATTATAAAAACGCGCGCCCGGCTTGATGCACCCGAGCCGCCGGGCGTTGACGTAGTTCACCGTACTCGCGTTGTCAGGCAGGATATTCACCACGTGATCGGCCTGCTCGAGCGCGGTGCTGATGCCTTCCTCCGGGATGATCCGCACGCCCCGCTCACTGCGAGTCTGCCGCCGCACGGCGATGAGATTCATCCCAAACGGCGCAAGCAACTCCGCCAGCCGCCGCCCGATCGCCCCGAAACCGAGCATCACCACCGTCTGCCCCGTGAGCAGCCGCGAATCGTAGCGGCGTTTCGAATACTGCCAACTGTGGTCGCCGAGCTGATCTTGGTGCGACGGCAACAACTGGCGCCCCAGCGCGAGCATCATGGCGAGTACATGCTGCGCGCAGGGATCGGCAAACACCTGCGAGACATTGGAAAAAATCGAACCGCGCGCGCGAAACGTCTCCTGAAATTCCGGCGTGTCGTAACGCGTGTAGCCCGCCGTCGTGACTTCCACCCAGCGCAGCTTCGGCAGCGCGAGACACTGGGCCGGGTCCGGCTGACCGAACGCGATGTCCGCGCCCACGAGCGCCGGATCGGCCTGCCCCGCGACGAGCACGGACGCCGACGCATTCGAGGCATAGACCAGCGTGTGTGCACGCGTACCCTCGGTGAGAAGCCGCGTCTCGGCATCGGAAAACTTGGCGTTGCACCAGATCGTAAGGCTCATGGATTTTCGTGGTTTGATAAATGCAGCGACGCGCAGAACGCGGAGAAAGGTCGTCCGTCGCAAAACAAAAATCCCTCCACCACCCGCGACGGCACGGCGCTGGCCCGGAAAATCCCCACCTGAATATTGCCAACGCCGGAGCCACCGAGGACACGCTGGTCGATCATCGCTCGCCGGCACGGCGACCTACCGCCGTTTGCCGTTTGGTTTTGCGCGCAGCTCTCGACTAAATGTCTACGGCGCAGTCACCGGCAGCTCCCCACTGAAAACAGAAGGCTCCTTGGTAGGACGAACCGGCGCGCGTCGCAACGATTCGGCGCGAGCGTTGAACGCCGTGAGCAATTCCGTGTGCTCGCGGGCCTCGGTGCCGTTGACGTGCACCAAACCGCGGGCGAAGGGCGGTTGCTCGCCGGGCTCGTCCAGCCACTGCCGCCAGATATAGCCGACCACGGCCGGGTGCCGAGCCATGCGCTCCAGCGCCGCGCGGCCCTGCCGCAACATCCACTCCACCGTCGTGAGTCTGCGCCCGCCCCGCCCGCGGGACGGCGCATCGGCCGCGCCCGCGTCCGCCCAACCAAAATCTCCCGCCAACACCGGCCCCGTCGCCCCGGCTGCGAGCGCCGGCACGGCGCTCATATCGATCAGCGCGACATCCACTGCCGGATAGACACACTCGGCCCGCACACTCTCATCCACCCTCCCGCCGAAGCGACAGCCGAGCACGAGATGATTCGGATCTGCCGCGCGGATCGCGGCCGCCGTGCCCGTGAAATACCGCCGCGCAAATTCCCGCGACCACTGTGCATCGTCCCGCCCATAGCCGCGCGTCGCGATCGCCTGCTCCACCCGGGTCCACTCCCGCACGACCTCCTTATTCCTCACCGCCACACCCCACGCCCGGGCGAGGGCATCGATCCGGCCGCCGTGCAGCGCCAAGACAAATTCCCACGCCGCATGATATGCCGCAAAGTTCGGCTCGAGGCTCAGACAACTCTGCAGCAAACTCGGCCGCGCCCCCCCACGCGCCGCCGGCGGTGCCCACCCCGGCAGATCATCCGCCACCCAACCGATCAGGGCCCGGTTCATCACCTCTGGCGCACACACCTCAAAGGCCCGCGCCGCCGCCCGCGCCGGCCATTCAGGAGCAAACACGTCGGGCAACCTCACCCCGGACGCCTGGATCACACCGCTCGTACGACAAAAATCTACACTCGCAATAAACGCGAAGCCATCGGCCCGCGCCGCGCCGTCTCCGCCGACTCCGAGCGCATTGAACCCCCACTTTCTCAAGCGCGTCGAGGGGTGTTCATCCGGCGCATAGGGACCCGCGCTCGCCGCGCGTCCGCCCACCGCCTCGTCCACGGGCACGGCCGCGGCCCGCACGCCATGCACCCCGCGGCAAAAAAACGGCCGACCCTCCGCATCGAGCAACCACCACCGCCCCGCCTGATTTTGCCCCACGCAAAAAAAACCCTCCGAACCGCGCAAGGTGCCGGCACGAAATTCTTCGGGAGAAATTGGGGCGGAGTGGGAAGTGGCTGCGTCAGGGTGCGCCATGGCCCGCGCAGCGTGCAAATATCCCCAAAAAAGGAAAGCGCGCAGTGCATCCTCAACGCTCAACGTTTTCTCCGCGGGCAGCACCCGCCCGCGTTCGACCTCCCGCTTGCGACCCGTGAGACCGTCGCGACATCCCTGCTTAGCCGCGACGGTAGCTGAGCAGTGGACAGCGTCTTCAGCCGCGGAAAACCGTCCGCCGCGATTTTCAACAACCAGCTCAGTTCCGGCAGTTGAGGCATCTCGTCCAGCACTACCCAGCGCGGTTTCAGGATTAGAAAAAATCAATCTTCTCCACCAGCAGCCGCCGCTCACTCAGCTTCGTCCCCGCTGCGTTGTTTCGTGCCGGGAAGAACGGTCCGTGTCACGTTCTGGTGAAATCAAAAAACCCTTGTCATGGGTGGCGAGTCCCCTCTCCGTCATCTAACTGTCTCCTGTAGCTTGTCTTCTGTTTCCCCTCTCCGGTCTCCCCTTTTCCGTCCCCCTGCCCACCCATGAAACCTACCCGTCTCCTCCTGTCTGCCCTCGTTGCGTTGCTCGCTGCCACGCCACCCCTCCCAGCCCAAGTCGCCCCCACCGCGTCGCGCGCCTCCACCGGCACCAGCGCCGAGGAGGTGGTCAAACTCAACGTCTTCCAGGTCACCGCCGAGAGCGACGACGAATACCGC
>CANIJN010000194.1 GCA_947467625.1 Opitutia bacterium | reverse complement strand
TGCGGGCGCACGAAGCGGTTGTTCTTAATGACGCACTCCTCGGGGAGAAGTACCTGCTGCGATTCCGGCCAGTGGCCCTTGTAGGACGAGCCGATTTCCAAATCTGGACCGGAAATACCGACCAACACATTGTCGGCGAGCACGAGGTCGCGCACTTGAGGATAGGTAGGAATGCGCACCTGAGTCGTGCGTTTGCTGTTAGGCTTCACGTCGGGCGTATAACGCGGCGTCAACGCCTCGGCGATAAACTCGCCGCAGGCCACCCGCAGGCCGTAGTCGCAGCCGGAGATGAAATTTCCCTGCACCAGATTGCCGCGGCCCGACATCCGCAGGCCATGCGCTCCATCGACGCCCTGGCCGATAACGATGTTGTTTTGCACGGTATTGAAATTTCCGCGACGGATGTTGATGCCGCCGCGGGTGGCGATGACGGTGTTGTTCCGCACGACGTTGTGATTCGACTTCAGCGAGATTGTCTCGGTGCCTTCGCCGTCGGCGTGGTCGAAGAGATTTCCCTCAATCGTGAAGTAGGCGCCATCGTCGTCGCGTTCCTCAAGTTTTCCTGAGCCCCAGACGCGGATGATTTCGCGGCCGTTGGCGTTCGCGCGATAGGGGATGCGCTTGAAATACGAACGGCTCACGGTGTTGTGGCGGCTCGCCTCGATGGCATTGCCGATGAGGGGATGAAGATTGTTCTTCCCCTTGAAATAGCAGCGGTCGACAAGGTTGTGGTCGCCCGCAAAGAACACCCAGTAGCATTCGGTTTCGAACGCAGGCGGGTTGTAGTCGATGATTGCCGTGTGCCGAACGACGCCATGGTGAGACTTGAACTGGATCACCGAAGCGCGGGTGGTCGCGCCGCCGTGAAACAGGAGGCCGTCGATGGTCACGTAGGGGGCGTTGATTTCGAGAAATGACGCGCCGCTCAGCGTCACCCCGCCGGGACTCTCCGCGCGAATTTCAACCGGCTGGCCAGCCTGACCACCCTGGCTGACGACCAGTTTCGCGTCCGTCCACATGCCGTTCTTGAGGATAAGGACATCTCCCGGCTGGGCGGCTTGGAGCGCGCCGGACAGCTCGCCGGGCCCGGGCACGAAAATATCGCGGGCCGCGAGCGGTGCGACCGGAAGTGCCCACGCGAGCGACAGGAGGAGAGCCGAAACAGTTTTCACGGGTAGAGTTTTCGGTTGGACGGCGCGGATACTCACTCGGATTTCTTTTTCTTGGCCTCGACGTTCTTGGCGTGGCGGCCGGAGCCGTCGCCGTTGTCGAGAATGCCGCCGGCCGGGTTCAATTGAGCGAGGGCAGCGGAAAGGCGTTGGCGGGCGGCGAGCGCGGCGGGTTCCTTGGTGTCGGCCGGAGCGAGTTTCTCGCTCCACGGTGCGCCACTCATGTCGTAGAGTTCGCCGGCTTGATTGAGTTTCCAGCCGGTCGAGCGCACGTACCAGTTGCGGGCGAGTTGGACGAAAGCCCAGTCGCGCGGCTGGCCTTTTTCGCCGCGAAACTGCGCGGCCATGCTGCGGCCGTCGATGACGGTGTTGGCGGGGAGCTTCGCGCCGGCGAACTGAGCAAACGTCGGGAAAAAGTCGGTGGAGTCCACCATGTCGGTGCAGATTTTTCCCGCAGGAGTCTTGCCCGACCAGTTGACGATCATAGGCACGAGCGCACCGCCTTCGAGCATGTCGCCCTTGGCGCCGGAAAGGCGACGGCCGTTGACCGTAGCGCGGTCGGAGTAGTTTCCACCAGTGCCGTTGTCGCCGAAAAAGACGATGAGGGTTTTCTCGCGAAGCTTCAGCCGGTCGAGTTCGGCGACGAGTTGGCCCACCAGTTTGTCCATGTAAGCGATGTTATCGGCGTAGAGATCTTTGCTTTCAGGGGCGCTGTCTGGCGTGGGTAGGATTTCCGCGTGGATGTGCGACATCGAGTAATAGAGGTAGAAGGGCCTCTCGCGATTCCGGGTAATGAAATCGACGGCATGGTGGTGCATGACGTCGGGCAGATATTCCTTGTCGCGCAGCGGGACGGATTGGGCGTTCACCACGTAGTTCTTACCTTTGGCTTGGCTGTTCCAATAGATGCCGCTGCCCTGAAACTTCAGGTGTTCATCGAAACCGAATTCCGCGGGGCCCAGCGGGAGCTGGCCCCATTTGCCAATCATTGAACTGGCGTAGCCGGCGGTTTTCAGAGTTTTCGGCAAGAAGGTCTCGACGGACGGCTTCATCTCGCCGGTGGCGTCTTGGTTGGTCGCGCCAGTGCGAAACGCGTACCGTCCCGAGAGGATCGCGGCGCGCGATGGGCCGCAGAGCGGGACCGTGTAGGCGTTCGTGTAGCGCGTGCCCCCTCGGGCAAGGGCGTCGATGTGGGGCGTCTTCACAGTGGCATCGGCACCGTAACAGCCGACGTTTCCGATGCCGAGATCGTCGGCGAGGATGAAGACAATATTGGGTTTATCGGCCGCGAGGGCACCGGAAACGGCGACAAAGCTGCCGAGCGCGAGGGAGAGCAGACAGGATTTCATAGAGGAGTCGGACGGGAGGGAGCGGGCAGTCAGAACTTAGTGCCGCGGTGGTTCAGCGTATAAGTGAAAAACACCGCGCGGTCTTCGCCGCGCAGGCGGGTGGCGGCGCTGCTGCCGGCCTTGAAGTATTGCCGATCGAGGGCGTTGTTCACGTTGACGGCGAACGTGTGGGACGTCGCCGACTTGCCGGGAAGTTGGTAGCGCAGACCGGCGCTCCACAGCTGATAAGCGGGTGCGCGGAGCGCCCACTGGCCGGTGGAACGGGTGACGACGCGCGCCCCCGTGCCGGGCGTGGTGGCATAAGTGTCACCAGCGTTGGGCGCATCGGTGGGCGTAGTGCCGACGAAGGTCACGCCGACGTTGGCGGAGAAACCCTTGGCGGCGCCACGGACGGGCGTGTATTTCACGCTCAGGCTGCCGTTATAGGGCGCAATAAATTGCACGGGGCGGCCGACGGCGGCGGGGAACGAGGAACCGAAATCGGTGTAGATCGAATGCACATTACCGTAACTACCGAGGACGGAAAACGCGTCGGTCGCCTGCCAGTTGAAATCGACCTCGTAACCGCGCACGAGCTGGTTGCCGGCGTTGCGCGTCACGTCGATGAAGGTGCCGGAGCCGCGCGGAGTTTCCTCGAGATCGGTCACGCGGACGTTCTCGCGGTTGATGTAATAGCCGCTCACGGTGTAGGAGAGGCGGTCGTTGAGGAGCGTGCCCTTGAAGCCGTAGTCGTAGCCGTTGGCGATTTCGGACTTGTAGGCGGTATTGGCGATGTCGATCGCGGCGTCGCCCTGATCGAGGAAATAGCTCTCGCTGAAGTTGGCGAAGACGCGGATCGCGGGGGTGAGTTTGTAGTTCACGCCGACGTTGGGCTTGAACTGGTTGATCTCGCGGCGGACCACTTGCCCGACGACGTAGCCGGGAATGAAGGGTGTGAAAGAGGATGCGGCGGTGAGCTTGTCGCGGTGCTGGTGCGTGACCGAATCATAGCGGAAGCCGGCGAAGGAGAGGAGGTCTCCGCCGAAGAAGGCGGACTGCTGGCGGAAATTTCCGCCGCGGGTGGTCGTGTGCTTCCGGCCGTCACGCGTGAGCACTTCGCCGGGTGAGTCTTGGCTGCGCTTGGGAAAATAAGCGATCGGCGCGGTGGGATTCCAGTTGGCGTCGAGATTGACGAAGCGCGCAGTGTTCCAAGCCACCAGATCAGGATTGGTGGATGCAGCGTAGGAGAGCGTCGGGTTCCACTGATAGTAGTCGTTGAGGTCGATCGTGACGAGCGTGCGGTGTTCGATCTTGCGGTCGTTGGTCCAGTAGTGAGCGAGCAGGTCACCTTGGAAGCCGCCGCCATCCTCGAAGATTCGGCCACGGCTCGGCGTGGCCGCGCGGGCGGTGCGAACGGGTGTGGTGGCGAGGGCGGGGTTGATCGTGAACGCGACCCACTGGTTGACGTAGTTGAAGTCCCAACGGCGGGCCTGGTAGGTGTTGGCGGAGAGGCGCGTACTGAAGACGGAGTTCAGCTTCTTGTCGTAAACGGCCGTGAGGCCGGTGTTGCCACGGTTGAGTTCGCTGTTGGGACCGCTCGCATTGAACTTGCCGAGATTGACGGCGTAGCCGACGGCGACGTCGTCGTTGACGCTGGCCGTGCCTTTTTGGTCGGTCACGAGTGGCACCGCACTCGGTGCGGAATGGCGGATTTGGAGGAAATACTCTGCGGACAAAAACAGTTTCGAGCCATCCGCGAAAACATGGTCGAGGGCGAGGTAGTATTCGTGATTGCGGTTACGGGCGTAGTCCTGCCCGAACTCGCGCTGATAATGGCTGCCGGTGAAAACGTAGCGCGTCTTGCCGAGCGCGCCGGGCAGGAATGGGCCCGACCCCTCAAAAGTGAGGCGCTGCGTGCCGAAGTCGCCGAAATTATAGCTGAGCTTCTGGCTGGCGGCGTCCTTCGGCGCCTTAGAAATCATATTGATCATGCCGCCGGGCGAAGTGCGGCCGTAGATCGCGGCGCTGGAACCCTTGATGATCTCCATGCGGTCAACGTTGCTCGAGCCGTAGCGGCCGAGCCGGAAAAAACCGTCGCGAAGTTGGTTAGAGGAGGAGAAACCGCGGAGGTTGAAATTGCCGCCGATGTCGAGGCCGGTGAAGCCGCTGATGTGCGTGATATTGTCGAGGAGATCGAAGATGCCGAAGTCCTCGAGAAACTCGCTCGTCATCACGTTGACCGAGTAAGGCAGATCGATGATCGGCGTCTTGACGCGGCTGCCCGTCATCGTCTCAGACGCGACGTAACCGCGGACGGATTCGGCGCTGACCTCGAACGGCGAGAGCTCAACGGTTTCGGAGGCGTTGGGGCGCGGTGTCGCCGTGGTTTGCGCGCAGACAGCGCTTGATGTGATCAGAAACCCAAGGAGGGCGCGTGACAGGTGTCGGTTGGTAGGTGGTAGCATGAAATTTGAAAAGCGATGGGGAGGGAGCCGCGTGACTGTCGCCGAAGAGACTGGCGGCAATCGCGGTGTGGTCAGCGGAGTTCCGTTCAGAATTTCACCGTCACAGTGAGATCGTACTGGGGCGGCATGACGTAGGAGTAGTTATAGACGTTGGCGCCGTTGGCCAAGGTGACGAAGCCGGTTTTCCGAACGCGGCTGTTCTCGAGATCGAGCAGGTTTTTCACCCCGGCGCGAATGCGGACTTGCTGGCCCCAGATCTTTTGATCGCGCATCGCGTAGGCGCTGACGAGGTGGCTCGTCCCGCCGATCATTTCCTGTTTGTTCGGGACGCCGAAGAGATAGTTGTCACGCCAACTGCCGTTGACGCCCAAGCGGACACCGCGGAGCACCGCCGTAGAATCCCGCCGGAAGCTGTAATCGACCACCCAACTCGCCGACCACGGCGAGGCGCGGGCACCGGCGGGCTTGGTGCTGATGTCGAGCGTGTCGAGCAGGAGCTTGGCGGTGGTGAGGATAGCGGGGCTCTCGTTGCCGCGTTTGACGGCGGCATCGTAGTAGGCGCGGAATCCGGCGAGGTCCGGCGCATTCAGGACGTTGGCTCGGGCGAGGGTGAACCGAAGCTGAAGGGACTTCGTCGGCCGGAGCATCAAGGTCAGATCGGCACCGGTGGAATTTTCCGTAGCGCTGTAATTGCGCGCGGCGCTCGCGGTGCCAGGTGCACTAAAGCGGTAGTTCGGATTGGTGGGCAGGACGTCATTCGGATTCATGAGATCCTCGAGGTCCGCGGCGGTCAGGTTGATGATATTGTTATAAGAGAGCGCCACGTTTTGGCGGTCGATGTCGAATACCCCGAGCGTGAAGCCGGCGCGGTCGTCGAAGAGGCTGCCCTTAACGCCAACCTCTTTGGTCACGCCCGTGATCGGGCCGAATCGCTGGTTCTCGAAGGTGACGGCATCCTGAAAGCGGAACGACTCGGAGTAGACACCGTAGACGTTCACATCCTTGTTCAGCGCCCACGTGAGGCCAGCAGTGTAGCTCGTATTGGCCTGTTTCATGAACAGGTTTTCGACGTATTCGCCGGGCAGCGCGTCGCTGCGTTTCGGCGGGGCGATGGCTTCCGCGAACGGGCCAAAAAAACGCTTGGTCGAATATTCCCAGAGGCGGCTCGTGTCGCGCCGGAGGCCGACGAGCGACTGAAGGCGTCCGCCGAAGTAGCGTCCGCTGGCGGAAAGCGAAGCGGCGGCAGCCCGGCTCCAGTCGGTGTTGGCGGCGGGATCGTTGCCCCCGAGGTTGGCGATCATCCGCATCTCGACGGTGCTCGTCGCGGGCAGGGCTTCCATCTTCAGTCGGTCGTAAAGTGAGCGCGAATAAAACGCGGGATCGTCCAGATAAACGCGCAGGCGACCGCGATCGTTGGTAGTAATCGCAGGGGCGGTGCCACCGAGGATGTTCTTCACGTTGTAGGCTTGGAGGCGGTAGTTGTCCTTCGAGCTCTCACGATATTCCGCCGTGGCCACAAAGAGCTGCGGCATCCCCTTCAGCCGATCCCAAAGATAGGCAGCGGAGCCGCGGAAGGCGTCGGTGTCGGTGCCGAAGCGTTTTCGATCCAACGTCGTATCCATGTAAGGCCGACCGTTCACATCAAGCGCGATGGGCGAGTCGACGAACGAGCCGTCGTTGCGCTCCGACTGCTGGTTCTGGTGATTGTACGCCAGCTCGAGGCTGACCGGGCCGGCCTTTTGCTCGATGGTGAGCGAATAGGCGCCAAACGGCCGGGCCTGGAGATCGAACGAACCGCGCAGGTTGTAGTGTTTGGGGAAACCGTCGATCCGCTTCGTGCCGACCACGGCGCCGGTGGCATTGCGCAGTTGCACAAGGAAGACTCCGCCCTCGAGGAGCGAGGGCGTGCCGCCGGCGGCGCCGTTCGCCGCGCCGCGATCGATCGCGGGCAGCGTTGACTGAAAAATCCACGCGCCGTCCGAAGTGAAATAGGTGCCGGCGGAGTTGAAGCCGCGCCCGCGGGCCGATTGCTCCTGCACCGCGACGCTCGCGAATCCGCGCACGTTATCGAATTTACCCTGTTCGACCTCGACGCGGATCGACGTGTGCTTGAACGGCTGCCAGACGGCGGCGAGCGTCTCGCCCGCGAGTTTATAGGCGGACGCATCCTGAAACGTCTTTTGCTGACGGCGGACGGCGTTGAAACGGAGGGCGAGCTTGGAGCCGACCTTGCGATTGACGTCGATTTAGTAGCGGTAAGCGCCCTCGCTCGTTTGCTGCATCAGCAGCGTCCCAAAATTACGCATCATAGGTCGCTTGGTGAAGACCGAACCCTGGCCACCCGGGTCAACCTCGCCGAAGATAACTGAGTTGGAGCCCTTGCCAAAATCGATGCGCTCGACGTTGTAAGTGTCGCTCGGGATGAACCAGCGGAAATAATTCCGACTGACGTTGTTGCTCTGGCTCAGGCCGCGAAACGAGAAATCGCCGTCGAGATTTTTGTCGTCCATAGGCGGGGCGGCGTAAACATTGGCCACGAAGCTGGCGACTTCGTCGGCCGTGAAGAGCCCGAGGTCCTCCATGAAATCGGCGGTGATGGCATCGATGTTTACCGGCACATCCTTGAGCGCCTGCTTGGTGCGAGTAGCCGAAAGGGTCTCGTTGGCGGACCAGCCGGTCTCACGCTCGGTGGCGATGACGAAGGGCGAAAGTTCGATCACGTCTCCCTTTGCGGTTGTTGGGTTAGTGGTCGGCGCCGTTTGCGCGGAAAGTCCGGCGGCGGCTATCCCCGTGAGCATTCCGAGGAGCAAGCGTCTGCAGAGCCTGAAAGCGCATGGAGAGTTTACGGAGGTCATGGGTGTTGGGGTGAAGCGGATTGCTGGGCAGGTTCTTTATTCGTGAAAAGGGAACGGCACTTTCCGTCAAGGAGGTGCCTCACGGCAGCGGTGCCCGGCGCGTGAGCGAAATGCGGACGTCGTCCACGTAGCTGCCGGTAAAAATGAAATCAGGACCCGATTCGAACGCCTGATTGATGTGCAGCCGGACGGCGAGAAACTCGGCGTTGGCCGGAAGGCGCAGCTCCGTGGTCAACCGCTGCCACGTCAAGGGATCGCGATCCATCTGGGTGCGACTGCTCCGGGCCATCGCGAGGGCGTCATTGGTGAGCGCGCTACCGAGGCGTCCGGCCCGTTCGGGAACGGACTCCGAATCGAGGGCATAGAGGGAAATCGCGAAGCCATATTTCTCGGCGTCGGGAAACACCATCGCATTGAAACTCGCCGATACTTCCACCACGGCTCCGCCATCGGATAACTCGCCGCGAAATGGCCGGAGGTCGATCAGGCGGTAGACGACCGCGATGTGGCCGCCGGCCGGCTTGGACTTGCCCTCAAAATCGGCCCGAAGAAAACGCATCATCCGCTGACCTTTTTCCGGTTTCACGCCGTTCTGGGTGCCGACGATTTCGGCGGCGTCACCGCGCCAGATCCCCGTTTCCAGCGCCGAGCGGATCGCCAACGGCGCCTCGGGGTTCTCAAAATCCTCATCGAGCACCGAGTGCGACTTCACCATGGGTGGAAGGACGTAGGCCCAGACTACGGTCGCGGCGAAAAGCCCAACCACGAGTCCGACGGCTGCGTGGGGCGCCCACTGAAACCACGACAGCGGCCGCGATAGGCTGAACGCGGCACGACGTTCGCGGAGCGGCTGAATCGGCGTCCGGGCCCTACCCTCTCTCCGGACCACCTCGGCCAACTCAGTGCCGCCGGCCAGTTCGCCGTGGAGCGCCGAATAGTGTAGCCAGGCGTCAAGCGCCCTCGCGTCCGTGCGCAACAGCCGATCAAGTTCGGTGATCTCTTCCGCGGTCGCGAGGCCGTCGCAGACGCGGGCAAACAGCAGATCCTGGTTTGGCGTCATTGTCATGCAGTGGTTCCTTCGGTTCTCATCCCACGCTCGACGCAGTCTAGCAGGACGCGCCGGCTGCGTTGGAGCAGCTTGTAGATCGCGTCCGCCGTACGACCTTCGCGCAGCGCGATGGTTTCGACGGGCTCTTCTTCGGTGTAGTAGCGATTCAAGCTGGCGAGTTGGTCGGGTGGCAGCTTGGCGAGGCAGTCGCGCAGCTTTTCCGCTCGCAGCGAAAGCTCCGGCGACAACACCTCGCGACGGGCATCGATCAAGGCAATCAAGTCGTCGTGCGCGAACGCCTGCCAACGCGGTTGATTACGCCAGAACTCGCGCACCTTGAAGCGCGCGATCCCGCAAGCCCACGGGAGAAATTCCCTCGCCTCGTCAAATTCGGCGCGCTTCGCCCAGAGCGTGACCAGCGTCTCTTGCAGGACGTCGCGCGCATCAGCCACGGCCGGTACGTAGCGCAGGATAAAGCGCAGCAGAGCCCGCTCCTCCGCCATGAACTGGCGGAGAAAAGCCTCTTCGTCGGTGCTGCGACTCGCGGTGGGGGTCATTGTTTGCTACCTATTATTGGCGGGTGAGGAGCGGAATTGGACATTTATTTAGCCCGCCGTGAAAAAAAATCGGCACCACCGGCACCGAGCGCCGGCGCCTTTGGCTGGGAGAAGCAACTCCCGCCTCAGTCCGTTCGCCCTCACTCCTTCGACCCCGGCTGGAAACAATTCGCAATGTCCGGCTCGGGAGTAACCGCCAGCCAACGCGCGAACGCGCCACCGCGGCCGGACAGTTCGCTGAAACCTCACCTTTAGTTCGGTGCCAAGGACGTCCCGCAGCCACTTCTGTCCTGAACGGTAAACGGAATTTTCTCCGCCACGATCAGCTATCACCGGCCTCAGAACCGCACGGTCAGGCTCGCGTCGACCTGGAGGGGTACAACGTAACTGTAGCGGTAGACGTTCGCGGCGTTGGCGAGCGTCGTAAAACTGGTCTTACGCAGTTTTCCGTTTTCGAGATCAGTGAGATTGCGGAAGCCGAGCCGGGCGCGGACTTGTTGCCGCCAAATTTTTTGATCACGCATTACGTAGCCGTGCACGAGGTGCGTCGCGCCGCCGCCGAGCGATTGACCGTTGGCGATACCAAACAGGTAGTCGTCGCGCCAACTACCGTTGAGCCCCACACGCACACCGCGCAGCGGAGTCCACGCATCGCGCTGAAACGCATAATCAATCACCCAGCTTGCCGACCACGGCGACGCCCGGGCTCCGGTGGGTTTTTGGTCGATGTCGAGCGAGTCGAGCAAGGTTTTTGCTTCGTTGAGGAGAGCCGGGCTTTCGTTTCCACGTTTCACCGCCGCCTCGTAATAACCGCGAAAACTGTCGAGATTGGGTTGGCCGGTGACCTGCGTGCGCGCCAGGGTCATTCGGAGCTGCACGCCGCGGGCCGGGCGGAGATTCAGGGTGACGTCGGCCCCCCGGGAATTTTCGGTGGAGCTATAGTAGCGCGCGGCGCTGGCCGTGCCTTCCTCGCCGTATTTGTAGCGCGGATCCCCGGGACGAACGTCGTTGGGGTT
>CANIJN010000193.1 GCA_947467625.1 Opitutia bacterium | reverse complement strand
AGCAAAAAGCCATCGCGGCGGTGCTTGGGGCGCTGGACGACAAGATCGAGTTGAACCGGCGGATGAACGCGACGCTGGAGGCGATGGCGCGGGCGCTGTTCCAGAGCTGGTTCGTGGATTTTGACCCCGTCCGCGCCAAACTCGACGGCCGCCCCCCCGCCGCCCTCGACCCCGCCACCGCCGCCCTCTTCCCTGAGCACTTGGAAGACTCCCCGCTAGGTCACATTCCAAGGGGATGGGAGGTCCGAACGATTGAGAGCGTGTGCAAGACGGTCACTCGCGGGGTTACTCCCGAGTATGGCGAAGGCACCGGCCGGTTCATCATCAATCAAAGAGTCAACCGTGGCTCCGACCTCGACTGGTCTTCACTCAAGGAGTTGTCGCAACGCTTGGAAGTGCCGCCCGAGCGTTTCGCGAAACGCTGGGATGTTCTCGTAAACTGCCTTGGAGAAGGAACGCTCGGAAGAACACACCTCTATAAAGGGGAGTCGGACATCTACGCCATCGACCAGCACATGTCGATTTGCCGCGCTGAACATCCGTCTGGTGGAGCCTACATCTACCAAGTTCTTGCGGGTGCTGACGGGCAGGCGAAGATCGAGAGCCTGAAAACAGGGAGCACCGGGATGACAATGTTCAACATCTCCAAGCTACGAACGTTCGAATTGGTGTGGCCGTCGGCAGAGATTCTCGCCGCCTATTTCAAGACCGTTGAGCCGCTCTGGCTGCGAATCGCCAACAACGACCAAGAATCCCGAACCCTCGCCACCCTGCGCGACACGCTGCTGCCGAAGCTGCTAAGCGGGGAATTGAGCGTGGCGGATACGAGAAGTTTCATCCAAACTGCCGACTGACCATGGCGACGATGATTCCACAGATTGATGCCCTGCTGACAGTCCGCTCCGAGGATGAACACCTGGAGTTCAAGGAAGCGACGAACAACTTCCACTTTGAAGAGCTGGTGGAATACTGCGTGGCGCTGGCGAACGAGGGCGGCGGAAGGATGCTGCTGGGCATCACAGACAAAGTGCCGCGCCGCGTGGTGGGCACGAAGGCCTTCGAGGTGCCAGAGCGCACGGTGGCGGGCGTTTATGAGCGTTTGCATCTGAAGGTGACGTTTGACGAGGTGGCGCATCCGGCGGGCCGGGTGCTGGTGTTTCATGTGCCGTCGCGTCCAGTCGGCCAGCCGGTGCATTACAAAGGCCGCTATCTGATGCGAGCGGGCGAGGAACTGGTGCCCATGACGCCGGATCAGCTCAAGAAGATCATGGCCGAAGGCGAACCAGACTGGGCGCTAAATCCAGCGATGACGGAGTGCGATGGGGAGAAGGTGGTGCAGGTGCTGGACACGCAGAGCTATTTCGACCTGCTGCATCTGCCCTATCCAGCCACGCGGGAGGCGGTGTTGGAACGTTTCGCCAGTGAGCGCCTGATCGAGCGGAGCGGCGGTGCATGGACGATCACGAATCTGGGGGCGGTGCTCTTTGCGAAAAAGCTGGAGAGCTTTGACCGGCTGGCACGCAAGGCTCCGCGAGTGATCGTGTATGAGGGCACGAACAAGCTGAAGACGAAGCTGGATAAGCCGGGGACGAAGGGCTACGCGGTCGGTTTCCAGGGGCTGGTGGAGTTCATCAACGGGCTGGTGCCATCCAATGAGGTGATCGAGCAGGCGTTACGGCGGGAGGTGAAGATGTTTCCCGAGATCGCGGTGCGCGAGTTGGTGGCAAATGCGCTGATTCACCAGGATTTCACCGAGTCCGGCACATCGGTGATAGTGGAGATTTACGACGATCGGATGGAAATCTCGAATCCGGGCAAGCCTTTCATCTCGCCGGACCGGTTCATTGATGAATACCAGTCCCGGAATGAGCGGCTGGCGGACCTGATGCGGCGTCTCGGTATCTGCGAAGAGAAGGGCAGCGGCGTGGACAAGGTGATCCAAGCGGCAGAGGCATTCCAACTGCCCGCGCCAGACTTCCGGGTGGGCGAGAAGCGCACGTCGGTGGTTCTGTTCGGACATCAGGACATCGACGAGATGGATCGAAACGACCGCATCCGAGCCTGCTACCAGCACTGCTGCCTGAGGTATGTGATGAATGAAAAAATGACGAATCAAAGCCTGCGGGAGCGCTTCAAACTGCCGGAGAGCAAGGTCGCCACGGTGTCGCAGATCATCGCGGCCACGGTGGACGCCGGGAAGATCAAGGTGGCTGATCCCTCCCAAACTTCCACCCGCTACCGGAACTATGTGCCGTTCTGGGCCTGATTTCTTATTTAAACGCAAACCGACGAAATGACCGCCAGCACGCCTAAGTCCCTCATTTTCAATGGATTTCTTGTTTAAACGCAAAGCCGCGAACCCATGAGCCTCAACGAATCCATCGTCGAAGACGCCGCCCTCGAATGGTTCGGGGAGCTGGGCTATGCAATCGGACATGGGCCACACCTCGCGCCCGGTGAACCGGCGGCGGAGCGGGATTCGTTTTCTGAGGTGGTGCTGGTGGGTCGCTTGCGCGAGGCCACCCGGCGGCTGAACCCAGCCATTCCCTCCCGCACCCTCGCCACCCTGCGCGACACGCTGCTGCCGAAGCTGATGAGCGGAGAATTGAGCGTGGCGGGAATCGAATCCAAACTGGAGGCCGTGACATGATGACTGTGGCTGACATCGAATCCTGGGTGCGCGGCGGCGAGTCCGAGACGCTGGAACTCAAGCGGACGACGGGCGAGCGCCGGGAGGCGGCGCGGACGATTTGCGCGATGCTGAATCATCGCGGCGGCCGGGTGATTTTCGGCGTCGAGCCGGACGGGCGGCTGATCGGCCAGACAGTTTCAGACCGGACGGTGGAGGAGGTGGCGCAGGAACTGGGCGAGATCGAGCCGCCGGTTTTTCCCAGCATCGAGCGCGTGGATTTTGCGGAGGGACGGCAGCTTCTGGTGGTGACGGCGCAGGCGGGCAGCGGGCAACCCTACGCCTACCGGGGCCATGCCTACCGACGCGTGGGCAACACGAGCCGCCAGCTTTCACGGGAGGAATACAACCGCATCCTGCTGGAGCGGCTGCATGGGGATCAGCGGTGGGAAAACCAGCCGGCGACAGGCTGGACGCTGGACGATCTGGACGTGGCGGAGATCACGAAGACGCTGGAGGAATCCATCCGGCGCGGCCGGGCGGATGATCCCGGCACGCGCGATCCGGCGGAGATGTTGAGCGGTTTCGGGCTGATGAAGGACGGGCAGATTCTACGCGCGGCGGCGGTGTTGTTTGGCCGGGCGGAGCGGGTCGAGGCCGAGCTTCCGCAAGGGCTGCTGCGGGTGGCGCGCTTTCGCGGAAAGGACAAGACCGAGTTTCTCGACAACCGGCAGTTTCACGGCAACGCCTTCGATCTGCTGCTGAAGGCCGAGCGTTTTCTGCGGGAGAACCTGCCCGTGGCCGGCCGGATTCAGCCGAATGTCTTCGAGCGCATCGATGATCCGCTCTACCCGCCGGTGGCGTTGCGGGAGGCGCTGGCGAATGCGTTTTGCCACCGCGACTACAGCATCGGCGGTGGCTCCATTTCGCTCGGCGTTTTCGATGACCGGCTGGAAATCACGTCCACGGGCACGCTGCATTTCGGCCTGACGCCGGAGGCGCTTTACCTGCCATATGAATCGCTGCCGTGGAATCCGCTGATCGCGCGAGTGTTTTATCGCCGGGGAATCATCGAGGCGTGGGGTCGGGGGACGATCCGGATGGGGGAACTCACGGTGCGCGCCGGTCTGGCCAGCCCGGAGATTTTGGAGGCGGGCGGCTGCGTGACGGTGCGGTTCAGCCCGACCCGTTATGTGCCTCCGCAGCGGGTGGCGCAGAATGTAACGGAGCGGCAGCAGCGGGTGCTGGCGGTGCTGAGCACGTCGGCGGAGGGGATGGCATTGCGCGACATCCGCAAGGGCCTCGGCGAGGAGATCGCCGAATGGGAGATTAAGAACGAACTGGCGGCGCTGAAACACCTCGGCCTCGTGCAGACCAAAGGCTATGCGAGGGGGGCGCGCTGGATTTTGTCGTGATGAACTCCAATTCACTCCAAATGAACTCCAAAACGACTCCAATTGGCCGGAACGAATCTTAGCGATGAATTTAGCAGCCCGATCTTTTTGTCCGCCGAGCCATTGGAGTCCTCTGCTCTCCAGCGATTTCCCGATCTTAGCAGCCATCTTAGCAGTCCGCAAAACGCCATGACCCTCAACGAATCCATCGTCGAAGACGCCGCCCTCGAATGGTTCGGGGAGCTGGGCTATGCGGTCGGGCACGGGCCGCAGCTCGCGCCCGGTGAACCGGCGGCGGAGCGGGATTCGTTTGGCGAGGTGGTGCTGGTGGGGCGCTTGCGCGAGGCCATCCGGCGGCTGAACGCGGCCAATGCCTGCGGCAACCCTCACCCGGCCTCTCCCACTGGGAGAGGAGAGGAGGCGTCGCCTGTGCGTTGCGCGCAGACAGGCGGGCAATCCTTGCAAATTCTGCAACAGTTCAAACCCGAATGGAGATGACACCATGAGCGACGAACCTTTGCCCCAATCCGAAATCATCCTCTACCAGACGGAGGACGGGCGGACGCGCATCCAGTGCCGGTTTGAGAACGAGACTCTGTGGCTGACGCAGGCCCAGATCGCAGAGCTTTTCCAGACCACGCCGCAGAACGTCACGCTCCACTTGCGGGGCATTTTTACTGAGGGCGAACTGGTCGAGGCGGCAACTTGTAAGGATTACTTACAAGTTCGGTTGGAGGGTGGCCGTGAGGTTTCCCGCAGTCTCCGTCACTACCGGCTGGACGCCATTCTCGCCGTCGGATTCCGCGTGCGCAGCCACCGGGGCACGCAGTTCCGTCAGTGGGCCATCGGGCGCTTGAACGAGTATCTGGTGAAGGGTTTCACCATGGACGACGAGCGGCTAAAAAACCCGCCGGGCAAGGGGCAGAAGGATTATTTCGACGAGCAACTGGAGCGCATCCGCGACATCCGGTCGAGCGAGCGGCGGTTCTACCAGAAGGTGCTGGATATCTACGCAACGAGCGTGGACTACACGCCGAACACGGAGATGTCGCAGCAGTTCTTCGCCACGGTGCAGAACAAGATGCACTGGGCGGCGCACGGGCAGACGGCGGCAGAGGTGATTCATGATCGGGTGGACGCGGGGAAGCCGTTCATGGGCCTGCAAACGACGCGGCCCGGCGGCATCATCCGCAAGGAGGACGTGTCCATCGCCAAGAACTACCTCGATGGTCAGGAACTCGATACGTTGAACCGGATCGTGAACGCCTACATCGAATTTGCGGAACTGCGGGCGTTGCAACGCAAGGTGATGACGATGCGCGACTGGATCACCAAGCTGGATGAGTTTCTTAAACTCTCCGAACATGAACTGCTGGACCACGCCGGGAAGATTTCCGCCGAGCAGGCAAAGATGAAAGCGGAGCTGGAATACGAGCGCTACCGGGTCTTCCTCGATTCGCAGCCACGTCTCGTCGATCTGGATTTTGAGAAGGCGGCCTCGAAATTGAAGAATCTGCCGAAGCCGAAGAAGCCCAAACCACCGAAGAAATGAGCAAAGCTGTCGATACTTCACCGCGATTTCGGGATTCAGTTGTAAAGGATTACTTAACAACTGCCACTTTCGCGATGCGTGGGGCGAACGATTCCCTCAATCTCTTGACCACAGCGTGAACCAATCCCAGCCATGAGCCTCAACGAAAGCCACGTCGAAGCCGCCGCCCTCGAATGGTTCGGGGAGCTGGGCTATGCGGTCGGGCACGGGCCGCATCTCGCGCCGGGTGAACCTGCAGCGGAGCGGGATTCCTTTGGCGACGTGGTGCTGGTCGGGCGACTGCGCGCGGCGATTGCTCGGTTAAATCCAAGCATCCCGGCTGATGCGCAGGAAGAGGCTTTCCGAAAAGTTCTGCGCGTAGGGACGCCTTCGCTCACACAGACCAATCGTGCGTTTCACAAAATGCTCCGCGATGGCGTGGACGTGGAATATCCCCGGACCGACGGCTCGATCAAAGGCGACAAGGTGCGGCTGGTGGATTTCGGCGACGTGGAGGCGAACGACTGGCTGGCGGTGAATCAATTCACGGTCATCGAGTCCGGGCACAACCGCCGGCCCGACATAGTCGTCTTCCTCAACGGTCTCCCGCTTTCTGTCATCGAGCTAAAGAACGCGGCCGACGAGGAGGCCACGATCTGGAACGCCTACGAACAGCTCCAGACCTACACCGCTGAGATCCCCTCGCTGCTCCACTACAACGAACTCCTCGTGGTCTCCGACGGTTCGCAGGCGCGCATCGGCTCGCTCACGGCCAATCAGGAATGGTTCAAGGTCTGGCGCACCATCGACGGCGAAAAGGATGCGCCCAAGGCAACGCACGAACTCGAAGTGCTCGTGCGCGGCGTGTTTGAGCGGCGCCGTTTCCTCGATCTGCTCCAGCACTTCATCGTCTTCGAGGAAGACAACGAGAGCGATCGGCTGCACAAGATCATCGCCGGCTACCACCAGTTCCACGCCGTCAATGCCGCGGTCGAAGAAACCGTCCGCGCCAGCGGCATGACCGCGCTGCCCGGTGCCGTCGCGGAAGAGCAAGGCGCTTACTGGGCCGGCCGCATGCACGGCGGCAAACAGGGCGACCGCCGCGCCGGCGTCGTCTGGCACACGCAGGGGTCCGGGAAAAGTTTTTCCATGCTCTTCTACGCCGCACGCATCGTGCGGCACCCGGCGATGCAGAACCCGACGCTCGTCGTCCTCACCGACCGCAACGATCTCGACGATCAGCTCTTTGGGCAGTTTCAGCGCTGCCACGAAATCCTCGGCCAGACGCCCGTGCAGGCCGACGGTCGGGACAAGCTCCGCGAACTGCTCGCCGTCGCCAGCGGCGGCGTGGTGTTCACCACGATCCAGAAATTTCTCCCCGAGAAAGACGCCAAGCTGCCGGCGCTCTCGACGCGCCAAAACATCGTCGTCATCGCCGACGAAGCCCATCGCTCCCAATACGGCATGATCGACGGCGTCGCCCGGCACATGCGCGACGCGTTGCCCAACGCCTCCTTCATCGGATTCACCGGCACGCCCATCGAAAAGACGGATGCCAATACCCGGGCCGTGTTCGGCGACTACGTCTCCATCTACGACATCCAACGCGCCGTCGCCGACAAAGCCACGGTCCCGATCTACTACGAGAGTCGCATCGCCAAGCTCAGCCTCAACGCGGCGGCGTTGCCCAAGCTTGATGCCGAGTTCGCCGAAATCACCGAGGCCGAGGAGGAGTATGGCCGCGAGAAACTGAAAACCAAGTGGGCCGCGCTTGAAGCGCTGGTTGGCGATCCCAAGCGGGTGAAACTCGTCGTCGCCGATCTCGTGCAACACTTCGAGCGGCGCTGGGAAGCCATGGACGGCAAGGCCATGATCGTCTGCATGAGCCGACGTATCTGCATCGAGTTCTACAATGAAGTCGTCCGCCTGCGCCCCGATTGGGCCGGGGCCGCGAAGGACGACAGCGAGGCCGAGAAGGGCCAAAAATGTGTCGTCAAAATCGTGATGACCGGCAGCGCCGAGGACGGACCAAGCTGGCAGCAACACATACGTCCCAAAACCCAGCGCCGCGTCCTGGCGAAACGATTCAAGGACAGCAAAGACCCGTTTCGCATCGTGATCGTGCGCGACATGTGGCTCACCGGCTTCGACGCGCCGTGCCTGCACACGATGTATGCCGACAAGCCCATGCAGGGCCACGGCCTGATGCAGGCCATCGCCCGCGTGAACCGTGTGTTTCGCGACAAGCCCGGCGGCCTCGTGGTCGATTATCTGGGGCTGGCGGATCAGTTGAAACAGGCGCTCTCCGTTTACACCGAGAGCGGCGGTCTGGGGAATCCCGCGGTCGATACCGCGCAGGCCATCGCGATCCTCCAAGAGAAACACGAGATCGCCTGTGACATTCTCCACGGCCTCGCGTGGGAGGCGGTGGTGGGCGATGCGAAGAAGACCTACGGGCTGCTCCCGGCAGCGCAGGAACACGTCCTCGAACAGCCGGACGGGAAGAAGCGCTTTGTGCAGGTGGTCACCGAGCTCTCGCGGGCCTTCGCCCTCTGCGCGGCGAGCGATGCCGCCACCGCGATCCGCGACGACGTCGCGTTCTTTCAGGCGATCAAAGCCGCGCTGGTCAAAACCGTCAGCCGCAACGGCAAGAGTCCGGACCAGCTCGACGCCGCCGTGCGCCAGCTCGTTTCCGGCGCGATCACGACGGACGCGAAGATCATCGACGTCTTCACCGCTGCGGGGCTACCGAAGCCCGACATTTCGATTCTCTCCGAGCAGTTCCTCGCCGAAGTGCGCGGCCTGAAACACAAGAACGTCGCCGCCGAGTTGCTGGCGAAACTGCTCCACGACGAAATCAAGGTGCGCGCGACGCGGAACCTCGTGCAGAGCCGCCAGTTTTCCGAACTCCTCCAGCGCACGCTCAACGCCTATCACAACCGCGCCATCGCCACGCAGGAAGTCATCGAGGAACTCATCAAGCTCGCGAAACAACTCAGCGCGGCCGACCAACGCGGCGTCGACCTTGGCCTAACCAACGAGGAAATCGCCTTCTACGACGCCCTCGCGAACAACGAGAGCGCCGTTCAGGCCATGGGTGACGACAAGCTCCGCGTCATCGCAGCCGAACTCGTCACCCAGGTCCGCAAGAGCGTGACCATCGACTGGACGCTGCGCGAAGGCTCGCAGGCGAAAATCCGGGTGATGGTGAAGCGCATTCTAAACCGTTTCGGGTATCCACCCGATCTACAGGACGAAGCGGTCAAGACCGTGCTCGCCCAGGCCAACCTCCTGTGTGCGGAGTGGGCGGTGTGAGGGGCTCTCGGGATGGATTCAACCTAGGTGCCGTTGGGCGGCGCGACGCGGCGCGGCGGTCGTTGGATAACCGGACCGGCAACCGTTGCCAGTCTACAGACTCAACGTCGCGCCGGACGTAGATTCCCAACTCGTGCAGCTCGTCCCCGGGAACGGCAATAGCGCGGGCACGCAACGATCCATATTCAATACCCTGATATTAATCGCCCTAAACGATTCAGACTTTGATTTGCCAGGTAGCCGCGAGCGCCAGCGAGGGGTGTTTCGTCCACTCACTCACGGGCGCTCGCCGCTAGCGAAAAATCCGGAGTTCAAAGGACGTCGGTATGAGCCGCGCTCAAGCGACTCGGCGTGACGCCGAAACCTCGGCCTGATCGGCGTGCGCATTGTCACTGGCATTGTCACCAGACGATTTCCGTCGTAACTCACAACACGCCTAAAATCCAGACAGGGCATGTTCTAAATATGGAGCGGGCGGGGGGAATCGAACCCCCGAGGCCAGTTTGGAAAACTGGAGTTTTACCATTAAACTACGCCCGCACAACGTGGCCGAAAGCTTCGCCCGACCGTGACACCGCGGTCAAGCTCGCAGAGAAAAAGACAAGCTCTGCGTCCTGCACCAACCTCTGAACTCAGCACTTATGGGGCGGCTTCCCGGCCCCGGCCGCCGCCGCCTTTCAAACTGCTCAAGTAGGCCACCACGTCGCGAATTTCCCGCGGCTGCAGTATCCCCTCCATCGGCGGCATGATTGTAACGGGCGGCGTCTGGCTCGCGATGTCGGCGCGCGGCACCGTGCGCATCGTGCCGTCGAAGAGCCGCACCGTTACCGCTGTCGGCGTCTCGCGCGCCAACGTGCCCGTCACGGCCGAAGTGTCCTTCAACGTGACGCTCACCAAACCGTATCCGACCGCGATCTTCGCCGCGGGATAGAGCAGCGACTCAAGCAAGGCAGCGCGGTCGTTTTGCACGCCCACGGTCCGCAAATTCGGACCGACCTCGCTGCCGCCTGGAGCCACCGAGTGACAGGCGAGACAGTTGGCGTTCAGATGATTTGCCACGATGTCCTGACCCGCCGCCACGCTGCCACCCTCAAGCAGTTCCTTCCGAGCGGACGCGACCGACGATGCGGTGAAGGCTTGCAACATTTTGGCGAGCGCCGGATCAGCGGAGCTGCGCACGCGCAACGCTTCCAGCACATCAAGCTGCAGCGCCGGGGGACAATTCCCCGCGACCAACAACGCACCCTGTTGCGCCAAGATCGCATCGGTCGCCGGGTGGCCAGCGGCGGCGAGTTGCGCCAGCGCGTGCTGCTTCTCCGGCGTGGTGCGCCCCGCGAGCGTCGCCAGCCCATGGGCGGCGAGTTTTTCGGCGCGGTCCGGCAGGAGTAATTCCAGCGCGACCATGTGTAGTGCCGCCGGTGATTCGTCCGCGAGCGCCTGATCGAGGGTGGCTGCGAACACCGGATGCGTCCGGTGCTGGCCTGCCAGCAGCCGCAAGGCTTGAGCACGCAGCGGGTCGGACGCCTTGCCGTCATCGACGATGCCGGCGATTTGCGGTGCAGCGGCTCGCAGCGAGTGCGCGATCATGATCTCGATCGCGAGGGT
>CANIJN010000192.1 GCA_947467625.1 Opitutia bacterium | reverse complement strand
GGCCGCGTGTGGATCACCGCGCGCCGCGACATCCCCGCGGGTGCCGAGCTCACCTTCGACTACGGATTCGCCTTCGCCGAATGGCCGCTGCATCCGTGCCGCTGCGGCGCCCCCCGGTGCCCCGGCTTCATCGTGAACAGCGCCCAACGCTGGCGCTTGCGCCGCATCCCCCGTGCCGAGCGGGCGCGGCGGTCCCAGCGGGTAGCGGGCAGCGCGTGACAGGAACATCCGTTGAGTGTCATGCCCGCGAGGCAACCTGACTCCCCTGCGCTCATCCCCCCAATCGACGCACCCAACGCGCCGCAGTGGGCGGGCTGAAGTCCAGCTTACTTTTGACGGCCGCTCATCGAACGATCGGCGCGTCTCCATGAATCACCGCACCCACCACCCAAGGTCCGCTGGGTCGCCCCACGGTTGATACCCTCGACGTCTTCGACGACCAGTCTCCGTCAACACACTGCGCTGAAGTGAACTTTTTTCCGCTGCGGCGGACTGGCTCTCGGACGGGAGCGGGCGGGACTCCCTTCAATCGCGCTCTTCGCGCGTGATGCGGATGCCTACCCCGCCCTGCGTCACAACCCATCATCACGGCTTGGCGAGCGCGGCGAGGCCGGCCTGCGCAATGACACCGTCTTCCGCTGATTTGGCACCGCTAATGCCGATCGCACCAATGAAGGCACCGTCAACCACCAAGGGAAGGCCGCCCTCGATCGCGACGACTCCGGGGAGGGAGAGCACCGCGTTGCGTCCACCGGCAACCATGTCTTCGAAAACTTTACTGGAGCGTTTGAATTTCAGGGCGGTCGTGGCTTTTTCCTGCGCGACGACGATGCTGCCGAGCTGCGTGCCGTCCATGCGTTCGAGGTAAACAAGACTGCCGCCGTCGTCGATGATCGCGATCACCACGGTCAGTTTGCTCTTGGCGGCTTCGGCGTGGGCCTGGGCCGCGATCTTCTTGGCGAGCTCGAGGCTGACCGTCGGCTTACTGAGAATTTGGGCGCGAAGTGGCAGCGCGCCGAGCGCGGCCAGCGTGGTAACGAGGAGCAAGGAGCGGGTGAGGAAGAGCTTCATGGGATGACGGCGGGAGTTTAGTTTCAGTGGAGGGTAAATGCAGGGTCTGACGAAAAACGGAGAACGCGCGAACGCTAGGCGGAGATTTGCAGGAATGCCGACCCGAAAATTTCGTGGATTGCAGCGCGCCGCGGATCGGGAAAGCCTCGCGCCGAAACGCTCCACTCTGTTCTTAACCGATCGGCTCCGCTCCACCCCGTATCCATTATGTCCCTCACAAACCCACTCTCCCGCCTCGCCCTCCTCTCAGCCGGTCTCCTCCTGGCCTCGGTTGGGTTTGCCCAAGACACCGGCACGAAAAAATCGGCCGCCAAGACTGCAGCCGCACCCGCGGCGGCCGCGAAACAGCCGGTCGAGCCCCCGCTCGCGTGGCACGATGTGACGAGCTGGGGCGTCGAAGGCCGCGCGTGGCCGGAGATGGAACGTAAGCGCTGGTTCGACCGGCTCCCCGCCGTGGCCGACGGGAAAGTGACGGCAGCCGTGTGGGGACTCAGCCGCGACAGCGCGGGCATGATGGTGCGCTTCAAGACGGATGCGACGGTGATCTGGGCGGACTCCACGGTGCTCAAGGAAAAGCTCAACGGAGCCAACATGACGCCGATCGGCGCGAGCGGACTCGATCTCTACGCGCGGGACGAAGCGGGCAAGTGGCGCTGGGTCGGTGTCTCGCGGCCCGACAAGAAAACCATGCGGCAGGAAATCATCGCGGGCCTCGCGCCGGGCTTCCGCGAATACGCGGTCTATCTCCCGCTCTACAACGGCGTCGAAAAACTTTCTCTCGGTGTGCCGCCCCAAGCGAAATTCGAGGCGCTCGCGCCGCGCACGGTCAAGCCGATCGTGTTTTACGGCACGTCGATCACGCACGGTGCCAGCGCATCGCGGCCCGGCATGGTGCATACGGCGATACTGGGGCGGCGCTTTGATCGCCCCGTTGTAAATCTCGGTTTCTCCGGCAACGGCCGGATGGACGCGGCGGTGGGCGAGCTCTTGGTGAAGATCGACGCGGCGGTTTACGTGATCGATTGCCTACCGAACATGGACGCGGCGGCGGTGCGTGCGAAGTGCGTCCCGCTCGTGCAACAACTCCGCGCCGCACGCGCGGACACCCCCATTGTGTTGGTCGAGGATCGCCGGAATACCAATGCATGGATCTTGCCGATACGAAATCAGCATCACACCGACAACCACGCGGCGCTGCGCGAGTGTTTTGAACAACTGAAGGCGGCAGGCGTGCAGGGCTTGTACTACGTTTCTGGCGACGACCTGCTCGGCCACGATGCCGAGGGCGCCACGGATGGTTCGCATCCCAATGATCTCGGTTTCGTGCGGCAGGCAGATATCATGGAGCCCGTGCTTCGCACCGCACTCAAGGGGCGGTGACGCGTTCGCCCAGCGACGCGGAAATTTCTGCGCGCGACTGCGCTGCGCCGAAATTTCGTGCGCAGTCCCGCTGATCGAGGGATGCGTTTCCCTTGGGTTGGTGCCGGCGCTGGGCGAGCAGGAGCCACGCTGGGGGCGTCATTTCACGGCGCGCCGTTCACGACGTTGAGGACGGCGCGGCTCGAGCTCGGCTGCGAGGATGCGGACCAGAGCCGTCCCCACGCGGCGGGGCTGGTACGGGCGGCCACAACGGGCGAGCTGCGGCACTGAAATAGCGGAGCACGTCGAGTGTGCCCGTGAAGTTGATACGATCCAGCGGCACCGTGTGCTGGCGGGCGGCTGCGGCCCTCCATGACTCGCCATAAACGCAGAGGGCCGTTAGCTTACACGCCGAAGGGCGCAATCATTAGGCTAATCTTTGCCGGCCTTCTTGCCGGCCTTCGTCGGCACGTGTTGGGCGAGGTGGGCAGGGCGCGCTTTAGCATAGTCGTCGAGCACGGTCTGAAGTTTTTTAGCCTCGGCAGCGGCAAGGCCGGTGAGTTTCGCCAGCGGGAGCGGTTGCTGTTCAAAGCGGTCCGTCGTGAGGTCGTAGAATTTTCCGTCACGATGCAGTTTGTGCGTGGCGCTCTGCGCGTATTCATGAGTCGCGGACGGCCCGCCGTTGCGCGCATACCAGACATAGTAGGCTTCGCGTGGCTGGCCCTTTTGGCCGAGCAGTTGGGGCAGAAAACTGCGTCCGTCGATGTTGAGCGCAGCCGGCACCTTCGCGCCGACCGCGGCACACATCGTCGGCAAGAAATCCACGCTGGAGACGAGGTCCGCGTTGACGCGGCCGGCTGGAATTTTGCCCGGCCAGTTGGCGATGAAGGGAACATGGTTGCCCCGCACGGTGCCGGTGCCCTTGCCGCCCGGATAGTCGCTGCCCTTGAAGCGAGACGTGACGCCGACGCCAGTGCCGTTATCGCCGATGAACATCACCAGGGTGTTTTCGCGGAGACCGAGCTCGTCGAGTTTCGCCACGAGGCGGCCGACCATTTTGTCCATGTAGGCCGTCATATCGGCGAAGTGTTTTACATCGCGCTGCACCTGTTCGCTCTTGATCTTCGGATCCCAGTCCGCGCTGTCGGGCGTGGGCTGAAACGGGTCGTGCGTGAGGATCATCGGATAGTAGAGCAGAAACGGGTGCGCGCGGTGGCGCGTGATAAAATCGAGCGCGAAATCGTTGATGAGTTTGGGACCGTATTCACCCTTGCCGTAGTCGATCGCCTCGCTGTTGAGCTCCAGGCCGGGATTCGCATAGCGCGGGGGACGTCGCGTCTGCTGCCAGAGAAACGATTCATCGAAGCCGAAGTGCTGCGGCAGCCCCTTGTCCTGATTCAACTGCAACTGCCATTTACCGCAGATGCCGGTGGCGTAGCCCGCCTGCTTTAGGAGCTGGCCGAACGTGGTGGCCTTGGGATCGAGGATGCCAAATTCGATGTAGTTTCGGACATTGTAGATGCCGGTCATTAACTGTGCACGCGTCGGTGTGCACAACGGCTGGACGTAGCAATTTTCAAAACGCATCCCGCTGGCGGCGAGCCGGTCGAGGTGCGGCGTCTGATAGGATTGGCCGCCATTGGCCGTCACGCACTCGAAGCCAAAATCATCGGCCATAATGAGGACGATGTTGGGCGGGCGCTCGGCGGCGAAGGCCGCCACGGCGAGCCAGAGTGCGCACAGGAGGACGGTGACCGGGCGAAGGAGGAGGTTCATAGGGGCGGGGAAAACGTGAAACGGGTGAGTGCGGAAACTTACGGGGCCACGACGATCGGGGCCCAGGTGCCTTCGATGAGTTCAGGGACTTTTCCAGACGGCGGGAAGGTCGTTTTCACGGCGGCTTGGAGCTGGGCTGAAAGCGTCGCCACGGTGGCGGCGTGCGCGGGCAAGATCGCGAGGTTGGTGAGTTCGCGGGGATCCGTTTCGTGGTCGTAGAGTTCGCGGCCTTGTTTGCCGGCGTCCCACTCGGTATAGCGCCAACGCGGAGTCCGCAGACTGTAGCCGGAGAAGCGTCCGCCGCCGGCGTCGGCCTTCGTCGCCGCAGCTTTGCCCTTGCCCTTGCCGGCCGCGGCTGCCGGGCCGCGATTCACCTGCGTGAGCGCCCAACCACGGCCGGTCGCAGACGGATCGCGCAGCAGCGGGACGAGGCTCTGACCTTGAAGGTTGGCGGGCGGCTTCACCCCAGCGAGTTCGGTGAGCGTCGGGAAAAGATCGAGGTGGCTGACAGGCGAGGCGGCGACGGATTTTCCTTTCGAAACGCCGGGGGCGACAATGAGCAACGGCACGCGGGCGCTTTCTTCAAAGACGCTTTGTTTCTGCCAGAGTCCATGTTCGCCGGTGTGATAGCCGTGGTCGCTGGTGAAGACGATGATCGTGCTCTCCGCGAGGCCGAGGCGGTCGAGGACGGCGATGACGCGGCCGACCTGAACATCCATAAAACTGATACTGGCGTAGTAGCCCTGGAGGGCGTCGCGGCGCTGGTCATCGGTCATAGTGTCCTGCTCGCGTTTGTAGCTCGCGAGGCCGGCGGGCGGGATGTCGGCCTGGTCTTCCTTGATGTTCGGCACGATGCGCATTTTCTCGCGCGGGTAGTAACCGTAGTAGGGATCCTTCGGGGCGACGTAGGGCGTGTGCGGACGAAAAAAACCGACGGCGAGAAAGAAGGGGCGTTGACGTTGTTGAGCGCAACGCGCGAGCACCCACTCGGCGTCGGCGGCCAGCATAGCGTCGGTGTGGTACTCGTCGCTTTTCGGCGAAGCATACCAGCTGAGCGTGCCGCCGAATTGGCCGGGGGTAAGCGTGTTGATTTTCGGGTGCTCTTCCGTGCGGTCGACGCCGGCGGGGTTGGAGGTGAGTTCCCACGAGGCGGGATCGTCGTGGCCTTCGGTGCCGATGGAGTTGGGGACGTTATAGTGGTAAAGCTTCCCGATGCGCCCGGCGAACCAGCCCTGCTGGCGGAAGGCCTGCGACAAGCTGAGCTGATTCGGAATGGTCTGCCTGAAAATCAGCGAATTAGCCTGAATGCCGGTGCTGTTCGGATAGAGGCCCGTGAGCATCGAATTACGGCTGGGCCCGCAGAGTGGATACGTGCAGTACGCACGGTCGAAGCGGACACCGCGCGCGGCGAGCCGGTCGATGTTGGGCGTGCGCGCGAGCGGATCGCCGTAAGCTCCGAGCATCGTGTTCAAATCGTCGGCGATGAGGAAGAGGACGTTTTTCGCGCCCGCCGGCGCGGCCGCTTGCGCGGCAGGCGAGTGGACGAGGAGGAGCGCAAACGGGAGGAGCCAAGCGTTTAGTTTCATGGGGAAAAGGGATTAGATTGCATGAGGGAGGCGCAATCGGGACGGAACGCGCCACCGCGGGTTGGACGTCGACATAGCAAAGGGCGACGAAGCGAAAGACAACGGAAACGGCGCAGACGGGAGTAGGTTCATCAGGAAGGGGCAACAGGCGAGATTACCTCACGCTTAAATCTAGCTCGGGATACAGCCCGCAGACTCGGAAAAAGCGAGTGAAACGAACGTCCAGTCCACAGGACCGCCAGTTGCTGGCGGGCGAGGCCACCTGCCCCGCACGCCCGCGATGAAAATTGATTTCCCTCATCGCTCGTCCGCCGCACACTCGCCGCCGCATGAAAAAAGACGCCATTCTTCAGAAGCTCAAGACCGAGAAAGTCATCGCCCTCATCCGCGCCGACAATCCCGACGGTCTCCTCGATTGCGCCAAGGCCCTCGCCGCCGGCGGCCTGACTAGCATCGAACTCACGATGACCACGCCCGGCGCCATCCGCGTGCTCGAAAAAGTCATCGCCGAAATGCCCGACTTCCTCTTCGGCCTAGGCACCGTCCTCGACGCGGAGACTGCCCGCATCGGCATCCTTTCCGGCGCAACATTCATCGTCACCCCCGCATTCCGCCCCGATGTGATCGCAGTCTGCCAGCGCTACAGCGTACCGATCTTCAGCGGCGCCTTCACTCCCACGGAAATCCTCGCCACGTGGGAGGCCGGCGCCGACGCCGTGAAGGTTTTCCCCGCCGAATTTTTCGGCCCCGGTTACATCAAGGCCGTGAAGGCCCCTTTCCCGCAGATCGAGATGGTGCCGACCGGCGGGGTAAACGAAAAGAACGTCGGCGAATTTATCAAAGCCGGCGCCTTCGCGACCGCTGCGGGCAGCTCGTTGGTCGAGGCGAAATCGCTGAAGGAAAAGAACTGGGCCGCGATCACCGCCAAAGCCGAGGCCTTCGTCGCCGCCGTGGCCGCCGCCAGGGCCTGAGCCCCACCCGATGAGCCGCCCGCCCGCGAGCGTCGCCTTCGTCGCCCGCGCGCACGGCATCGTCGGGGCCACGGCACTCGCGTCGGTCCTTCTCCTGCATTTCCTCACGCGCGGACTCGAACGCATCGAATTCGGTCCGCGCACCTATGTGATCACGCTCGGGATCGGCTTCACCTACTGCCTCGCGGCCGCGCTGGTTTGGTGCGGCACGCCCGGTGGACGCTTGCTGAGCCGGGTGTGCAGCGTGCTCTACTTGGTGCGACCGCAGCTCGGTCTCCCTCTGCTGCGAATCATGGCTTCAGCGGAATACCGCGCCCACTTCACGACCACGCGCCCGCGACCGCCGGCTCCGTAGCGCTCACAAATACTGACGGATATCCGGCAAACGTTTCACCCGCCGGTGCGCCGCGTCGCGCGCGAAATACGGCTCCTCCTCGCGCGTGGCCTCGACCTCTTCGTCGCCCTCGGTCTCCTCATCTTCCTCGATCACTTCGCCCTCAGGCGTCTTGAAAATCCAGTCTTGTTCATCGTCGAACACATGCGACATCCGCCGAGGTTGCGGGTCGAGCGTGAGCGCGGGATTTTTCACCTGCCCTTGTTTCACGAATTCAAACAGGCACGGCACAAACTGTTTCTTAAAGTGCGCCTGAAAATCGCTCATCCACTTGTTCGCCACGCCTTCGCGCAGGTTGAGCAACACGATGTCGGAAAAATGCACGCACGCCTCATACCACGCCAAGAGCGCTGAATGTTTCTCCGCCAACTGGCAATTGACGATCGTGATCACCCGCGCGATCTGCCCGCCCTGCGCCTCAAGCCACGCGACAAACACCTCGATCTGCTCGACCGGATTCTCCCGGCCTTCGCTCACAAAAAAAACGTGCGTCGCCTCCCGCGGCAACACGCCCGTGATCATTCCGTCGGTCCACGACCAGCGGGTGAGCGCGGGCAACGTCGCGTCGGCTTCGTCCGCGAGTTCGCTCGCCGCCAGCATTACGGCCGGGCGGTCGGTCGCCACCAAGCCGTCCCCGAGCAGATCGGTCAGCACCTGGCGCCGGCCCGAACCGGCCGCTCCAAGGATGAGGTAAACGAGAGGTTTTTCCGCCACGGCGATTTAGAAGGTGAAGGTTTTATTTTGCGCGGCGTGCCGCATCCAGTGGTCCACTAGCACCAGCGCCGCCATCGCTTCCACGATCGGCACCGCGCGCGGCACGACACACGGATCGTGCCGGCCCCGCCCGATCAACTCGGTCGCCACGCCACTCACGTCCACCGTCGCCTGCCGCTGCAAAATCGTCGCCGTAGGTTTGAAAGCCACCCGGAACACAATCTCTTCGCCATTGCTGATCCCGCCCTGCGTCCCGCCGCTGCGATTCGTGGCCGTCCGCACCCGGCCATCGCGCGCTTCAAAGACGTCATTGTGCTCGCTGCCGCGCATCCGCGCGCCGGCAAAGCCGCTGCCCAGCTCGAAACCCTTCGTCGCCGGCAGCGACAACATCGCCTTCGCGAGGTCAGCCTCCAAACGATCGAACACCGGCTCGCCCAACCCTACCGGGACGCCGCGCACGCGGCATTCAATCACGCCGCCCACGGAATCGCCCTCGCTGCGCACCGCCTTGATGCGCTCGATCATTTTCTCTGCGGTCGGCAAATGCGGACACCGCACGGCGGTCGCCTCCACCTCTGCCAACGTCGGAAATGCCTCGAGCACGCCCATCGGTACCGCGATATCGTGGACCTGCGTGAGATAGGCCCGGATCTCCAGCCCACCCACCGACCCGGTCGCACTCTTCGGAGCGCCCACGGCCAACGACAAAATTTTCTTGGCGATCGCCCCGGCGGCGACGCGGCCGACCGTCTCACGCGCCGAACTGCGCCCGCCGCCACGATGATCGCGGAGTCCAAACTTGGCTTGATAGGTGTAGTCCGCATGCGACGGACGAAACTTGTCGCGCATTTCGTCGTAGGCACCGGGCCGTTGGTCGGCATTGCGGACCATCATCGAAATCGGCGTGCCGGTCGTGCGCCCCTCAAACACGCCCGATAAAATCTCCACGCGGTCCTCTTCCTTGCGGGGGGTTACAATATCGCTCTGGCCTGGCCGGCGCCGATCGAGTTCCGCCTGAATGTCCTCGGCGGCGAGCGACAGACCGGGGGGACAGCCATCCACGACGACCCCAATGGCGAGCCCATGGCTTTCGCCCCACGTGGTGATTTGGAAAATTTTTCCGAAGGAATTGGGCATCGGGAGTGAGAACGTTGGCGGGGCCGGACCACCCGGCAAGCGACAAATCCCTGATCCGCCAATCCGTCTTTTTCCAAGGGGGCGGGACTTCAGTCCATGCCACGATCTTGGCGGAACCGAAAACAGGGAGCTGCTCCCGCCGCTGCGGCGCGGCCCCGGACCATCCGTCCGACTAGCGACTTCTCATCACCGAAACTATGGCAACTTTTTTCGAAAAACCCCTTCTCAATCTTCCCGCCACAAGACCGTTTACAAGCCGCCACCTTTGGCCTCTCATCCCGCTCCCGCCGCTTCGTGCGGCCAACCTTCCTGAAATTTCCTGAATGATCTCGCGTCTTGTCCGTCCGCTGTTCGTTGCCGTCTTGGCCGTTTCCGTTCCCAGCCTCTGGTCGCAGCCACCGCTACCGCCCTCACCGGCTGTCGCCGCGGCTAAACCCGAAGACGAACTCGTTTCGCTCAAGCTCCCCGACGCCGACATCGACACCATCCTCGACACCCTCGGGCTTTACACGGGGAAATTCATCCTCCGCCCCGCCGCGCTCCCGACCGCGACCTACAATCTCAAGATCGACAAAAAAATCCCCAAGTCCGAGGCCGTCGTCTATCTCCAGACGATTCTTTCCCTCAATTTGATCGGCGTCACTCCGCTCGGGGACAACGCCCTCAAGGTCGTCAATCTCACGATGACCAAATCCGAAGCCCCTGAGATGATCACCGGCTCGGCGTTTGCCCAGGCCGCCAGCGGCAAGGTGGCGACCAAGATTTTCCAGCTCGAGTTCATGCGCGTCGCCGAATTCGCCGCCATGGTGCAGACGATGCTCAACCCCAACCTCCAGGGCCTCGTCCAGCTCGTCAACGCCAACGCCGCGATCATCACCGACACCGTGAGCAATCTGCAACGCGTCGAACTCCTCGTCAGCGAGCTCGACCGCCCCACCGGCGGCATGAAGCCCAAGTTCTACATTTTAAAATCCGCCAAGGCCAGCGACCTCGTGGGTAAACTCCGCACCATCCTCACCGGCGCGCTGCAGCTGCAACTCGGCACCGCCACCACCTACTCTGCGGACGACCGCACCAACCAAATCGTGGTCGTCACCGACCCGCGCCAATGGCCGTTCTTCGACGAACTCATCGCGAAGCTCGACGGCAAGTCCGACCCCAATACCCGCAACGAAGTCATTTACCTCAAGCACGCCGAGGCCGTGAAGGTTGCCACGCTCCTCACCCAACTCGTCACCGGCCAGACCGCCGCCGCCCAACGCACCAACGCCCAATCCGTCCGCCCGGGTCAGGTCGGCCCGGCGGCCCCCGCCGCTCCCGCGCCCGGCGCACCCGTCGCGCCCGTCTCCGCCGCTAATGTCCCCGGCCTCGATGCCCTCCTCGGCTCCGGCTCCAACGAGTTCAGCGGCCTCACCACGATCTTCGCCGACGAACGCTCCAACGCCGTCGTCGTCTCGGGCACCGTGGACGACCTTCGCCTC
>CANIJN010000191.1 GCA_947467625.1 Opitutia bacterium | reverse complement strand
TCACCTGGCGCCAAGACGTCGGCGCCGTGATGCCCACGCCCAATCCGAACTTCGACCCCAACGCGAAGCCCGAACCCGCCGCCGCCAAGAAAAACGCCAAGAAAAAATAGCTCTGCGCAGCGACACGGACCGGCGGTTTTCAACCGCCGCCGCACCCAGCAATCAATCCACGCCCCGCCACCCGTGATCCGCCGCACCCGTTCGCGACGGCGTTGCTAAAACCGCCGTTGCCGTTCCGCATTCGCGGCTAGCCTCATCTCGGCACTCACTGGCGGACGCCCCGCCCGCAGCCGCACCGACAAATCGAGCTCAGCCACAAAAAGATTCCGGCGCTCAACTCCGGCGGCGAGTCGCGCAGCGCCAGCAACTGGCTGCGCGGCCCGTTCACCGCGAACCACGGCTCCCGCGCGATCCGCGTCACCGCAAACACCGACGTCGGCGGCGCCACTCCGCTGCGCGCGCCCAGAAAATCCGCCGGGGCCGCGAGGGTCACTTAAGCCACAAAATCTTAACTTCCTTCTCCAGCGCCTTGAATTCCGGATCGCCGGTGACGAGTTCGGCCTTTTTTTCTTTCGCCAGCGCCGCGGCAAAAGCGTCCGCCAGACTCAAACGGTAGCTCGCCTTGAAGACGGCGGCTTGACGGGCGAGCCGAAGATCGTCGCCGACGCCAATGACGTCGATGGGCAGGTTGGCGATCGTCTGGGCTTGGGCTTCCGCCGCCTCCAGCGAGACCTCCCGCATAGTGTTGTAGTAAATCTCCGCCCAGTTCACCGCACTGAGGTAAAGCCGATGCTTGTCCCGATTGGCTTGGTCGAGGATCTCCTCCACCGCTCCTGCCGCCGGCTCGTCCTCGAAGAACGCAATGAGCGCCCAGCTATCCAGCACGCGACTCGCCATGTTACAGGTCCCTCTCCTTTTTGCGGTCGGCCATCATCGCCTTCATCACACCGCGACCCTTGAGGGAACCGCGCAGGCTCTTGATGTAAGCGCGCGTGATGGGCCGGAGGAGAATCCCCTCGGGTGTAACGGTGACCGAGGCCTTGGTGCCGTCCTCGATTTGAAACTCCCGGCGGAAGCGCGCGGGAATCACGACTTGCCCCTTGGTGGTGAAGAGGACGATTTCTGTTCGCGAGGTCGTGATCATGGGACATACTCCGCCTTCCTGAAAAAAGTAGGTCAACTGAAAATCTGTAGGAGTCGGTTAAAAAACTCCGCTCTGGTGAGCGAAGCCCGACCTGCACCGTCGCCCCGCAACTCAATCCTTGCCTCCGCCCCCGCGGCCCGTGATCTGACGCACCCGTTCGCGCCGACGCTGTTGAAAGCGGCGCTGGCGCTCTGCACTCGCCGCCCGCAGCCGCACCGGGCGGGTGCCGGGGTTGAGATCACACGATTCCCTCCGCGCCTCACGCTCGACATACCCACGGATTCTGAATCCATCAGGCTCACCCATGAACCCGCTCCGCTTTTTTCTCCCTCTCTCTCTTTCCCTCTTTCTCTCCTTCTCCGCAGCCGCCGCCACCACCACCGCCCTACGCCCCAACATCATCGTCCTCCTCTGCGACGACCTCGGCTACGGTGATCTCAGCTGCTTCGCCCATCCGGAAATCCGCACACCCCACCTCGATCAACTCGCGCGCGACGGCATCAAGTTCACCGATTGCTACTCCGCCTCACCCGTCTGCTCCCCCTCGCGCGCCGGCCTCATGACCGGCCGCAATCCCAACCGCCTCGGCATCCGCGATTGGATTCCCCCGCAGAGCGGAATCTTCCTGCGCCCCGGCGAAATCACCGTCGCCCAGCTCCTCAAAAAAGCCGGCTACCACACGCTCCATGCCGGCAAGTGGCACCTCAACAGCCGCACCGACGGTTCCGAGCGCACGCCCGGCGAGGCCGGTTTCGACCACTGGCTCTACACCCAAAACAACGCCGCCCCGAATCACCTCAACCCCGGCAATTTCATCCGCAACGGCGCGCCCGCCGGCCCTCTTTCCGGTCCGTCCTCACACATCGTTGTCGCCGAGGCCACCCGTTGGCTCGACCAAACCCCACGCGCGCCGGACGCACCGTTTTTTCTCAATCTCTGGTTTCACGAAACCCACGAGCCCGTCGCCGCCACCGAAGAATTCCTCGCCCAATATCCGAACGAAAAAAACCTCGATCGCCGCCACTACTTCGCCAACGCCTCCCAAATGGACGCCGCCGTCGGCAAACTTCTCCGCTACCTCGACGACCACGGTCTGCGTGAAAACACCTTCATCTTTTTCTCCAGCGATAACGGCCCCGAAACCCTCAACCGCTACCGCGGCGCCCAGCGCAGCCACGGCTCGCCCGGCCCGCTGCGGGGCATGAAGCTCCACGTCACCGAGGCCGGCTACCGCGTGCCCGGCATCATTCGCTGGCCCGGTCACGCCAAACCCGGCACCACGAGCGCCGAGCCGATTTGCAGTCTCGATTTCCTGCCCACCGCCTGCGCGCTCGCCGGCATCACACCGCCCAAATATCGCGCCCTCGACGGCGGCAGCCTGCTCCCCCTCTTCTCTGGAAACCCCGTCATCCGCCCGCATCCGCTCTACTGGCAATACGACTTCGCCCTCAACGCACCCCACCAACTTGCGCTGCGCGACGGTCCGTGGAAACTCCTCGCGAGCGCCACCCTCGATCAGGTCGAACTCTACGACCTCTCGTCCGATGTATCCGAAAAACAAAACGTCGCCGCTCAACACCTCGACCGCGTGAAATCCATGACCGCCACTCTGCGCGCCCTCCGCACCGAGATCGCCGCCGAGGACGCCCAGTCCGGCAACCCGCCCGCCCGCCAAAACGCCGCGAAGAAAGAGTAGCACCACCGCTCTGAGCACACCCCAAGCCCCGCCGCTTCAAATCGCTGCGGTCCCCTGCATGAAACCCCTCACGCGCTCGCCCCGTTCCTTCGCTCTCCTCCTGCTCGCACTGGCCACCGCCCTCTGCGCGCAGCCAGCGCCCTACGCCGTATTTCCCGCAGCCGAACCGCCCTATTATCGCAAACAGTATGCGGCATCGACCACGCCAGGTGAGCTCGTGTATGCAGCGAACTTCACCGTCTGGATGCCGCCCGGGGTAAACGTCCTGCGCGGGGTGATCGTCCACCAACACGGCTGCGGCGAGGGCTCCTGCAAATCAGGGCTGACCGGTGCCTACGATCTCCACTGGCAGGCGCTCGCGAAGCAGCACGACTGCGCCTTACTTTCACCCGCGTATGAACAGCCGGACAAGGCGGACTGCCAGCTGTGGTGCGACCCACGCAAGGGCTCCGCAGTCGCCTTCCAGCGCGCCCTGAGCGATCTCGGCGCCCAGAGCGGTCATCCGGAGCTCGCCACCGTGCCATGGGCCTTGTGGGGCCACAGCGGCGGTGCCAATTGGGCCGGTGCCATGACGCTGTTGCAGCCGGATCGCGTCGCCGCCGCATGGTTACGCTCCGGAGCTCCGTCCGTGGTCGCCGCCCCCGGAAAGCCCACACCCTACGCGATCGCAGACGCCGCCACGCAGGTTCCCCTCATGTGCAATCTCGGCACCCAGGAGGGTGTCACTGTCCGGGAAGGTCGCTTCGCCGGTGTGTGGGGCGGGGTCGAAACATTCTTTACCACCATGCGAGCCCAAGGGGCTCTCATCGCGGTCGCGGTCGATCCTCTCACGAGTCATGAATGCGGCAACCAACGCTACCTCGCCATACCGTGGTTCGACGCGTGCCTCACGGCCCGTCTACCCGCCAAACGTGGCAGCCCGCTCCGCTCCATGGCTGCTTCCGCCGCGTTCCTCGCACCCCTTCATGCCGGGGAACCGAAAATCGTCGCTCCCGTCCCGGCCGATAAATTTTCCGGCCCGAAAGAAAAATCCATCTGGCTCCCTAACGAGGCCAGCGCCCGCGCGTGGACCCAGTATGTCACCGACACGGCCGTGACCGATACCACTCCCCCGCCCGCCCCAACCCAGGTTCGCGTCACCGGTCGCCAGCTCACGTGGATCGCCGAGGCCGATCTCGAGAGCGGTCTCGCACACTTCATCATCGAACGCGACGGCCAGCTCATCGCCACCCACCCGGCGAAGTCGAACAACCCCCGTGGCCGTCCGATTTTTCAAGGCCTCCAATACAGCGACACCCCGAACCAGCCGCTCGTGCCGATGACCTTCAACGACGCGACCGCCGCAGCGGGCCAGCACTACACCTACCGCGTCATCGCCGTCAACACCGTCGGCCTACGATCCCACTGAACCCACCCTTCAACTGATCAACAGCAGCCGCGGCGGATCTCCCGGCCCGGTCGCGGGCGCGCGGTGCACACAGGGCGGCACCGGGCTCCCGGGCCAGTCCACCGCGATGCGCCAGAAATTTCCCAGCCCAAACGAAAACGGCCGCGCGTCCGCCAGCGGTGCGTAGTGGAGATCGTAGCAGTGTTCGTTCAGATAAACGCGGAAGTCGTCGTCATCGGCGCCGCCGTAGAGCTTGAGGAGTTCCGCCCGTGTCGCGGGTAAATCCACGCGGCGCAACGCCTCGTCGTTGCGCAGACCCTCGCTCGCCGGCCCGTAGTAGGTGCACAGATACGTCGAGGCTTCGATCGGCGCGCTGTCGGCGTGAAAGGAGAACACATCCGTCACGATCGGGCCCGGCTCTTCATCGCGCGGATAGCCATCGATACAGTTGAGCACGGGATCGAGCGCGTGCTCCTGGAGCCGCCGCAGATCCGCCAGCAGCTCGTCGCAGGCCACTCGGCCAGCCGCACTCACCGGGAGCGCCCGCAGGCGCGCTTCGTCCAGCGCGCGGATCCCTTCCCCGCCACCGAGCAACGTCACCACCTCGCCGAAATCTCCCGCCAGCGCACGTTCCCAACAGAGCGCGTTCACGCCCTCCGCCAAGGGCGTGGTGACCAGTTCCTCAAAACTGTGCACCCGTTTGATCCGGGCGTAAGCGGACGGCAGGGAAAAGGGAGTCATGCGCGCCTAAGGCGCACGGCACTCCGCTTTGGGCAAGCTTGCGTCAACCACAGGCCAGTTAACCGCCGACACTCCTGTCGCTGGGCGTGGGCGGCCAGAGCGCCGCTGAGAATTCCCAGGCCTCTCTTGAAATGTGAACCCGCGCGATCGGCCCCTGCACAGAGGCCGACATCCCCGCCGCCGCCCCGCCCATGTTCGCGGACATGATGGCCCCCCGCGCGCTACCCGAACCACTCGAAAACACGACGACATCGAACGCCGTCAGATCGAGCGACGCCCCATCTGTGGCTTGCTCCCGCGTGATGAACATGAGTTCGCAGCGCCGCTCTGAAGAACAGCAGCTCACCCGTGGCAGTGGCCCGCGCTTCCGTGAAGCCGACAGGAGACGAGTGGATTCTTGATCGATCCCTGACCGAGCACGGCTGGAGCGAAAGCCGGCTAGGTCCCGCAGATTTGGCTCGTCAGTCGGAAGAGGAGGCAAACGCTACGCACGTATGTTCTCTTGCCTGTTTGCTCGCCGCCACATCGGCGTTTTCCGATTTTTATTTCTACTGCTGACGTGGCTTGGCGCCGCGCTCTGCGCGGCACCAGTCACGTTTGTTTTCACCTCCGACGTCCACTACGGCATTAATCGCGGAAATTTCCGCGGCGCGGTTAATGTCACCGCGCAGGACGTGAACCGTGCCCTCGTCGCCACCATCAACCGTCTGCCCACCGAGGTGTTGCCGCAGGACCAAGGGCTCCGCGCCGGACAGGTGATCGGGCCGATTGATTTCGTCGTCGTGACCGGGGACATCTCCAACCGTCAGGAACGTTATCCCCTGCCCATCCAGAGCGCGACGGTATCCTGGCAACAGTTCGAAGAGGGTTTCATTCGACGCCTGTCGTTAAAAAATCACACCGGGCAATTTGCCCCGCTGTTGCTCGTACCGGGTAACCATGACGTCTCAAATGCCATTGGCTCGCCCAGCAAACTCCTGCCCACCACGGACGCGACCACGATGGCCGAAATTTATAATCGCATGATGCTCCCGGAAAAACCCCGGACCAAAGGTAATTTCCGCTACCCGGACGACCGAGTCTTGTTCGCGCGCGATTTCGGCGGCGCGCATTGCATTTTTCTGACGATGTGGCCGGACCGCGCGACGCGCACGTGGATCGCAGAAGATCTTCGCGCGCTTCCCGTCACGACGCCCGTGCTCCTATTTTGCCACGACCAACCCGACATCGAGGCCAAACACCTCACCAACCCGAATGGCCGCCACGACATCAACCCCAAGGACAAATTTGAAAACGTCGTGCCCGATATCATCGCCGGTGGCACCACCGTCGACGCGCCCACCATTATCGAACAGCGGGCCTTGGCGACGTTTCTCAAATCACACCCCAACATCGTCGGTTACTTCCACGGTAATGCGAACTGGAATGAATTCTACACGTGGACCGGACCCGATGACGCCATCGCCCTCAATGTCTTCCGAGCCGACTCGCCACTGAAGGGCAAAGAGTCCGGCAAACACGAGAATAGACTCTCGTTTCAAGTCGTGACCTATGACGTCACGACGCAGAGCCTGACGTCGCGCGAATGCTTGTGGAATGCCGAGGGACGCAGTGCTACCGATGCCACGCCCGCCGGCTGGGGCGCGACTTGGACCGGCAGCCTTGCTCCGCGCAAAAAATAGTCGAGGTCCCGCACCTCGGCTTTGGGTCACATGGTGAAAAGCACCTTGGCCATCTGCACACCCGCGGCCGCACCCGCCAGCAACGATGCGGACCACAACCAGCGCTTCTTCACCACGAGGCACATACCGCCGAGCGCAATGGCGATCTGAAAGACCGTCGTCGCCAAGCCCATCTCCCTCGCGCAATCGGCCGCATGCGTGGCAGCAACGCGAGCCTCGTCACGCGCACCCTCATGCTTTTTTGCCTCTGCCGAGATCTCTTTTTTTTCCTTTTCGTAACGGTCGATCCGCGCGACCACCGAGGCGAGAACCTTGGCATCTGGACTACCCACAATATTCAGGCGGTCGCGCTCCTGCTCGTAAATACTCTGCTTGATCCCCTTGGCTTGGAAAAAAGCCCACTGATCCGACGCCTGCGCTTGGTTGAACGTCGCCTCATTCAGTTGCTTCATCGTGCCGGACGAATAACCGGCACCACGCTGGGTCGCGATCGCCGCCAACACGGCGAGACAGATCATCGAGAGCGAAACATATTTCGTCCATCCATCGCGTTGTTCTTTTTCTTTCTGTGCAAGCCGGTCGGCCTTCAGGGTACCAACGAGGTCTTTCAGTTCATCGAGATTCGTATTCATGCGGGTTTTCAACGGTGTTCAGACTCAATTCACCCCCGATTGTCACGTGATTTCCCCAATGAGGATAAATTCATACGCCGTCTCGTCCGACCGATCGCCGAGTAATCGAAAACGCGCTGCGCTCGCTGGGGCGCACGTCCTCTCCGCCCAGACCCAACCCCCGACGTTGAATGGCCGCAAGACGAGCCATTGGCCATCCGAGATCGGACCGAGGGCTCCGGCCTTTTTATCGGCGAACGCGCCTCCTGATTCGCTGGCGCAGGGCCGTTTCTCAGCGAAAATTTTTTTAACGTTCGCATCCTCGCCCCGACCCTGCGCGTACCTGTAAGCACACTATGCAGCTACGTCTTCGCGCCCGCCTTCTCTCCACGCTTACCGCTCTCGCCGGTTTCGGCGCCCTGCCCGTCACGGCACAAAATCCCGCGTCAGCCGCCTCGGCCCTCACCGCTCTAGGCCGCCCCGCCAACGCAGCCGTCACGGTCAAATTCGACACCGCCTACACGGGCGACACCCCGGTCGAAGCCCGCGACGCCTCCGCTGGCAGTTTCTCCGTCGCTCAATTCGGAGCCGAAATCGCGGTCCCACTTCCGCCCGTCGGCGGCACTCTCTTCCCGATCCTCAGCGTCCGCTATCGTCACTACGCCCTCGACCGCGACCCCATCACGCCCCTGCCTGACCGCCTCAAATCTCTCAGCGGTGCCTTCACGGTTTTCAGCAAACTCGACGCGGATTGGTCGCTCCTCGCGAGCGTGAGCGCCGGCGTCCACAACGCCGACTCCGGCTTCTCATCAAAGGGTTTCGGCGTCGGCGTCCTCGCCATCGCGAGTCGAAAATTCACGCCCAACTTCGGCGCGGGCTTCGGTGTTGTCTACAACTCGCTCTCGAAAGGCACTGGCCGCATCATGCCTGTCGCCACGTTCAACTGGACGCCAGCCCCCGCCTGGCGCGTCTCCCTCGGCTTCCCCCGTACCGGCGTGATCTATACCTTTAATCCCGCGCTCGACTTCGAGTTCACCGCCGAAGCCGACTTCGCCTCCTTCTACGTCACCGCCGACCCGCTGCCCGGCGGCCGTAACCAACCCGCCCTCAACCGCACGCGCCTCGAATACAAATCCCTGCGGGTGGGTCCTGCTATCGCATGGCGCGCCTCGCCCACGTTTTCCGCCCGCGCCTCCGTCGGCGCCGTCCCCATGCTCATCTCCGATTACCACCAGCGCCACTACCGCGTGAAATCCGAGGGCACCGCCCCCTACGCCAGCGGCGCGCTCGAATGGAAATTCTGAGCGGCTCTCGACCCATCGCGCGGTAGCGTCCCTCCGCGTTCTACCGCTCGGCTCCCTCGTTCCCACTCCGCCTCCGCCTCCGCCAGCCCCGATCGCCCCAAGACTCGTCACGCCCATGCCTTCCGTCACCCGTTGTCTTCTGTTCTGCATTCTGCTGATCACATCTGCCATGGCCACCGAACAGGCATTTCCACCGACCGCGCCCGGCGTCACCGAGGTGAAAACCCTGCCCGCGGGCATACTCCTCAAGTCGGCAGGCCGGGGTAACTACTTTGAACAGTCCGACGGTCTGTTCATGCCGCTTTTCCGCTACATTTCGCGGCACAATATCGAGATGACCACACCGGTCGAGGCGCGGATCGACGACGCCGCGATGTACTTCTGGGTGGCGGAGAGCCAGCACGCCAAGGTCGCGGGCAACGAGGGAACGGTGGCGGTGGAGCGCATTCCCCAGCGGCGCGTCGCCAGCCTAGGAGCCAAGGGCAGCTACTCGCGCGGGAACTTCGAAAAAAACCGTGACACGCTGGTGGCTTGGATCGCGAAGCAGACAGACATCGAAGCGGCCGGAGAGCCGTATGGGGTTTTCTGGCACGGGCCCTTTACCCCGTGGTTTGCCAAACGTTTCGAGGTGCACGTGCCGGTACGTTCCAAACCGACGGCCACCACACGGCCCGACGGGATCTAATACCGACGTGTCGTGAGATTGGGACGACCGTCGAAACACCCCTCGCTCACGCTCGCCGTTACCCGCAGTCAAAAAACTCAAATGACGTTGGTGTAACCGGGACTCATACCAACGTCCTTCGCACTCTGGACTTTTCGGTAGCCGCGAGCGCCAGCGAGTGGACCGATGACCACTCGCTGGAGCTCGGCCGCGGCGAAAACGAGCCGCCCAGACGCCGGAAGTGCGCGGAGGAATTTCGTCAGAGCGACGGGCGCGTGATGCCTCCGCTCACAGGTCGAACGACGTGCTCACAATGAACTGGCGCGGGTCGATGATGCGGTAGGCGTAGGTGGAGCCGTCGGGGTTGATCGCGACTTTTTGCAGGCGACCGTTCTCCAACACGTCGCGGACATTAAGCTGCACCTTGGCGCGGACGCGGTCGCGGAAGAGGCGGAAGCCGTAGCTCGTCGAAAGATCCACGGCGAAACGTGCGCGGTCGTAGACGGGCTTAGTGGCGTCGAGCGAGCGTACGATGCCGTCCGACTCCGGCGCGGCACCGAGGAAACCAATCGCAGCCTTGTCTTGCCACCGCACGGCGCCGCCGACGCCGAGGCCTTTGAGTTTTCCCTCGGAGAACGTGTAATTCGTGAGCGCATTCCAGCGCCACTCGCGCACTTGGCTGCGGGGTTTACCCTGGTTGGCGACGGCGAGGGCATACGGCGCGAGCAGTTGCGTGAGGTAGAAGTCTTTCGCGTTGTTGACCGTGCCGGACAGGTTCGTCGTCGCGATCGAGGTCCACCACAGCTGGCCGTTGTCGTCCTTGAGCGTCGTCCAGACCGGCAGACGCGCGGTCCAATAGTTCAACTCATCGGGCGCGATGTTCGAATCGATGGCCTGTTGTTGCGCGACGTTGAACTTAATGCGCCAGTTCCGCGTGGGGTTGTAGGTGGCTTCGATTTCGTAGCCGCGCGACGTGACGTCGGTGAGGCCGTCCGTGCTGAGGCCGGTGATGTTGTCGCCGAGGCGGGCAAGCCACGATTCAGGCATCCCCATAATCGCGGCGGTGGCCGTGAGCACTTGGGCGGCGCTGGGCGAAGCAACGCCCTGCCGCGCGAAGCGGCTGCGCGCCAGATTTTCTGCCCACGGCCGGAGGGCGAAACCAAAGTTGGTGCCGTTGTTCACGCGGCCTTCCATGCGCAAGGTGCGTTGGCCGATCGTGCCCGCCTCGTTGCCGCGGGAGTTGAGGTCGTTCGCTTGGTAGCGGTTGATTTT
>CANIJN010000190.1 GCA_947467625.1 Opitutia bacterium | reverse complement strand
CGAACCATCCTTATGAAATCAACCTCCCTCCTCCACTCCGCCCGCCTCACCTCCGCCCTTCTCGCCCTCGTGCTCGCCGCCGGGCTGTTCGCCGCCGAGAAGCCTGACAAAACCGCCGACGCCGCGAAAAAGCCCACCCCGGCCAAGACCGCTCTCATCGCCAAAGCGCGCGCTTCCTATCCCTTGAAGACCTGTCTCGTTTCCGATGAACCCCTCGGCAGCATGGGCGAGGCCACTCCTTACATTCACCGCGCCGCCGGCCAGCCAGACCGCGTCCTTTTCGTCTGCTGCGACGGCTGCATCGACGACCTCAAGGCCAACCCCGCCAAGTTCCTCGCCAAGATCGACGCCGCCGCCAAAGCCAAAAAGTAGCCGGACTTCAGTCCGCCTGCCTCGCCCCCGACCTCGTCTGCGCCCACCAAGCCTCCTCCGCCATGCGCACGCTCCTCGGCCTCACCCTCGCCGTCGTCTTCCTCGGCGCGAGCGCGCTCACCGCCGCCGCTCCGCTCACACTCGATCACGTTCTCGCTGAGGTCCGCGCCCGTCACCCGGAGATCAAGTCCGCCACCGCCACCGCCGCCGCCGACCGCGAGCGCATCGTCCAAGCCGGCGCCTGGGAGGATCCCGTCGCCGGCTTCGAACTCCAGCGCACGAACAACCACGCGCGTGTCTTTGGCTACGACACCGCTGAGTTTTCCTTCAGTCAAAAAATCCCGCTCTCCGGCAACCGCGAACGCCGCCGCGCCGCCGCCACGGCCGTGGCCGGCGTCTCCGCCGCCGCGATCCACTCGCGCTCGTTCATGCTCGTCGCCGCCGCTCGCGACGCGTTCTTCGCCCTCCTCCGCACGCGCGAGCAGCTCGCCCTCGTCACCGCCTCCGAGCATCTCCTCGTTCAAGCCGCCGACCTCGTCCGCAGTCGTCTCGCCACCGGCGGCGCCGACACCACCGCCCTCCTCCTCGCCGAACGCGAACGCGCCGAACTCCAGGAACGCGTTTTCCTACTTGAACGCGAAGCCGCCGACGCCACCGCCATCCTCAACACCGTCCGCGATCTCCCGCCCCAATCCCCCATCGGCGAACTCGCCGCCCCCCCCGCCACCGCCTCCACTCCCACCTTCGCCTCTCTCGAGGAAGCTCAAGCCCACGCCCTCGCCCACCGCCCCGAACTCCGCGAGGCCGCCGCCCGCATCACCGCTGCCGCGCGCCACGAAGACGTCGCCGCCCGCGCCTGGCACCCCGATCCCGAATTCATGATCAAAGCCCGCCACGTCCAGGCCGGTGGTCGCGTCCTCAACGACTACGATACCGGCGTCGCCGTCAGTCTCCCGTGGGCGAACAACGACAAATACCGTTCCGCCCAACGTGAAGCCGCCCGTCGCCGCGAAGCCCTCGAGCTCGACGCCGCCACCCTCCGCACCAAGACCGCCGGCGAAATCCGCGAGGTATGGACGCGCCGCGACACCGCCCTGCGCAGCGTCGCACTCTACCGCGACCGCCTCCTCCCGCTCGCCCGCCAGAGCGCCGACTCGCTGCGCATCGGCCTCGTCACCAATAAAAATTCCCTCACCGCACTCGTCGCCGCCCAACGCGCCCTCATCGACGCACAGACCACCCTCGCCGCCAACGTCGCTGATTTCCAACGCTACCACGCCCTGCTCGCGACCCTCACCGGCAGTGGCGCGGACGTCTCGCCCGTGGGTTCGGTCGGCGCCGAAAAATGATCCGCGCAACATCCGCGCTACGTCCATGAAACGCCTCCTCTTTGCCCTCCTCGGGTTCGCCACCCTGTCTATCGCCTTAAACCTATCGCCGGACGCCCGTGCGAGCGAAGCGAGCATCTACCGCTGCCCGATGCACCCGCACATCAAGTCGGCCAAACCCGCCAAGTGCACGATCTGCGGCATGGACCTCGTCGCCTCCGCTCTCAGCTCTGACCGCTCCACTCTCGGCTCCCCCGTCATCTCCGTCCCCCGCTCCACCATCACCGCCATCGGCGTCGAAACCTCCGTCGTCTCCCGCCAAGCCCTCAACCGCACCCTTCGCGTCACCGGCGCGATCGACGACGATGACACCCGCCACCGCCTCCTCACCGCTTGGGCTGAGGGCCGCGTCGAAAAACTCTACGTCAACCTCGTCGGCGCCACCGTCAAAGCCGGCGAGCCGCTCCTCGATCTTTACAGCCCCGAACTGCAAACCGCCCAACGCGACTTCGTCCAACTCTCCCGCGCCGGCGAACTCGCCGCCTCCGCCCTCCCTGCCGCCCGCGCCCGCCTCCTCCGTCTCGGACTTTCCGATACCCAACTCACCGCCCTCCTCGCGACCGGGGAGCCCCCGCTCGTGACCACCCTTTTCGCTCCCGACAGCGGCACCGTCGTCGCCAAATCCGTCTACCCAGGCCAATGGGTGAAAACCGGCGAAAAACTCTTCGAACTCGCCGACTTCTCCTCCATGTGGTTCCTCTTCGACGCCTACGAACAGGACCTTCCGTGGCTCGCCGTCGGCCAAACCGTCGAGATCACCGCCCGCTCCATCCCCGGCGAAGTCATCTCCGCCCCCATCGTCTTCATCAACCCCAACCTCGATGAAATGACCCGCACCGCCAAGATCCGCGTCGTCCTCCCCAATCCTCACGTCAACCACGCCGGCATCGCCCACACCCTCTATCACAAGGTCCTCGCCGAAGGCCGCGTCCTCGTCTCCTCACCCGCCGTACTCGCCGCGCCCCGCGCCGCCATTCTTGATCGCGGCACCGGCCCCGTCGCTTACGTCGACCGCAGCGACGGCCTCTACGCGCAACGCGGGGTCACCCTCGGCCGCCGCGGCGACAGTCTCGTCGAAATCCTCTCCGGCCTCACCGAGGGCGATAAAGTCGTCACCCACGGAGCCCTCCTCCTCGACGCCCAAGCCCAGCTCGCCAACGAAGCCACCGAACACGCCGCCCCATCCGCTGGCGACTCGACGCCCCCGTCGCGTTCTCCTCCCGCTGCCAGCGCTCCACTCTCCGCTCTCAACGCCCTCGCCACCGCGAGTTCCACCGCCGCCGCCGGCCTCGCCGCCGACGACTTCGCCGCCTACCAAAAACATTTCCCGACGCTCTCCGCTTCCGCGAAAGACTTCCCCTTCCTGCCCGCCCTCGCGCTCGGCACCGACCTCAAATCCGCCCGCACGTCCTTCGAACCGTGGAGCACCGCCGTCGCCGATCTCCTCAAACCTCATCGCGCGCAACTCGGCCTCAAAATTTACCAGTGCACCATGACCCCCGTGCTCGGGAAGGGCCGTTGGGTCCAACGCGGCCTGCCCCTAAAAAATCCTTTTTACGGCTCCGCGATGGCCGACTGCGGCGACGAAGTCCCCTGACTCCGGGGCGCGACCACCCTCGTGCGCTCACCTTCAATTCCACTCCGCCTCGGGCTCCACCTTTCTCTTCGTAGATCCCCCATCTCGTGATCTCCGCTCTCATCAAGTGGTCGCTCCACAATCGTTTCCTCGTCCTCGGGGCGACGCTCCTCCTGTTCGGCTGGGGCCTCTTCGCGATCCGCCGCGTGCCCATCGATGCTATTCCCGACCTCAGCGAAAACCAAGTGATCGTCTTCGCCGACTGGGAGGGCCGCAGCCCACGCGAGGTCGAGGACCAAGTCACCTACCCGCTCTCCGTCAATCTCCAGGGCCTCGCCGGCGTGCGCACCGTGCGCGCCACCTCGATGTTCGGTTTCTCGCTCATCACGGTTATCTTCGAAGACAAACTCGACAACTACTTCGCCCGCACCCGCGTCCTCGAACGCCTCAACTATCTCGGCAACATCCTCCCCGCCGGCGTCACCCCGCGCCTCGGCCCCGACGCCACCGGCCTCGGCTGGATTTACCAATACTACCTCAAAGACACGTCCGGCCAACAGGACCTCGGCTCCCTCCGCGCACTCCAAGACTACTTCGTCCGTTACCAACTCGCCGCCGTCTCGGGCGTCGCCGAGGTCGCCAGCATCGGCGGCTTCGTCCGCCAATGGCAGGTCGAGGTCTCCTCGCTGCGTTTGAAGCAACTCGGCATCCCGCTCGAAATGGTGATGTCCGCCATCGGAAAAAATAACCTCAACGTCGGCGGCCGCACCCTCGAGGAAAACGGCCTAGAGTTCGTCGTCCGCGGCCGCGGCCTCATCACCTCGGCCGCCGACCTCGAAACCATCGCCCTCACCGCGCGCAACGGCACGCCCGTCTACCTCCGCGACGTCGCCACCGTGCAGATCGGCGGCGACTACCGCCGCGGCGTCCTCGACGTCGACGGCCACGAAGTCGTCGGCGGCACCGTCGTCATGCGCACCGGCGAAAACGCGTATCAAGTCATCCAAGACGTCAAAGCCAAGATCGCCCAAATCTCCTCCGGCCTCCCACCCGGCATCACCATCGAACCGTTCTACGACCGCAGCAGCCTCATCAACCGCGCCATCCAGACCCTCCAACATACGCTCTGGGAAGCCGTCATTCTCGTGACGCTGATGCACGTCATCTTTCTCTTCCACTTCCGCAGCATTCTCATCGTCACGCTCCCGCTCCCCGCCTCGATTTTGGTCGCCTTTATTTTGATGAAGGAATTCGGCATCCAGTCGCACATCATGTCGCTCACCGGCATCGCTATCGCCATCGGCGTGCTCGTCGACGCCGCGATTGTGATGACCGAAAACGTGATCCGCCACTGCGAGCAGGAGGAACACAAACTCGGCCGCCGGCTCACGCGTCCCGAGACGTGGCAGGTCACCCTCACCGCCTCGCAGCAAGTCGGCCGCCCCATCTTCTTCGCGATGGGTATTATCATCCTCGCCTTCATCCCGATCTTCCAGCTCACCGGCCAGGAAGGAAAACTCTTCCATCCGCTCGCGTGGACCAAAACGTTCGCGATGATCGGTGCCACCGTTTTTGCCGTCACCCTCGTGCCCGTCCTCTGCTCGTTTCTCGTGCGCGGCCCCTTTCACGCCGAAGACCGCAACGGGGTCATGCGCGGCCTCCTGGCTCTCTACAACCCCGTCCTCGACTGGGCCCTGCGTTGCCGCAAAACCGTCCTCGCCCTCGCCGCCACCCTCCTCGCCTTCTGCAGCCTCCTCGCTTTCGGCCTTCCCGACCGGCTCGTCACTCAACTCGCCACGCTCAACCCTCAACTCGCAGCGAAGCTGCCCCCCGGCTTCGGCTCCGAATTCATGCCGACCCTCCAAGAGGGCTCCCTCCTCTTTATGCCCGTGCTCCTCCCGAGCACCTCGCTCACCGAGATCAAACGTATCATGGCCTGGCAGGACCGCGTCATCCGCGACACCCCAGAAGTCGCCAGCGTCGCAGGAAAACTGGGACGCTTCGATACCGCCACCGATCCCGCGCCCACCGAGATGATCGAGACCACCATTATGCTCAAACCCGCCGCCGAGTGGCGCGCCGGTATGACCAAAGAAACACTCATCGCCGAGCTCACCCTGAAACTCACGCAGGTCCCCGGTTACGTCCCCGGTTTTCTCCAGCCCATCGAGAATCGCATTCTGATGCTCGCCACCGGCATTCGGGCCCAGCTCGGCATCAAAATCTTTGGCGACGATCTCGACGCCCTCCAGATAAAGGCCTTCGAGGTCGAACAAATCGTCAACAAAATCCCTGGCGCCACCGGCGTCGCCCCCTCGCGCGTCGCCGGCAAACCCTACCTCGAAATCTCCCCCGACCGCGCCGCCCTCGCCCGCTACGCCCTCTCCCTCGCCGACGTCCTCGCCACCGTCGAAACCGGCATCGGCGGTAAAAACGTCACCACCGCGATTCAGGGCCGCGAACGCTGGCCCGTGCAAGTCCGCTTCGAACGCGCCGACCGCGAAGACCTCGACCGCCTCGGTGCCCTGCCCGTCGCAATCCCCAACTCCGAGCCCGCCCGCTTCGTCCCCCTCGGCCAGATCGCCACGATCCAACGCGTCCTCGGCCCCAACGAAATCGCCTCTGAAAACGGCCGCCTCCGCGTCTTCGTCCAGGCCAACGTCACCGACCGCGACCTCGGCGGTTTCGTGGACGACGCTAAGAGCGCCATCGCCCGCGACCTCAAGCTCGACCCCGGCATGACCATCGAGTGGAGCGGCCAATACGAAAACCAACTCCGCGCCCGCCAGACCCTCCGCCTCATCATGCCCGTCGTGCTCGTGATCATCTTCGTCATCCTCGCGCTGACGTTTCATTCCGCCGCCGAAGCCGCGCACGTGATTCTTGCCGTCCCCTTCGCCCTCACCGGCGGCGTGCTCCTTCAATGGTGGCTGGGATTCAATTTCAGCGTCGCCGTCTGGGTCGGCTACATCGCCCTCTTCGGCACCGCCATCCAGACCGGCGTTGTGATGGTCGTTTACCTCGAAGACGCCGTCAAAAATGCCCTCGCCGAAAAACGCGCCCGCCTTGGAGCCCGCCCGCCCGCTGGCGCGCCCTCCGACGCTCCACTCCCCACGCTCACCGTTCAACTCACCCGCGACGAACTTCTCCTCGCGATCAAACAAGGCGCCCGCCTCCGCCTCCGCCCAAAAGTCATGACCGTCGCCACCGCCATCGCCGGACTGCTCCCCATTTTCTGGAGTACCCGCACCGGCATCGAGGTCATGCAACCGCTCGCCGCCCCCGTCGTCGGCGGCATGGTATCCTCCCTCATTCACATTCTCGTCGTCACCCCGGTTATTTTCGCCTGGCTCCGCGAGCGCGAACTCACCACCCCCGCCAAAATCGACTGATCCCCATGCGCCGCCTCCGCCTCCTCCGCACCGCTCTCCTTTTCACCCTCACAGCCTTCGGCGCCACGGCGATGCTCGCCGAATCCCTGCCGCAACGCGTCACCATCCCGGCCGCCGCGCAACCCCGTCTCGCCCTCGCCGGCACCCACCGCGTGTTCCTAGCCTACGGTCACGGCCCCGATGTCTTCGTCACCCGCTCCGATGATCTCGGCCTCACCTTCGCCGCGCCCGTCAAAGTCGCCACGGTCCCCGGCCTCATGCTCGGTATGCGCCGCGGCCCGCGCATCGTCGCCCGCGGCGACATCGTCACAGTCACGTTAAACCAAAAAGATCTCCTCGCGTTCACTTCCACCGACGCCGGCCGCACGTGGTCCGGCCCCGTCACCATCAACGACGTCCCCGGCAGCGCCCGCGAAGGCCTCCACGATCTCGCGCTCTCACCCGACGGCCGCGCCTTCATCACGTGGTTGGATTTGCGTCTCGGCAAAATGGCCCTCGCCGCCGCCGAGTCGGCCGACGGCGGGCGCACCTGGACGCGCAACGAAGTGATCTATCGTTCGCCCGAAATTTCGATCTGCGAGTGCTGCCACCCGTCCGCCACCTTTGATACCGAGGGCAATCTTGCCGTGATGTGGCGCAACTCCCTCGGCGGCGCCCGCGATCTCTGGCTCATGACGCGCCCCGCCAAATCCACTCAATTTGCCGCGCCCGCCAAACAGGGCGAAGGCTCTTGGCAGCTCAAGGCCTGCCCCATGGACGGCGGCCAGATCATTCCTCGCGGTGCCGGCGCCTTCGCCAGCATCGGGCAACGCGAGGGCCACATTTTTTTCCACGCCTCCGCCGGTCTCGAACAACCCGTCGCCCGCGGCAAGCAACCCGTCGCCGCCTCGCTCACCAGCGGCACCCTGCTGCTCTGGCAACAAGGCACCGACCTCTGGTCAGCTTCCCTCGCCGCCACCCGCGCGCTGACGACTCCCACCCTGCTCGCGCCCGGTGCCCGCTTCCCCGTGCTCCTCGCACTCCCCGACGGGCGCAATGCCTTGGTCACCTACGAGCACGGCCCCGAGGTCATCGTCGCACGCCTCTGACGCCGCCCGGAGCCGGCGCCCTGTCCGCCATCCGCACGCGGTGCCTCGTCTTGCCCACGCGCCCATTCCGGGCTGAAGCCCGCCCCTCTCCACCGTCGCCCCACCCCACGTCCGCCTCACCCCACCCCACGTCCGCTTTACCCGTAGCCGCGAGCGCCAGCGAGTGGTTCCGGCCGTGCTTCCGCAGGTCTCATCCGCGCCCCTTGCGGTTTTCCTTCCGTGTGTTCCATGGGCCCCTCGCCCTTTTCGTATCGGCCGCGATCCACCGCCCCGGTCTCCGTGCCCCACGGTGATTCCTCCCTTTCGTCACTCCCTAAATCGCCGATCATTCGACTCCCTGAACGTACTCAATCCGACCCGCGCGGCCCTTCCCGTTCGCAACATTCCGGTTACACGCCGCGATTTGGATTCCTCCGGCCCACCGCGTGCCGCCTAATAATCTCAGCCATGTCCGTATCTGACGACCGCTTCACCCACACCGCCCACAGTCACCGCCGCCCACACACGCTCGCGCTCCTCGTCGCGCTCAGCGCCAACGCCCTCTTCGCCGCGACCTCCGATCTCGTCCTCTTCCCGACCGTCACGGTCGCCGCCACCGGCTACGGCACCGCCCCGTTCGATATGCCGTTCGCCACGTCGGTCCTCTCCGCCGACACCCTCGACCTCCGCCGACCCCGCACTCTCCCCCTCGCCCTCGAAGAACTCCCTGGCCTGATGGTCCAAAAGACCAGCTCCGCGCAGGGTGCCCCCTACATCCGCGGCTTCACCGGCTTCCGCACGCTGCTGCTCATCGACGGCATCCGCCTCAACAACTCCGTCTTCCGCGAGGGCCCCAACCAATACTGGGGCACCGTCGACCCGCTCGCCCTCTCGCGCCTCGAACTCGTCAAAGGTCCCGCCTCCGTCCTCTACGGCAGCGACGCCGTCGGCGGCACCGTCAACGCCGTCAGCCTCACCCCCACGTTCTCCGCGCCTCCCTCCGCCTCATCCAGCTCGCCTTCCTCCGCCCCGCCCGCCACCGCCCAAGTCTCCCACCGCTACGCCTCCGCCGACGATTCGCACATCACGCGCGTCGTCGCCACCGGCCGCCTCCACGACCGCCTCGCCGGCCAGATCGGCCTGTCGCAGAAAAACTACCACGACCTCCGCGCCGGCCGCGGCACCGGCTCTCAACCCCACACCGGCTACTCCGAGTCCGGCATCGACGCCTCCCTCGCGTATCCGATCGGCCCACACACCCGCCTCACCGCCCTCGCGCAGGACTTCACCCAGGACGACGCCTGGCGCACCCACAGCACCGTCTTCGGCAGCACGTGGCGCGGCACCCGCCCCGGCAACGATCTCCAGCGCTCCCTCGATCAGTCGCGCCGTCTCTTCGCCGTCCAACTCCACGCCGACCACCTCGCCGCCCCCGTCGACGAATTCCACTTCAGCGTCTCCCATCAACGCCAGCAGGAAGACCAATTTCGCCTCCGCAACGACCGCCGCCGCGAGGACACCGGCTTCGCCGTCGCCACCCTCGGCACCTTTTTCCAAGCCCAAAGCCCCACGTCGCTCGGTCGCTGGATTTACGGCGGCGAGTTCTACCGCGACCGCGTCGACTCCACGAGCATCCGCTACCGCGCCGACGGTTCCCTCAACGCGATCGACATCCAGGGCCCCGTCGCCGACGACGCGACCTATGACCTCGCCGGCGCCTATCTCGAGAACCGCCTGCCGCGCCTCGGCCCCGTCGACCTGATTCTCGGCGGCCGCTTCAACTACGCCGCTGCCGATGCCCGCCGCGTGCGCGATCCGCGCTCCGGCGCCACCACCCGCGTCACAGCCGATTGGCACTCCCTCCTCGCCAGTCTCCGCGGCGTCGTCCGCCTCGACCCCACCGGCCGTCACAATCTCTTCGCCGGTCTCTCCGAATCCTTCCGCGCCCCCAACCTCTCCGACCTCACCCGCTTCGACATCGCCGAAGGCGGCCAGATCGAGACGCCCGCCCCCGGCCTCGAACCCGAATTCTTCGTCACCGCCGAAGCCGGCTTGCGCACGCGCCAAGACCATTGGTCCGCCACCGTCGCCGCCTTCCACACCGTCATCCGCAACCAGATCATCCGCACACCCACCGGCGCCCTCGTCGACGGCCTCGCCGAGGTCACCAAACGTAACTCCGGCGCCGGCTACGTTCAAGGCCTCGAGTTCGCCGGCACCTTCCGCTTGCTCCCCGCTTGGACCCTCTCCACCGCCCTCACCTGGATGCGCGGGGAACTCGACTACTTCCCTTCCTCCCATTCCTCGCTCCTCCTCCGCGCCCCGCTTTCCCGCGTCATGCCGCTCACCGGGCACCTCACACTCCGTTGGGACGCGCCCACCGCCCGCACGTGGCTTGAACTCGCCGCGTCCGCCGCCACACGCCAGGACCGCCTCGCCCCCGGCGACCGCGTCGACACTGAGCGTATCCCCACCACTGGTACACCCGGTTATGCTGTCGGAAAACTCCGCACCGGCTGGCGCGCCACCGCAGCCCTCACCCTCACCGCCGCCCTCGAAAACCTCACCGACACCGATTACCGCATCCACGGCTCCGGCCTCAACGAACCCGGCCGCAACCTCATCCTGTCTGCCGCCTACCGGTATTAAAAGAGGCAGGACGCTTGGAAGTCGCACCCCTGACGCCTGCCGACGTTCCAAATCCACCAACAGCTTCCCGCCCGCCGATCCGCGTTGGTCACTCAGATTTCCCTCAGCCTCCTGCACATTTTCGAGGCCCTGCTCCGAGGCCTCCGTTCAGGGCGGCGTCGAAGT
>CANIJN010000189.1 GCA_947467625.1 Opitutia bacterium | reverse complement strand
TCCGGAATTCCCGTCCTTTTCGGTACTGAGACCGCGGCACAGGTGCGGACCAACGCCGTTCAGGGGGAGTTCACCCCCGACGAGGCGATGGCGCGCTTGCTCGCCAATACGGGGCTGGTCGTCACCGCCAACGAAAAAACCGGCGCGTTGACCGTCTCGCGTGACCCAAACGCCCAACGGGCGGCGCCGGTCGCAGCCGACAGCCGCCCGAGCGCGCCCAGCGGCGCTAACGTTCGCCCCGCCGCCTCCGATTCCGAAACCGTCATCCTTTCGCCCTTCACCGTGTCCACCGAAAAGGATAACGGCTACGCCGCCACCGAGACGCTCGCCGGCACCCGCATGCGCACCAACCTGCGCGACGTCGGCGCGTCACTCACTGTGCTCACGCCTGAGTTCCTGCAGGACCTGGGGGTGAATTCGTTCGAGCAGGCCCTGCTGTACACCGCCAGCGTGGATTCGACTGAAGGCGATAATACCGACGCCAATCGCGCCAGCGGCACGCAATTGCGCTTTGGCACCGGGCAGTCCTATTCGATCCGTGGTTTCAATTCGAACGCCGGCAACCAGTCGATTTCGCACGATTTCTTCCCAGCACTCGAAGCAACTGACGTCTATAATCTCGAACGTGTCACGCTGGCGCTGGGACCCAATGCACTCTTGATCGGGGTCGGTAATCCGCAAGGCACGGCGGTCACCACGACCAAGCGGGCTCAAGTCCAGCGGCGAAAAACCACGGTCGAGGTCCAGGTCGATCGCTGGACGTCGCGGCGCGTCGCGTTGGATCACAATCAACCGCTGATCAGGGACAAGCTGGCCATGCGCTTCAACGTCCTGCACGATGAACATCGCGAATTCCGCGATTATGAGGGGAAGGATCAGAAGCGGATCACCTTGGGTCTTACCGCCAAGCCGTTTGCCCGCACGACGATCACGGTCAACCACGAGAGTTACAGTCTGCACACCAACGCTTCGAGTTTGATGTGGGGGTTCAACGGCAACGTGCTGCGCTGGCTCGCCGCGGGAAAGCCGACGGTCAACTTCGTGTCCGGTGGCCTGACGTGGGCGACGAACCGGCCGTATGTCGATGCAAACGGGAGCCGGGTCCCAGTCGCCGCCGGCGTGGTCAGCACGGATGGGTTCATTCGCTCCCGCAACGACTTTGATCCGCATGCGGCCCTGGCCATTCTTGGATCGATGGCACAGACGTGGATCGTCGGACTGCCGCTCACGAACCCGATGGTGAATCTGCGGTACCAGGGCACTCTGGAACGTGCCACGTTCAGCGGGATCACCAGTGCCAATTACCAGTCAGTAAATCCATGGCAGATGCTCGGGCTGCCGCAGGACGCGAATCTGAACGGCGGCACTTGGGACGACCCGTCTTCGCGGGAGCAGGGACGTTGGACTCAATTCATGGTCGAACAGAAGCTCGCGGAGGGCCTCTATCTCGAACTGGCGTCCAACGTGGCGAAACGCGATCGCCAATTCTCCCCGGACAACTTCACGACGCTCGAAATTGATCCCAATCGCTACCTACCGAACGGATCGCTCAATCCGGGCTACCTGGTGCCGTTCAACGAAAATGCGGCCGGACAATATAATGAGCAGTTCGACCACTCGGACGCCTATCGGGCGACGCTCTCCTACCAGCTGAACCTGACCACGCTCAATCGCTGGCTCGGGCAACACAACCTCAGCGGACTGTATCAATCGATCCGCGACACCTCGAACCAGGACCGGATGCGGGTGATGAATCTCGCCACCGTCGGCCGCGCCGGTGCGGGCTGGTCGCCGGATACCACCAATGCGGCAAGCACGCTCCGCCGGCGAACCTATTTCGTCGACGGTAACGTGCCAGTATTCCCGGATCAGATACAGGTCATAAAAAATATGGCGCAGCTTAACAGCTACGGCCGGTTAGTGGGCGCGACCAGCAACGAAGCCGCGCCGCTCGATCTTGCGCTCCGCCCATTCCTCGCTCCTGCCCAGAGCGGCTCGGAGAATGACTCGCTGTCGCTGGGCTGGATGGCCAGGTGGCTGCAGGACCGACTGGTGACGGTGGCGGGGTATCGACGCGATGCCACCAAGAGTTACAATGCTCCCATCCTCCGCGAGATGATCGATCCGGCGGTACCCGGCGGCGTCACCAATCCGCTCTCCCGGTTTTACGAGCTGTCGCGGAACATACCTCTGAACAAGGTGCCGGCGGTAACCTCGACGGGCATCACGCGCACGTATGGCGCGGTCTATCACACGCCGCTCCCAGGGCTGTCGCTGACGTATAATCGTTCGAGCAATTTTCTCCCGAACACCAACGCCTCGGCGATGAACCCGCTCGGTGAGGAGCTCCCGAATGCGTCTGGCCAGACCGAGGATTTCGGGCTGCGACTGTCGTTTCTGCGCGACCTGCTCTCGCTCAGCCTAAATCGGTTCAAGACCTCGGCCAATAATCAGACCCAAAACGCCAACGGTTATCTGGCTGGAGCCATTGGCATCATGCGGCTCTTGCGATCCAACTACCAAACCGTCGGGGATTCGCACTTCGTTGACATGGCGAGTTCTTATCCGCTGGAAGTCGGCGGGGCCGCCGACGTGTGGAACTATGCGGCGCGAGGCTATGAGATGAGCGCCACGTTCAATCCGTCGCGCAACTGGCGTCTGGCACTGACCGGAAGCGACAACACCAACATGCTTGGGCATTACTTGGACGGAGTCGGACGCTACCTCGGAGCCAAGGCGAAGTACGAAGGGCTGGAGACGTGGAGCAATTTCGCCAACGAATTAAACAAAGTCGCGGGCGGCCAGCGCTCCGCTTTCTTCGATCTCGATCCCGCCAGTTCCGCAGCGCGAACCCAAGCCGCCGCCGATGCCCGCTCAATCGCGAACAATGTGACGACGCAACAAACGCGTTATGAGAATGCGATGGCATTGCAGGGCGTGACGACCGCGCGCAACGGCAAGTACGCCATCAACGGTCTGGTTACCCGGGTCTTTCACGAAGGCCGGCTGAAGGGTTGGTCGGTCGGCGGCAATTTCCGCTGGCGCAGCCCAAATACGATTGGCTACGAGCAGTTCACGGATTCCTCCGGCCTGCCCAACAACGTCATCAATGTGGCAAAGTCACTCCAAGGCGACGATTACTGGGACCTTGGGGCCATGATTGCACATAAACGCCGCGTGTCCAAAGCCGTCGACCTCAAGGTGCAACTCAATATCCAGAACCTGCCCAACTGGCAGGCGCCCAGGCTCGTCTCAGCGGGCTACGACAACTTGGGCGTGAACGGCACCGTCAACGCCATTGTACCTACCCTCTGGGAATTGCGCCGCCCACGGAGTTTGATCCTCACGACGACGTTTGATTTCTAAACTCTTCGGCGAAACCTTGTGACATTCTCATTCCACGATTTCAGCGCCTCGCTCGCCCCAGCCTCTGGCGCCGCGGCGCCCAGAGGGAGCCGACCATGAGGCGCTTCCTTTTCACCGCGGCCCTGCTGACGACGAGCGTTGGGCTCGCTGAGTCTTCATCGGCAGGGGCCGCATTGCTGGACGTATTTCCCGCATCCAAAGCACCGACGTTCTATGCGCTGCCCAGCGAGTTCGTCGTGTCGCGGCAATTTCGTCCGGGAACGAGCCGCTCGCAGTGGGCGGCGGGAGTGGATGAGCGCGCGGTGTTTCATGCCTACCTCACACACAAGTCCACCGCCGAGCGCAGTTGGGAGCTGCGCCTGGGCAAGGGTGGGCAGCTCTACTCCATCGCGAGTTCGTTTGGTGAGGCCATGCCACCGCAGAGTGCCGTCGCCCCGTTTGTCGACGAAGTCTGGCAGATGGTGGCGATCAACAGCGACCTACTCGATCGGATGCCGGAGCTCGGCAAGAGCCGGATTCGCGAGGAGTCGAACTCTTACATTCACCAGTCAGGGATGTATGTGGGGAAACCGCAGACCTACTCGCCGAAGCTGCCGTTTTATGCGCCGCTGCTGGCCACGCGAGAAGATGCGGCAGCACGCTCATATGCGGTGATGAACTGGGGCCAAGTGCCCACGGCGAGTATTCATCGCGGCGATGTGCTCTTCACCACACAGTTCCGCGATCTTGGCGCGGGGGTCATCGAGATCAGCTACCTTTGTTTCAACTTCGGCGACTTTCCGCTCAATGGCCTGAACACACCTTGGGGCGGCGTGCGCACGTCGGTGTTTCCCGAGCTGGTGTTGTCGCAGCCCGACGGCGGCTACCGTTTTCGCACGCCGTTTTCGATCGCGGAGCGCGGCACCTATGGCGACATCGCGAAGACGGGAGGCTGGGCAGCCGCCACCCAAAACGCGGCCAACCCCGCTGCGTTTGCGCTGGGTCTCGTGTTTGGCCGCGACCTGCACTGGCCGGAGCAGGAGAAACTCAAACGCGCGCAGACCCCGGGTTTTCAACACTCGGCCACGGTCTATGGCGCGGGCGATGCACGGCACGGTCCACGCGATTACACCGTGATGGATGTTTCATCCCGGGTGACCATTCTACCCGGCGAGAGCTTCTTCCGCCGCATCTTTATAGTTCTCGGCACGCTCCAGGAAGTGGCCGAGGCGGGCCGCAAACTGGAGCCGTTCACTGTCTATCACCTGCTGGATTTCACCGAGTCCAACACCCCGGTGCTACCGCTATATTTGCAGCCGATGGACCAAGGCCAAAATGTCCCCAGTCTCGACGCTCCTGCTCCCGCGGCCAAGCCCATCGGCCAGCTCTACGCCCGCCCCGTGAAACACGCGAAGCCGCTCTTTCTCCTGCAAGCAGCCGCCACGGGGCGCTACCATCTGTCCACCGACCCCGCGTTGCTCAATCGCAAGGAACCGTTCGCCAATCCCTATCCCGTGGGCCATCCCAAACACGCTGCCTTCACGAACCGTGTGCAATATGTGAACTACGAGGGGCGCGCGAAATCGGTCTCACTCCTCGGCTACGTGATGCCCCGCGAAAAGGCCGACCCCACGAAGCATCGCTACGCCACGCTCAGCAGCATTCCCGCATTCGCTGACCTCTTCCAAGCCGGGGAATCTTTGTCCGCTGAAGCACTCCTCATCAGAACGTCCAACCAACCCGAGTCGCCACCACCGTGAGCAGTCAACGTCCGTACCCAGCCACCATGCGCAAAATTATTTTAACATTCTCCACCCTGCTGCTCTCCACTCTGGCCGGCCTCAACACCGCCAGTGCGGCGGCGAAGCCCAACATTATTTTCATCTTTTCAGACGACCACGCCGTCCAGGCCATCGGTGCCTACGGCGCGCGGTTGTCGGAGTTCTGTCAGCAGCAGGGCGTCACGCCGAACATCGACAAGCTGGCGGCGCAGGGCGGATATTTCGTAAACAGCTTCTGCGGAAATTCGCTCTGTTCACCCAGCCGCGCTTCGGTGCTGACTGGGCTTCTCAGTCACGCAAACGGGGTCATGCACTTGGAAAGACCCCTCACGCCGGGCCTGTGGACGTTCCCGCTGGGCTTGCATGACGCCGGCTATCAGACTGCCCTTTTTGGAAAATGGCATCTCGCGTCGAAGCCCGACTATCAGACTTGGCGCATTTCGTTCGGTCAGGGAGCCTACGATAATCCCGAGCTAGAAAGCGCCACGGGCAAAGAAAAGTTTCCCGGCTACACGACCGACGTCGTCACCGATTTGTCGCTCGCTTGGCTAAAGAAACGCGACCCGGCCAAGCCGTTCTTTCTGGCGGTGCAACACAAGGCACCGCACCGGAACTGGATTCCGCCTGCGCGTTACGCGACCTGGCTCGACGATGTCGAAGTCCCCGAGCCGACCAACCTCTTCGACGACTATACCCACCGCGCCTCGCCCGCGCGTAATCAGAAAATGGAGATCGACCGACACATGGCGCTGGACAGCGATCTCAAGGTCGGCGGACGCATGGCCGACGATCCACGGTTCGCCAAACGCAACGCCGACTACACCCAACACCAACCCGAGGGCCGCGACCTCGTGCGCTGGAAGTATCAGCTCTACCTCAAGGACTACCTCCGCTGCGTGAAAGCCGTGGACGACAGTGTCGGCCGAATCATCGCCGAGCTGGCAGCTGCCGGACTGGCGGAAAACACTATCGTCATCTACTCCTCCGACCAAGGTTTCTACACTGGCGAACACGGGTGGTTCGACAAACGCTGGATCTACGAAGAGTCGCTGCACATGCCCTTCGTCATCCGCTGGCCCGGCGTGGTGAAGCCCGGCACCCGCTTCACTGAAATGATCCAGAACATCGATTACGCTCCGACCTTCATGGAAATGACCGGAGGCAAGACTCCGGCCGGCCTGCACGGCCGCTCGTTCGTGCCCGTGCTGAAAGGCGAAGCGCCCGCCGATTGGCGGCAAAGCATCTACTACCACTGGTTCTCCACCGGCGGCCACATGGTCCCGATCCACTACGGCGTGCGCACGCCACGCCACACGTTGGCCTATTTCACCGCCACCAACGAATGGGAACTGTTCGATCTCGAAACGGACCCGCTGCAGATGCGTAGCGTCTATGCCGATCCCGCCTACGCGCCCACCGTCACTAGTCTAAAAACCGAACTGACTCGCCTCCGCACCCTCTACGGCGACACGGAGAACCCGACGCCCACGAAGGGAAAGAAGGGCAAAGGCAAATGAACCCTTCCGTGAAACGCATCCTCCTCTCCGCACTCCTGCTCACTCCGCTGGCAGCGCTCCACGCCGCCCCCTCTGCCAAACCCAATGTCCTCATCATCCTCGTCGATGACATGGGCTGGGGCGATCCGCAGTGCTTCAATCCGCAGTCGAAGATCGCGACACCCCACATTGACCGGCTGGCGGCCGAAGGGATGAAGTTCACGAATGCCCACGCCGCGGCCTCCATTTGTGTGCCGAGCCGATATAGTCTCCTCACGGGGCGGATGCCGTATCGGAATTGGACCCAAGCCGCACTCGTGCGGACCAAAACCGCCGATCTCAGCGCGCTGGAAAAGAAACACTTCCCGCAGCCTCAGCTGCAACACGAGCCGGGACGATTGAACCTCGCGACCCTGGTGAAGCGGCAGGGCTATGCCACGGCTTGCGTCGGCAAATGGCACCAGGGCATGTCGACCACGGTGCAGTCGGATGGCACGTTGAAGCTGACGCCGCTGAACTTCGGCTTCGATTACTACTTCGGCTTCGACGCACCCGAGCAGGGCCCGTATGCTTGGATCGAAAACAAACGCTTCATCGTCGCGCCGACCGAAACCGTCGAAGAGAATCCGGGAGTCGACGTGACCAATCCCAAGACACAAGGCGCGCATTGGCGCAAGGGCCTCGCGGCACCGGGCTGGAAATTCGAGGGCTACCTTTCTACCCTCGCCGACAAGGCGGATGCGTGGCTAGCGAAACAGTCGGCGCGCGGCGACCAGAAACCGTTTTTCCTCTACTACGCCATTCCCGGGCCCCACGCGCCGTGGGCGACCGCCCCCGAGTTCAAAGGCCGGAGTGGCGCGGGCCAATACGGCGATTATGTGATGAACGTGGACGCCCTGATCGGCCAAGTGCTGGCGACTTTGGACAAGCTGAAGCTCAAGGAAAACACGCTCGTCGTCTTCACCAGCGACAACGGACCGGTCTGGTATGCGCCGGACATCGAGAAGTTTGGTCACCGCGCCGCCGGACCGTGGAATGGCATGAAAGGGGCGCTCACTGACGCTGGGCATCGCATGCCCTTCATCGCACGCTGGCCGGGCAAGGTCCCGGCGGGCAGCGCCTGCGGCGAGTTGATTTGCTTCGCCGATCTGATGGCGACGCTCGCTGCGCTGCTCGGCGAAAAACTCCCGCACGATGCCGGCGAAGACAGCTTTGACATCTCCCCACTGCTCCGAGGCGAGAAGCCCGGGCAGCCCATCCGCCGCGGCATGGTCCACGTGAACTACGGCTCCTACACGCTCGCGATCCGCGACGGCGATTGGAAGCTCATCCTGCCCGCCTTGGCCTATGCGGTGAAAGACGGCGCCATCACACCCGACACCATCGTCGAAACCACGGGCAAAGGACCGAATGACAAATTCCAGCTCTACCACCTCCGCACCGATCCCGGCGAGTCCACGAATGTCTTCACGCAAGAACCGGCCAAAGCGAATGAACTCTTCACCGTGCTGAAGGCCGACCTCGCACGCGGCAGGAGCCGCTGATGCCATAACCTTTCGCCATCATATCATTCATGAAACACCTCAGGCTCCTCATTGCGCTGCTGCTGACGTCGCTGGCGTCACTGCCGGCCGCCGTCGCCGCGCCCGCCGCGCGCCCCAACATCGTCTTCATCTTCGCCGACGACTGGGGCTGGGGAGATCTCAGCTGCCACGGGCATCCGTACGTGAAGACCCCGAACATCGACCGGCTAGCCCGCGAGGGTACGGACTTCCACCGTTTCACCGTCGCGAGCGGCGTGTGTTCGCCCAGTCGGACCGCCGTGCTGACGGGACATTTCCCGGCGCGCTACAATATCGACGGCCACTTCGCTTGGGCGAAAAACAACGCCCAGCGCAACATGCCCGACTGGCTCGATCCACAGACCCCGACGTTGCCCCGGATGCTGCAGTCCGCCGGCTACGCGACGGCGCACTACGGCAAGTGGCATCTTTCGAATGACATGATCCCAGATTCGCCGTTGCCGAAGGTTTACGGCTACGACGACTACGGCGCCTTCAACTGCGCCGGCGAGCAGATACCCGTGCACGAGGACGCGACCCGGGCGATCGCCTTCATCGAAAAGAGCGCGGCCGCGAAGAAGCCTTTTTTCATAAACCTGTGGATTCACGAGCCCCACACTCCCTTTCACACGGTGCCTAAATACGAGTGGCGGTTCCGCGATATGAAGAGCCGCGAAGACCAGATTTTCGCCTCTGTGCTATCGCATGCCGACGATCGCATCGGCGAAGTGTTGGCCGCGCTGGACCGACTGAAATTGACCGAAAATACGCTGGTGATTTTCAGTTCCGACAACGGCCCCGCCCGCGCTGCAGGAGCGGCGAAGCTCGACCTCAATTACGACACTGCCACGGGGGCCGGCTGGGGTATCGCGGCCGCGAAGGGAATCACGGCCGGCCGGAAGGGCTACAAGGCCGCCTTGTTCGAGGGCGGCATCAACGTGCCGTTCATCGCCCGCTGGCCCGGCCAGATCGCGTCGGGCAAGATCGACGCCACCTCGCTCATTTCCGCCGTCGATCTGCTGCCGACTTTTTGTGAGCTGGCCGGGGCGAAGCTGCCGAATTCCTACCAACCCGACGGACTCAGCCAGGTGGCCACGCTCAGGGGCCGCGCCGCCCCCTCGCGCAGCAAACCGCTCTTCTGGCGCATTGGGGCGAACTGGCCGCCGCGCAAAGAAACGCCGCATCACTGGGTGACCTACGCGGTGGTCGATCGGCAATGGAAGTTTCTGTCGAACGCAGCAGGCAGCCACGTGGAGCTCTACGACATCGCGAAGGATCCGCTCGAAAAAGAGGATCGGGCCACCGCTCAACCGGAGGTGGTCCAAGAAATCCGAACTAAACTCGAGACGTGGAAATCCACGCTGCCGGAAAAGCCGGTTGACAACGTGTTTTCCTCCGAGCGTCGCTAACCCGTTAGCGACCCTTGCCCCGTGATTCATTCGCTCTTCACCCGATCTCTCGCGCTCGCGCTCGCATGCGTCGTCGGCAGCAGCGTCGGCGCACAGGTTGCGGCGGATCCCGCTGGCGCGGCCGAGGTCGGCGCCGGGCGCGAGGTCGTTGTTACCCGGGGTGTCGTTGTGCGGGAGGTCGCCGCCGCCGAGGCCGGCAAACGTCCGCTGCTCGCGATCGGGTCAGCGAGCGGGCATCATTTTCTCTACGACCCGAATCAACTGACGTTGCAATCCGTGTGGTCGGGGCGGTTCGGGGAGGAGGATACCGCAGGCAGGTTCGTGGCGGCCACGGCCGGCAGGAAATCATTCTTTTTGGACAGGTTTCCGTGGACGTTCGGTGAGCAGGGTCGGCGCGCCTGCACGCCGGAGTGGCGGGGCCACGTGATTCGCGACGGCCGGGTGTTCCTCCGCTATCGACTGTCCGACACCCAGAGCGGTATGTCGTGGGAGGTGGAAGAAAGCCCCGAATTCGTGTCGGAGCAGTCGCAGCGGATTAATTTCAACCTCACGCCCAGCGCCGAGACGGATGTCTATCTGAACTACTGGCTCCACCAGACGGATTTTCGAAAGGTCACCACTGACGGGCAGCAGAATCAGCGCAATCTGCTGAAAAACCTGCTTCCCAACCAACGGCAGTTCACGATCAGCTTCCTCCGCCGCAAGGAAACCCCGACGGTTCCGCACGGCTATTCGGTCAACGCGATCGACATCCCGGCGCCTCAGCTCCCCGCGCGCTTTGAGCCCACGGGTCTGGACTTTGCCCCGGACGGCTCCGTCTACGTCTCGACCCGCACCGGCGGGGTGTGGCGCCGGAAGGACGACCAGTGGTCGCTTTTCGCCGAGGGGCTGCAAGACGTGAATGGCGTGCAAGTCGCACCGGATGGCCGGGGAGTGTATGTCATGCAGAAGCCGGAACTCACACTCCTGCGCGACACCGACCATGACGGCCGGGCGGACGTGTATGAGACGGTGGAGGATCGCTTTCGTTTTTCGGGAAACTACCACGAGTTCGCCTACGGACCGCGCATGAACTCGAAGGGCGATCTGTTTTTCTCGCTCGGCCTGAGTGCCAACGGGCATC
>CANIJN010000188.1 GCA_947467625.1 Opitutia bacterium | reverse complement strand
TCCCGAGGAGCGGCATGCGCCCGCCTTCCTTGAGCGTGAGCCGGTGGAGAATCTCCGAACTACCCGGGGCGCCGGGTGTGATGAATTTTGAATGCGGGCCGAGCAACGGCACGAGCGGCGGACGGTCGAGGAGGCCGGTTTTGCCCAGCGGCAGCGAGGCTACGAGCTGAAAGGTCGCGCGTCCGCCTACGCCATTCGGCCGGTGGCAGTGCGCACAGTTAATTTCGAGATACGCGCGGGCGCGGAGCTCCAGCGGCAGCGTCCTCTCCTCCGGCGCGCTCAGACGCGGCCACTCGGTAGACACTCCCGCGGGCGCGGACTTGAGCAGGCCCACGTCGGCCAGAACCGCGATTTGGTTTTCGACGGGGCGGCCCAGCGCACTGAAATCGGCGTTACGGTTGAGCTGTGCCGTGCTGAGCCCGATCGTGAAATGCGTCTGCGTGGTATGGCAAATCACACACTCGCTGCGGCTGGAATACCGCCACGTGCGACCCACGATGCCCGGTACGGGTCGCGTCTCGCCCGCCTCGGGCACGAGCTCCGCGTCGGTCTGAGCCTCGTTCCAAGCGTACGTGTAAAAGCGCCACGAGCCCTGCTCGCGATACATGAGCTGCGTCTCGACGCGCCGCGGGCTGGGCGACGCGCCAATCTCCAGCGTGCGCACCACGGCACTCCCGTCGGGGAGTATCCAGCGATCATCGTTCGCCGAATCGACCGTTACGTTTTGCCGACCGGCTATCGCGAGCAGCCGCCTCGCGTGCGCGCCGTCGGACCAGACGCCGGCGTTCAGTTCGTAAGGCACCACCCCGGGTGCCGGCGCGTGTCGCGCGGTCGAGGCGAAGAGGCCCGTCTCGCTCAGGCGACGTGGAAATTCCGCCGTGGGTGCCGACGCGGCGGGCACCGGCACGAGCCGGTGAATCTGGCCGTCGTTGCGTGTCATTAAAATTTCCCCGGCGCGATCCGTGCCGAACGCGATGATCGGGCCGCGCGTGTCGGCGATCTTGCGGAAATTCCGCGGTGCCGCGCCGTCCCATTTGAACGCCCACACCGACCCCGTCACGTAATCGCCAAAGATATAATGCCCGGCGAGCGCCGGAAATTTTTCCCCACGATACACGAGGCCACCGATGACGGAGCGTGCCTCGGAGTGAGGGAGCTCGATCACGGGCGGGGTGAGCCGCGGCGTCGGCCCCGCGAGCGCGTGCTGGCGCTTAAACGGATGCGAGCCTTCGAACACGCTCCAGCCGTAGTTGGCGCCCTTGCGGATGAGCTGGACGGTTTCCCAACTATCGTCGCCATTGTCGCCCGCCCAGAGGTCGCCGCTGGGGCCGAAGGCGAGCCGCCACGGATTGCGCAGGCCGTAGGCCCAGATTTCCGGACGCACGTTGGGCTGTCCGACGAAGGGATTGTCGGGGGGCACGGCATAATTTTTCCCTGCGGCGGTGCGCTCGATGTCGAGGCGGAGCACGCCACCGGAAATCACATCTACTCGCTGCCCCATGTCGCGCGGATCGCCGGGTGAACTGCCGTCGCCGGTGGAAACATAGAGCAGGCCGTCGGGCCCGAATGCCACCTCGCCGCCGTTGTGGCCGTCGCTTGGCCAGCGCAAAATCTCTTGCTCGCTGGCTGGATCGATCACGGGCGCCGCGCCGGGCGCGTGGGTGACCGTGAAGCGCGCCAACACGTTTTCCGCCGGCTTCGGCTGCAGGCGGTTGTAGAGCACGAAGACGTGCGGCGCTGCGGGGTAGCGCGGGTGAAACGCAAGCGAGTAGGTGTGCGTTGGCCGCTGAAACCGTGCCGGCAGATCGAGCGTGCGTTCGGGCGGCGGGGCGTCCGGCCGGTTGAAAAATGTCCAGATAGGTCCGTCGATTTCGATCAGGAGGAGGCGCTCCGGTTCGTCCGGCCGCGCGGTCGGCACGGGGAGCAGCGTGCCGAGACGGCCAAATTTGAACTGAGAAAAGCGACGTTCATTCGTGAAGGGTAGGCCGGGCCCGCCGGTGCCGCGCAAGGCTTGATCCGACCAGCGCGGGAGCGCCGGGCCGGCGGCGGCCACTGCGGGCGCGGGCGGGATGGCCTCCGTCGTAAGCGCGATGGTCCGGTCCGTGAAGGTGTATTTCCGGTTCTCGGGCGGATCGCTCAGCCACGCACCGCCCGTGACGACCAGTCGATCGGCGACGACTCCGGCCGCGCCCCACGCGAGCGGCGTCGGGAGATCGGGCCCCTTGCGCCACGTACGCTGAGCGGGATGGTAGAGGTGCGTCGCGGTGCGCTCGGCAATATCGACGCCGCCCATGATCCAGAGCTCGCCGCGCCAGGCCGCGACTTGCGCCGAGCGCGGCCGAGTGGGGCCGGGGATCACGCTCCATGCGCGTGTGCCCGGATCGAATACGGCGAGGCCTGTGTCGGGCACGCAGACGTAAAGTTTGTCGTCGAGCGCGGCGCCGGCGAGCGCCCACATCTTCGGTAGCGCCTCGGGCTCGACGCGCCACGCGGTCTCGCCGGGGCCGATGCTCGCGAACTGGCCGAGGTCGGTGCGATTGCGCGCGCCGACGATCCAGAGCCGTCCGGCCGCCGCGAGTGCGAGCGGGTTCGGCAGCGCCACCGGCAGATCGGGCGCCCGCGTGAGCGCACCGGTGCGCGGATCGTAGATTTCCACGAGCGCGGAGGCCCGGCGCTGGTTGTCCGCGTGCAGCACATCGCCGCCGAGGATCCACACGCGATCCTCGAACGCGGCGGTCGCGCAATAGATCCGCGGGCGGGAAAATTTTGCGACGGCGCGCCACGTCCACGTTTGCGCATCGAGCTCCCAGATTTCGTCGAAGGCCTGGACGCGTCCCGTGCCTCGGTAGTCGTTGGTCACCCCGCCCGCGACGTAGAATTTTCCGCCCACGACGGCAGCGGTGAGATCGTGGTTGTCGGCCGGCATGTGCGCGACGGTTTGCCATGGGCTCGCGGGCTCGGCGCTGCGCAGCAGAGTGAGGGCCAGTACGAGGGCGACGAGCGTGGGGCCGATGCGGCGGAGCCCGAAGGCTCTCGTCGCGCCGAGTGCAGTGCGAAGATTCATGGCGTGAGCGCAGTCGCCGCTCCTTGGGTGGCGAGCGCGAAAGCGGCGGTGGTCGACAGTGAAAAATTGCGGTGCGTCATCGGGGTGAGGTGAGAGAAGTGAAGATTGCGGTGCGTTCGCCGGGGTTGCTGTCGAGGACGCGCTGGCCCTCGCCGGGCGCGATTTCGCAGCAGTTTTCCCGATACGAGGAGATGCCGCTGGGGTTGTCGAGCCGTGCGTGGGTCGGCGCGCCAATGATCTCGAGGCCGACCTCCCTGCGTTAGCCGCCATCCGTCAGCCGCTGGCTGGCCTACGCTGGTCGTGACCCAAACGCGTCCGGGCCTGTTTGCAGTCAACTCAGAACGGCGCCGTCACCGACGACCCAACCTGCCCCTCCAGAAAGCGAATCGTATTCGCCGGATCGGCGCGGCCAACATCACCTTCGATATCTTCGAAAGCTTAGGCTGCGTGCTGATTGATCCGATCGGGATCGTCGCGGTGGAGATCAACTGCGGGCCGAACTCCTGCATCCCGATGTGAATTGCGTGTTGCTGCCCGGCGGTGGGCGGCGTTTGCGCACCGCACGACGCCTTGGCCGGCTACCGGGTCCGATCTTTCGCTTGCTCGTGGCGCGCAAATGCGCGTTTTCTGCGATCACCCCGTGAAGTCGCTGCCCGAAAATTCTGATCGCTGGTTCAATGACGAAATCCTGCCGCACGAGCCCATGCTGCGGGCGTGGCTCGCGCAGGGCTTTGGGCCGCGTCTCGCTGTGGACGACGTCGTGCAGGAGGCGTTTCTCCGGGTGTTGCGAGCGCGGGCGGCGGGGGAGCTGCAGGGGCCGAAGGCCTTTCTCTTCGCGGTTGCACGCAACCTCGCGGTCGACCAGCTCCGCCGCCACGCCGTGTCGCGCACGGATTCCTTAGGGGAAGCGGACCTCTCAAACGTCTTGGATGATCATGCCAGCATTCCCGAGACTGTCGCCCGTGAACAGGAGCGCGCCCTTTTGACCAAGGCCATCCAGTCTTTGCCTGACCGCTGCCGTCAGGTGATGACGCTTCGTATGGTCTACGGGCTCACGCAGCGCGTGATTGGTGAAAAGCTCGCGATCTCGGACCGCACCGTCGCCGCGCAGCTCGCCATCGGCACGAAGAAGTGCACCGACTTCATGCTGCGTCGTCTCGCCGACCGGAGGCCCGCGCGATGAAACGCCCCGAACCCGAATCTCCCGAGGCCGAGCGCCGCTCGCAAACCGCCGCCGATTGGCTCGTGCGCCGCGATCGCGGCCTCACCGCGTCCGAGCAGGACGAGTTCCTCCAGTGGCTCGCGGCCGACCTGCGGCACGGCGAGTGGTTCGCGCTGCACCGGAGTATCGTCGGCGACTTTGCTGCGCTCGCGCATTGGCGGCCGGAGCACAGCGAGGAACCGAATCCTGATTTGCTGGCGGCCTCACCGCGGAGGATTCGTTGGTTCACACCCGCGCTGCTTGCGGCGGCAGCGGCCATCGCCCTCGCGGCGGTTTGGTGGCGGTCGACTCCTGTGCCAACGTCTGTTGCGGTGGTCGCGAGTGCGGAACTCAAGCGTCGCATTCTCGAAGACGGCTCCTCGGTGGAGCCCAACCACGATGCGATTGTGACCATGGAGTTCACCGCGACGGAACGCCGCGCAACGCTCGTCCGGGGCGAGGCGCTCTTCACGGTAGCGAAAGATTCCTCTCGGCCATTTATCGTTCGCGCCGGCGGCGTCGACGTGCGCGCCGTCGGGACCGCGTTTAGCGTGCGACTTGATGCGGCCGCCGTGGACGTGCTCGTCACCGAGGGCCGCGTCGCCGTCGACCAGTCCAACGTGTCCGGCTCGAATGGCGCTCCGCGCACTCCGTCGGCGGAGGTATCCTCCGGCCATCGCGCGACGGTCTCGCGCACCAGCACCGAGCCGCCGCAGATCGTGGCCGTGAGTCCGCAAGCCACCGCTCACCTCCTTAACTGGCAGCCGACCTTGCTCGATTTTTCGTCAGCGCCGCTCTCCGCCGCTGTGGCCGAGTTCAACCGCAGCAATCGCGTCCAGTTCATCCTCGCCGATGCCGAACTCGCAGCCATGCCCGTCGTCGCCTCGATCCGTTCCGACAACGTCGAGGGCTTCGCCAAGTTCCTCGCTGCTGCGCCTGGCATCCGAATCGAGCGCCGCAGCGCGACCGAGATTGTGGTCAATCGCAAGCGGTGACGTCCACTCCACCCTTTGCCGCGCGCAACGTTTCTGTCGGATGTGAAATTCCCGCCTCACGAAAATTCTTTTAGTGAAACGCCCGGTCTGAAGCGTCTAGAGGCGCTTGCCTCGAATCCCACCATGCCCCGCCGCAGCGCCTTCTGGCTGTGTGTCTGCCTCGCTTTGCTGGCGCTGGCCGATGCTGCGTGGGCGGCTGAACTCACCCGTCGGTTCGACCTTCCAGCCGGCGACGCTGCAGAAACCCTCAAGCTCGCTGCACGCCAGGGCAGCCTTGAGATCGCGTTTTTCGCCGAGACGGTGCGGGGCATTCGCACGCCCGAGCTGCGCGGGGACTTCACCCCGCCGGATGCCCTGGCCCGCCTCGTGGCCGGCACCGGCCTCAGCCTCGTCACCGACCCCGCCGTGGGCACCCTCACGGTGCGCCGCCATTCGCTTCCAGTCGTAGCCACCACCACGCTCCCCAGCGCACCCTCACCGTCTGCCGTTTCTGCACCACCCATGAAATCGAGAAATCTCCTCACTGCCGCCGCCGCTTGGTTTGCCGTTTTAGCTGCGCCCGTCGCGACAGGTCATGCCCAGACGGCGTCCGCCGCGTCGGCCAAAGACGATCCCGTGGCGCTGTCGCCCTTCAGTGTGAACGCCTCTCGCGACCAAGGCTTCGTCGCCGCCAGCGCGCTCGCCGGCGGCCGGCTCGCCACCGATCTCAAGGATACGCCCGCCGCCTACTCGGTGCTCACGCGCGACTTCATTGAGGCACTCAGTCTCACCACGCTCACCTCTGCGCAGCAGTGGACCACCGGCTTCAACGAAATCGAGGACGACGGTCGGCAGAATCAATTTGGCGACGGCGAGCGCGGCCGGCGGACTTTCCGTGGCGTCAGTAGCAACCAGCAGCAGATCGAGTTCTTCCCTGCCTACTACGATTACGACAGCTACAATCTCGAACGTTTCGATTTCGCCCGCGGCCCCAATTCAATCCTCTTCGGCAGCGGCTCGATGGGCGGCACCGCCAACGGCCTCTTCAAACGCGCCAACACTGCGAAATCTACCGGTGAATTCACCCAAGGCTTCAGCTCCTGGGAGAGTTTTCGCAACACCGTCGATCTCAACTGGGCGTTATCTCCGAAGTTTGCCGTCCGTTTCAACGGCATGTGGGACGACGCCAACACCTGGCGCGACGTCGAATACTACAATCGCCGCGCCGCCACCCTCACGGCCACTTACCGTCCTTGGCGCGGCGGCAACGTCCGCGCCACCGCCGAGACCGGCCACAACCACCGGAACGCTTCCCTTACCTTCATGGGTGACAGGGTTTCCGGCTGGGACGGCACGACTACCTTCAGCGGCTTTATCCCCGCGACACCCGCAAACGCCAATGCCACCGGCATCTCCCTTTTTGGCGCCAACAACTACATCTTCTCCCCCGGCGTGATGGGCGGCGCAATCGTCGATTGGAACGGCTATGCCCAGACCCAGGGCGGCAATACCACCGCCGCCGTTCCCGTCGGCGGCCAGCTCGTGGTCGGTCCATCGGCCAATGTCGCCGCCAACGCGATTCTCGGCGCCATCAATCTTCCTGACTCCTGGCTGCAAAACGTCCTCCGCGGCGCGCCGAAATTCTCCCTCCCCGCCCGCACCCGTTCCAACTCGCTCGGCGGCGATTCCTGGGAGACCACGTTTGATAATCTCCACCTCGGCTTCGACCAACAGGTCGGCAAACACCTCTTTCTCGGGGCTTCAGGCAACTACTCCCGCAGTGCCGTCCTCACCCACTACACGGTCGCCCGCGGTCTCAATAACGTTTTCATCGACATCAACCGGCTGCTCCCGAACGGCCAGGCCAACCCCAACTTCCTCACGCCTTATTCGGAGTCCACCCAGGACTTCGATCACGTGAAGCGGCGCTCTCTCAATGGCCGGGCCAACGCCGCCGTCGTGTTTGACGATACCCGTTTCGGTAGCTTCCGCTTCAACCTCGAGTCCGGCTATTCCCAGGCGAATTTCTCTCGCATCAAGTTCCGCATGGAGGTGAATGATCCCCTGCTCCCTACGCGCGATTGGCTCAACCAAATCGCCCGCCTGCGCGTCTACTGGGGTGGCCCAGTCGCTCAGATCACGCCGGGCAACTACGATGTCGTGAACCCCGTGACCCGAGTCACCCGCAACCTTCCGGTCTCGTACATCATCGATGCCTCCCGTCAGAACGACACCAACTCCATTGACGATCTCTTCACCTACCAACAGCTCGCCTTCGGCTCGAAGCACTTCAAAGGGCGCCTCAACCTCCTCGCCGCCTACCGGCGCGACAGCTACGAGAGCGTCACCAGTAATATGCTCAATCGCGGTGACCAGCCCAACGACTGGAATGGCACCACAGTCCTTTTCCGCCCGAGTCCTCCAGCGGACTATTATTCCCTGACCTACATCCCGAAGAATGCCGCCGGCCAGCCCACCGGCGCGCGAGAGGCCGCGCTCACCCGCCCGCGCACCGCCAATCTCTCGCAGCCCCAATACGCCAACGACCGTTTCCGCGACGACTACTCCCTCCCCACGCTCAAGGGCAAAATCGATACGTACTCGGCGGGCGGCGTGTATCACGTCACGAGCTGGGCCAGTGTATTTGGCAACTACGCCGAGACTTGGCTACCGCCTGCCGGCGAACTGCGCATCAATGGCGAGCGCTTTCTCCCGTCCGTCTCCGATGGCTGGGATGCCGGTGTCCGCTTCTCGCTGCTCGGTGATCGCATCGCCTTCACCGCTTCCCGCTACGCCAGCAATCAGGACAATATCGGCCGCCAAACCGGCAACGCCGGTGGCCTCGCGGACTCGCTCGGCAACCAATTCAACAACATCGCCAACGCCAATGTGCTGGGGGATCTCTCGAGCTCCGGCGTGAACGCCCGCGGCATGCAGCCCGTGCCGGCCAACTACCTCGACACCGCCAGCCGCAAATCAAAGGGCTATGAGTTTGAGCTCACCGCGAATGTCACCTCCCAGTGGCGCGTCTCGGCCAACTACGCCCTCCAAAGCGCCAATGAAGTCGACGCCTATGCCGACACCCGCGCCTACATCGCGCAGAACGACCCGCTCTTCCGCCAAATCCTCGCCGATTCCGGCGTCGGTGTTGTGGGCGGCCAAGCCGTCCTGAATGCCGGTACGACCACGGTGAACTCGCCCAACGCCGCCAGCGTCCTCGCCTCCTACAACCTGATGCACCAGATCGCGCGTAACCTCACGTCTGCCGAGCAAAAAGTCGCACGCCTCGTCGCGGGCACGGGCAATATTTTCACCGACTACACCGTCAAGGAAGGGCGTTTCAAAAACGTCCGCGCCGGGGTCGGCCTCAATTACCGCGGCAAGGAAGTCATCGGCTATCGCGGCGGCGACACGATCCGCACCGGCCCCACGACGAGCGAGGACGACCCCGCGCTCGATGCCACGAATCCGGTTTACCGCGATCCCTACACGCTCTGGACCGGCGTCCTCGGCTACAGCTTCAAGCCCAACCCGAAGGTCCGTGTGAAACTCGATTTCCGAGTGAGCAATCTCCTTAACGAGAGCACACTTCTCTACTTCTCGACCACCCAGCGCCCGCCAGGCGGCGACCTCACCAATCCCGCCCGTGTCGCCACGCCCAGCGGTTTCAACTTCATTGTTCCGCGTAGCTACACGCTGACGACCACCGTGAGCTTCTGATGCGGAAACGAGTTGCGCCGTGCATCGCTTGGTCGGATAGCGCGCGGGCGGTGGCGCCTCTGTGCGCAGGCGCGATCGTTTTGAGAGTGAGCGGCCGTAGGTTTGCTGCGGAGGATTGTCTTGCAGGAGACGCCGCGCTGCCTTGTCTGCGCTCACTCCGTGAGTTCCCCCTGCAATCACTCCGAACGTTGGTTTCATCATGAAATCCTGCCGCACGAACCCATGCTGCGGGCGTGGCTGCGGGCAAAGTTTCCCTCGGTGACCGATCCGGATGATCTCGTGCAGGAGACGTTTTCGCGGGTGCTGCAGGCGCGGGGGACGGTCCCCATTGCCTCGCCCAAGGCCTTTCTCTTCACCACGGCGCGCAATCTCGCGCTCGATCAGGTGCGCCGGCAAAAAATAATCGGCATCGAGGCTCTAACGGAAACCGCCGCCGACTTCGTCTTTGATGATGTCCCCGGGGTGTCCGAGATCGTCGGCCGCCGCCAGGAACTCGAACTCTTGACCCAAGCCATCCAGTCTCTCCCCGAGCGGTGTCGTCAGGTGCTCACGCTGCGCAAGATCTACGGTCTCTCCCAAAAGGAGATCGCGGCGCAGCTCGGCATCTCGGAGCACACGGTCGAGGCGCAGGTGGGTAACGGCATGCGCCGCTGCGCGGAATTTCTGGCCGGCCACGGCTTGCCCTGAGTCCCACGCGCCATGGCTGCCGAACCGTCCAACGCGGAGAATTCCGCTCCGCTCGAAGCGACCGCCTCAGCGTGGCTCGCGCGGCGCGACCGCGGCCTCACCGCCGCGGAGCAAGATGGGTATTTTGAATGGCTCCGGGCCGACCCGCGCCACGGCGCGATGATCGCGCACCTCGAGAAAACGTGGGGTGCCCTGGACGCGCTCGCCGAGTGGCGTCCGACCCATAGCACGCGGCCGAACCCAGATCTGTTGGCGACGCCAACGCCTTTCCGGAAAAGCGGCTGGGCCCGTCGAATAAAATGTCCGTTGACGATCCGCACGCTCGCGGCGGCGGCAGCGGCGGTCGTTGTCGCAGGAGTGTTCGTGTTTCAGTCAGTCTCGCCGGAATCGCCGGCGTCGAGTGGCACCGTCCGCGTGATTCCCTCGCCCGAGCGGCTCACGCTCGAAGACGGGTCCGTCGTCGAACTCAACCACGGCGGGAAACTCGAGATCGATTTCTCCTCCGAGACGCGGCGGGTGCGGCTCGTGCGCGGTGAGGCGCATTTCACGGTGACTAAAAATCCCGCGCGCCCTTTCATCGTCGAAGCCAATGGCGTGGCCGTGCGCGCCGTCGGCACCGCGTTTAACGTCCGCCACTCGGCGGCGGCGGTCGAGGTGCTCGTGACCGAGGGCCAGGTGCAGGTCGAGCGGTCGATCGCGGTCGTCGCCGCCTCGGCGCCGACACCGCTCCCGCCTGCGCCCACTGCGCTCGTGGCCGGAGAGCGCGCCATCGTCGATACCACGGCACCTACGGCTCAGCTCGTCGTGGCCACCGTGGGCCCGACGGAAATCGCCCACGCGCTCTCATGGCAGGGCGTGCGGTTGGAGTTTGCCGAGCTGCCGCTGGCGGAGGTCGTCACCGAATTTAATCTCCGCAACCGCCAGCAGCTCGTCGTGGATGACGCGACCACGGGCCGCCTTCGCGTGGGAGGAAGTTTTCGCGCCGACAATGTCGATGGGTTTGTCCGCCTGCTCGAAGCGAGCTTCGGCGTCTCGGCCCAGCGTCGCGCCGATGGGGCGCTCGTCTTACGTCACCAGAAGTAGGCCGCTGCTCACGCCAAATTTTCCCGTCATTCGTCTAACGGAAACCCCGCGCCTATTCGTCTCAACGTTCGAAACCCTCTTTCTGACCCCATGACCAAATCCTGCTTGTTTCTGCGTAGCCGTTGGATCGCCGCGTTCGTGTTCGTCCTTGCCCTCTCCGGCGCGACGTCGG
>CANIJN010000187.1 GCA_947467625.1 Opitutia bacterium | reverse complement strand
GGACAGGAATTGCCTTTCGTCAATCTCTTCCAGCCCACCCGCGAAATCATGGCGGACGCATCCGCTCCGAAACTGACCACCAACGGTATTCACCTGAACGCCTACGGCTATTGGGCTGTGGGCCGAATGCTCACTGCGGGAGTGGCTACCATTCCGCCTCCGTGGGCGCTGCGCATCGACGCCTCCGCTCTCCGGGCGACCGGCGACGGCGTGACCATTATGCAGGTAGAACCGGTGGCCGGCGGTGTGCGCTTCTCCGTGCAAGAGCAGCGCCCGCCGACCCTCGCACCGCCGCTCAAGGGTCCCATCCACGCAGCGCTTCAACCTCTCCGCGATACGCTCGCGGTAGCGAACCTCGCACCCGGCGAATATCTCCTGACCATCGATGGTCAGCCCGTTCTCACCGCGACCGACGACCGCTGGGCTGCCGGAATTGCAGTCGACACGTCGCCACGTCACCGCGAGGCCGAGACGTTCCGACAAGCGGTGAACGACAAGAACCAGCAATTTGTCTACGGCTGGAAAGCGCTCAATCAGGTTCACATCGTGGGCGAACGAAAGTCCTCGCCGAGCGGCCAAGCCCTGCCAGCTGAGGTCATCGCGTTCAAACGTCTCGCCGACGAGCAAGACGAAGCCCTGCTTCGGCGGCCCGTTCCCCTCGCTCTCACTCACACCTGGCAGTTGACGCCCGCCACCCGCCCGAGTTCTCGCCCATGAAAACGTTTGTTCCCGCCCTCACGTTATTGCTCTCGGCCGCGACCGCCGTTTTTGCCCAGGACGCGAAAGGCATAAAAATCGAAAATCTCGCCAACGCCGACCTGAGCCTGATGGTCAATCACGACCCCGCCGCCGAGCACGCGAGTTTCGATTTACTCCCGGGCTACGAGGTCAACCTCTTCGCCGCCGAACCGATGCTGGCGAACCCGACGCACATGGTGTGGGATTCGCGCGGCCGGCTGTGGGTGACGTGCTCGTGGGCCTACCCGCAGTTGAAGCCGGGCCAAGTGGCCAACGACAAGATCATCATTATCGAAGACACCGATGGCGATGGCCGGGCCGACAAGTCGACCGTTTTCGCTGAAGGACTCTATATTCCGACCGGCCTCGAACTCGCCAACGGCGGATGTTACGTCGGGCAGTCGCCCGACCTGCTCTTCTTAAAGGATACCAACGGCGACGATGTAGCCGACGTGCGGGAAGTTGCCCTGACCGGCTTCGGCATCGAGGACAGCCATCACTCGATCCACGCGTATCGGCGCGGGCCGGACGGCTGGCTCTACTTCCAAGAAGGCGTCTTCCTCCACACCCAGGTGGAGACCCAGCACGGGATGGTGCGGAATTTCAATGGCGGTGTTTACCAGTTTAATCCCCGCAGCGGCGAGTTCCGCATCTTCGCCAAGGTCAACGTAGGAAATCCGTGGGGTCACGTCTTCGACCGCTGGGGCCAGTCGTTCCTCGTGGACAATCCTCGGGTCGGCTATCTTTCGCCCTCGACCGGCAACAGCGGGGAGCGGCTCAAACTCGCCCAGCTGCTGGTGACGGAAAAACAATGTGGCGGTGACCTGGCGTCCGGTTCGCATCTGCCGGAGGAAATTCGCGGACAGCTCCTGACCTGTCGGTTCAAAACTCGCACGGTGGTCCGCTATGAATTCATCGAGGACGGGGCGGGATTCAGTTCCAACGTGCTCGCACCGATCATCTCGTCGCGGCATCCGAACTTCCGCCCCATCGACGTTAAGATCGGTCCGGATGGAGCCATCTACGTGGCCGATTGGTATAACCCGATCATCAACCACGCTCAGCACGACTTCCGCGACCCGCGCCGGGTGGAGGAGCGCGGTCGCATCTGGCGCATCACAGCGAAGGGTCGCCCGCTCGTGAAGAAACCCGTGATCGCCGGCGCGCCGATCCCCGCGTTGGTCGATCTCCTGCGGAGCCCCGAGGACTGGAACCGCCACCAAGCGCGCCTCGAATTGAGCGGACGCGATCCCGGTGCCGTCGCGCTCGAACTCGAGCGCTGGGTCGGCCAACTCGACCGCAGCGATTCCGCCTACGATCACCACCTCGTCGAAGCGATGTGGGCCTATCAAAACATCGACCGCCCCAATGAGCCTATTCTCCAACGCGTGCTCGCGGCGTCGACCGGCCACGCCCGCGCCGCCGGGGCACGGCTCATCCGCTACTGGCACTCGCACGTCGCCGATCCGGTCGCGCTGCTCGCGCGTGCCGCCGCCGATCCGTTTCCCCGTGTGCGGATGGAGGCGGTGCTCTCGGCGGGCTTTGTGCCGAAAGCCGAGGCCTTTCCCGCAGCTCTCGCGACGCTGGACTTCCCGAAAGACACCTCGATCAACTTCGCCCTCACGCAAACCGTTGCCGCCCTCGGTCCTTATTGGCGGCCAGCGCTGGCGGCGGGGAAACTGGAGTTTGCCCAGGCGACCCACCGCGAGTTCGCCCTCCGCGAGGTCGGCATCGGTTTCGAAAAACGTCTCGCCGACTTCCTCGCCAAGGACACGACCAACCCCAGAGAACTGGCGGAGATCAAGGCGAGGTTAATCGCGGAAAAAAGCACGCCGCAAATGCGCCTTGTCGTGGACGCGATGATCAAACGGGGCCGGCCGCGGTCGCGGGACTTTATGATCGAGCTGCTCGACGCGTTGCACCAAGTCGCGCAGGGCGGCGAAGTGCAACCGGATCCGGGAATTGCCCGGCTGCGCAACCTTCTTGCGAATCCTGACCCAGCGATCGCGTCTGCCGCGGCGCGAACGCTCGGAGCGTGGAAGGTCAGTGCGGCGGCTCCGGAACTCCTGGCCCTGATCCGTGATGGCCAACGCCCCGACGACGTCCGCGCCGCGGCGGCGTTGGCGCTCGCGCATTTGGCGCGACCCGAATCCGTCCAAGATCTGCGTGGCCTTGCCACGAGCGGCGACATCGAGAGCCGATATTTCGCGGTGCGCGGTCTCACCGTCACCGACCTCGCTGGCGCCGGGTCGGCGGCGGCCATGCTGTTGGCCGAAGAACCCGGTCGGGCTGATCCGGCTGGACTCGTGGCGGGGTTCCTTCAGCGCGACCGTGGTCCGGAGGTTCTGGAGCGCGCTCTCGCCGACCGCACGCTCCATCCCGCCGTGACGGCCAACGTATCCGAGTATCACCGCCGCACCGGCCAGTTGCCGCCGAAGTTGGCGCAGCGATTTCAGGTTACGGCTACGGGCACCCTGAGTGCCACCCTGCTGCGCGAAAATCGCGCGGCCCTCACGGCCGACGTCGAGCGCCTGGGTGATCCGGTGCGCGGCGAGCAGATTTTTCGCCGCCCGGCCGCCGCCTGCGTCGCCTGCCACGCGATCGGCTCCGTCGGTCCGGCCCTCGGACCCAACCTAGCCGGCGTGGGCGCGGCCGCAGAAACGGGCTATGTCGTGGATTCGATCCTCGAACCAAACAAGGCCATCGCCGAGCACTATGAAACCACCATGGTCGCGACGCGCGACGGCACGGTGCGGGTCGGCGTGATTGCGACCAAGGGCGAGCGCGAGATCGTGCTCCGCGATCCGGCGGACGGTGGCAAGGAAACCCGCATCCCCGTCGAGACGATTCGGGAGATGAAGACGATGGATTCCCTCATGCCGGCCGGACTCGCGGACCAATTGCAAAGCCGGCAGGAATTTCTCGATCTCTCGCGTTTCGTCTCACTCCTCGGTCGGCCGGGTGCCTACGCCAACGACGAGAGCCCGGTCATCCGCAGATGGCGCGTCGCCGCCACCAAAGGCTTGTTGCCGCCGTCCGACGAGGACTCGTCTTGGGTGACCGAGTATAGCTATGTGAGCGGCGAGTTGCGCGTCGCCGGCCTCGAGCCGGGCAAACCGTTCGACGCCCGCGGTCACGTGCAGGTACAAGTCGCGGGCGCGGTGGTTTTGAAACTCAACACCGCGACAGGCCTGCGCCTGTGGAGCGACGGCCGTGAGATCACAGATTTTTCCGCGCCGATCATGCTGGGCCGGGGCCGCACTGCGTTCACATTCCGCGTCGATCCCCTTCAGCGCGGCGTATCCAATCTCCGCGTCGAACTCGCACCCGCTCCCAACTCGCCGATCAAATTTCAGCCCGTAGGCGGCTTTTGAACGAACCCCATCCGTCTCACCCATGTCCCGCCTCCGCTCCCTTCTTCCTCTTACCCTGTACGTCCTTCTCGCCCTCTCCGCTGTCGCAGCCACGGCCGCGCCTACGGGGAAGCCCAACATCGTCTTCGTCATCACCGACGACCAAGGCTACGGCGACCTCGGTTTCACGGGCAATCCCGTCGTCAAAACCCCGCACATCGACCGCCTCGCCGCCGAATCCTCGCAACTGAAAGACTACCACGTCGCGCCCACTTGCTCGCCCACGCGCGCCGCGCTGCTCACCGGCCATTGGACCAACCGCACCGGCGTGTGGCACACCGTCAACGGCCGCTCGATGCTGCGCGAAAACGAGATCACCGTCGGCCAGTTGCTCAAAGCCCACGGCTACGCCACCGGCCTGTTCGGCAAGTGGCACCTCGGCGACAACTACCCCTACCGCCCGCAGGACCGCGGATTCACCGAGGTCTATTATCACGGCGGCGGCGGGGTCGGCCAGACTCCCGATCTCTGGGACAACTCCTACTTCAACGGCAGTTATTTCCACAACGGCCGCATCGTCGCCGCCAAGGGTTTTTGCACCGACGTGTTTTTCGCCGAGGCCCACCGCTTCATCCGCGAGCAAGCCGCCGCCAAAAAACCTTTCCTCGCCTACATCTCGCTCAACGCCCCGCACAGCCCGTTTCACGCCCCGCAAAACTACCTCGACCTCTACCCGCAGCAGCCGCCCGAACTCGCGTCGTTCTTCGGCATGATCACCAATATCGACGACAACGTCGGAGCCACCCGCTCGCTCCTGCGTGAGCTCGGGATCGCCGATAACACGCTCTTCATTTTCACCACCGACAACGGCACCGCCACCGGCGAAAAAATCTTCAACGCCGGTATGCGCGGCAAGAAAGGCAGCGAATACGAGGGCGGCCACCGCGTGCCGCTCCTCGCCCACTGGCCCGCCGCCGGTTGGACCAAGCCGCACCTCAACGACACGCTCAGCCACGCCGTGGACATCGTGCCCACGCTCCTCGACGTCACCGGCGCGCCCACTCCCGCCGGCCTCAAGTTCGACGGCCGTTCCATTCGCCCGCTCCTCGATCCCGCCGCGAACACCGCCGCGTGGCCGCACGAGCGCATGCTCGTCACCGATTCCCAACGCGTGCGCGATCCCGTGAAGTGGAAGCAAACCGCCGTCATGTCTGGCCCCTGGCGCCTCATCAACGGCAGCGAACTCTACGATATCAAGGCCGACCCCGGCCAGCAGCGGAACGTCATCGCCGACCAACCCGCGCGCGCCGCCAAGATGCGTGGGTTCTACGAAGCGTGGTGGGCGGAGCTGGAGCCGACCTTCGCGCAGACCACCGAGATTTACCTCGGTCATCCCGAGCATCCCATCGTGAGTCTCACCGGCCACGACTGGATTCAGGAAGCGCTCCCGCCGTGGAACCAGCAGCACATCCGCGAAGGCGATGGTTTTGCTCTCGCCCGCCCAGCCGCTGGGAAAAACCAAAGCTCCAAAGCCGCCGTCGGTCCCGCCAACGCCATCGCCGCGAAGTCCGTCCACGCCGGCCACTGGGCGGTGAAAGTCGTGACCGTCGGCCGCTACGAAATCACTGTGCGCCGCTGGCCCGTCGAAGCCAACCACCCCATCACTGCCGCCCTGCCCCCGGGTGCGAATGTCCCCGGCTCCGACATCGCCTTCCGCGCCCGCACCGGCGTCGCGATCCCCGCGACGACCGCCACGCTCCGCGTCGACGGCCGCGACCTCGCCTCCGTGCCAGTCCGTGCCACCGACACCGCCGTCACCTTCGCAACAACGCTCGCCGCTGGCTCCCACCAACTCGCCCCGGTCTTTCGCACCGCCGATGGCCACGAAGTGGGCGCCTACTACGCCGTCGTCACCAAACTCCCTTGAGCGATTCAGCCCGAGCCCGCCCAAACATGAATCTCCTGAGTGCGTTCGCCTTCGCCGTCCTGTTCGCCGCGCTGGCGGCCTTGCCTGTGCCGACGGCCGCGGCTGCGCCCTCGGCCAAGCCCAACATCATCCTCGTGATGCCCGACGATGCGGGCTACGGCGACTATGCCTGCCTGGGCAATCCGATCATGCGCACGCCGTCGGTAGATGCGTTCAAGCAGCAAAGCACGCTCCTCACGCAGTTCCATGTGAGCTCAACGTGCTCGCCTACTCGCGCAGCGCTGATGAGCGGACGGCATGAGTTCAAAAACGGCGTGACGCACACCATCCTGGAGCGTGAGCGCATGAACCTGAAGACTGTCACCCTGCCGCAGATGCTCAAGACGGTCGGCTACACGTCAGGGATTTTTGGCAAGTGGCACCTCGGCGACGAAGCCGCCTACCAGCCTGACCGGCGCGGCTTCGACGAAGTCTATATCCACGGTGGCGGCGGCATCGGGCAGACGTATCCGGGCTCTTGTGGCGACGCGCCCGGCAACACGAACATCGACCCTGCGCTCTGGCACAACGGGAAATGGGAGAAGACCAAGGGCTATTGCACCGACCTGTTTTTCGCCCAAGCCATCAAGTGGATGGATGCCAAACGCGCGGCGAAGCAGCCCTTCTTCGCCTACATCCCGCTCAATGCAGCGCACGGTCCGTGGGTCCTACCGGAAGCATACTATCAGCACTATCTCGGCAAACCCGGCGTGTCGGAGGACGTCGCGAAGTTCTTCGGTATGATCGAGAACATCGACACGAACTTCGGCGTCCTGCTCACTAAGCTAAAGGCGTGGGGCATCGCGGAAAACACGCTGGTCATCTACCTCGGTACCGACAACGGCGGCTTCGCGCAGGCGTGTAAGATCTTCAACGCCGGCATGAGGGGCAGCAAAGTCACGCCGTATCAGGGGGGCTCACGCTCGCCCGCGTTCTTCCGCTGGCCCACCGGCGGCATCCCCGCCGGCGTGGAGTGCGATGCGCTCAGCGCACACCTCGATATCTTCCCCACGCTCGCCGAGATCACCGGCGCGACACTGTCCGCTGAGGTGAAGCAACAAGTCGAAGGCCGGAGTCTGCTCCCTCTGCTCAAGAATCACCAGGCCGAGTGGGCGGACCGCACGCTCGTTCATCACGTCGGCCGCTGGGCCAAGGGCATGGCGGCGGAGTCAAAATACACCAAGTGCTCCATCCAGAACTCGCGTTTCACGCTGGTGAACAACGCCGAACTCTACGACCTCAAGGCCGATCCAGGCGAAACAAACAATGTTATCGCCGAGCACCCCGCCGTCGTTGCGAGCCTCCGCGCCACCTATGAACAATGGTGGACCGATGTGCAGCCCCTGCTCGTGAATGAAAACGTCGCCGCCCCGAAGATGAATCCCATGAAGGAGCTTTACTGGAAGCAATTCGGCGGTGGCCCGGATGAAGCCATGCTCAAACGCATGGACCCGCAATCTCCGCCCACCCCGGAGGCCTCCGGTGCGGCAAAGAAACGAAATGCGAAAGCTGCCAAGTAAACCCATCTTGCAGCCAAAGCATGGAACCTATCCCGACAGTCCTTACCACGCCGCTGAGCGCGCCGCACGTCACCACATTACCCGACGACGATCAGCCGCAGCTGAAGCGGCAGGCGGGCAGGCGGGCGCTCAACGGAGGAGGTCATGAGGGAAAATGATGACCGTTGGACTCTCCAAACGCTTTTCCGGTAAAATGTCCGGCTGCGGCCGGCTGGCGCGACTTTGGCTTTTCCTGCTGGGAGTCTGCCCGGCGGCGGCAATTGCACGAGGCACTGAAGTGCAGATTCCAGGAGTGAGGGAGGCTCAAATCTCGTTGAACGGCGAGTGGCGCTTGAGCGTGAGTCCGCCCGAACAATTTTGGTTGAATCAAGTTTCGACCGAGACTTGGCCCACCATTCCAGTTCCGGGCGAGCTGCACGCGAACGGCTTCAAGGTCGAATACGACAAACCCTTTGTCTACAAAACCCGTATGGTCGTGCCGCGCGATTACGCCGGACAACGGGTGGAACTGCATTTTGAGGCCGTCTACAATCTCGCGCGAGTATGGGTCAACGAACGTCCCGCCGGCACCCATCAGGGCGGATTCACTCCATGGTCCTGCGATGTCACCGATTTGGTTACGCCCGGCCGCGAAGCCACGGTAACGATCGAAGTCACCGCCGTGAGCCGCGAGATTTCCTTTGGCGGCAAGGCGGTCAGGAACATCGGAGGCATCCTGCGCGACGTGGAACTCCGCGCACGACCCCACACATTTCTGGACGGCCTGAGAATCTCAACGGACTTCGATTCCACCTGGCGCGACGCGAAACTGCGCATCGCAGGCGATGTGTCCGCGCCCGATCCTGCGGCGAGGGTCACGTTCCGCCTGTTCGATCCGGCCGGGCGCGAGATCCAGCCGACAGCGCGTTCGTTCGCGCTGGCAACTGCCGAGTTCGCGGCAGAGATCGACGTGCAGGCACCCGTAAAGTGGGACGCCGAGCATCCAAATTTATATCGCCTGCAGGTCGAAATATCCAACGGCCAGACCGCACCCGTGATCTACCCGCAGCGAATCGGATTCCGCACGATCGCGTTCGACCGCCAGCACGATCTGCTCGTCAACGGACGGGTCGTAAAGTTGCGCGGAATCAACCGTCATCTCAGCGATGGTTTGAGGGGCAAGGTGCCCACGGAATATTTCGACCGCCTCGATGCCCAGTTGATCAAGGAGGCCAACATGAACTTCGTCCGGACCTCGCACTACCCACCGGGCGCGCGTTTCCTTGAGCAATGCGACGAAGTAGGCCTTTACGTGACGGTCGAATCGGCGGTGGTAGATGTCGGCAAATCGAACCGGCCCTCCGTCGGCCTCAACGACGATCCGCAGTTCGAGCCGCTCTTTCTTTCCCAACTGCAGGAGATGATCGCGGCGCACGGCAGCCATCCCTCCGCCATAATTTGGTCAATCGGCAACGAGAGCCTGTTCGGACGTAATTTCCAGGCCTCCTACGATCTCGTGAAACGGCTGGATGCCTCGCGGCCCGTCGTGGCGTCCTATCAAGCCGTCAAAGACGAGCGGCACTCGTCATACGATATCGAGAGTCATCACTATCCGCAGTGGAACGCTGCATTCTCCGCCGTCGAACGTCCAACGATCTACGATGAGTGGATGCACGTCCTCGGACACGGTGCGGAGGCGTGGTTTCACGATCCCAATGGCCGCGACGCCTGGGGACGCAGTCTCGATCTGGCGTGGTCCAAGCTCTTCGCCGCGCATGGCAGCATTGGCGCGGCGATCTGGCAGTATGTCGACGACGTCGTCTACATGCCGACGCCGCGCGGCGAGCACACGCGCGGGCCCACGCGGTTCGTATCTCCCGAAAAACTACGCATCGCTTCTCCAAAGCCCGAGGGTAATGTGTATGGTGTCGCCCGCTGGGGCATCGTCGATGAATGGCGCCGGAAAAAGCCAGAGTTCTGGAACGTGCAGAAGGCGTATAGCCCCATCCGCGTCGGGGTGCGGGAGGTAGCGGATATTGTGCCCAACCGACCGATTTCGCTGCCGGTCCACAACCGGTTTGACCACACGGATCTGAGCGAGATCACGCTGCGGATAGCTTATGCGGGTGCGGAGGACGAGAAACGGTGCGAGCCGCTGCCGCCTCACGCGGAAGGCCTGATCGTTCTGCCAGCAAGGGAGTGGCGAGCGGGCACCGCAGTGACACTCACGTTCCTCGACGGGAAGCAGCGCGTGATCGACATCGAGCGAATCCGCCTCGGCGCATCGGCGCCGCCCCCCGGGAATCCGCCCTCCGGGCCGACTGGGCTCAAAGTTGTCTCAAGGGAAAGCGGTATCGTCGTGTCCTCGGACAAGGTGCGCTGGACGTTCAACCGGACGTCCGGACTACTGGAGTCCGCGACCGTCGGCGGAAAAACCTACGCGGTGCGCGGACCTTTTCCGCTCTTATATCAGAACCTGGAATATCGGAAAACGGGCCGCGGACGGGCATCGGAGTTCTGGGCCGAGCCGGAGCATCAAAAGTGGAAGCTCACCGCTATCCGCACTGCCGAAGCCGGCGGACGCGTCGTCGTCACCGTAACTGGCCGACTGGACGCAGTGGACGTTGAGTATGTGCTCACCTTCGGTGGCGACGGCCGGTGCGAAGTGGACTATGCGTATCGCTCGATCCCGTTGCTCGCGGCCAGTGCAGGTCCCGACGCCGGTGTCGCCCCAATCATGCTGGAGCGCGGGGTGCAGTTCGAAGTGGGCGAGTCGTTCGACGAGCTGAGTTGGAGTCGGCGCGGCTATTGGTCGTGGTATCCCGAGGGACACCAGGGAGCGCTCGCCGGGCGGGTGCCGCTCTGGTCGGAGCAGAAGCCAATTTATCGAGCGCCACCCGGCCAACCATGGGAAGCCGATGTGCACGATTACTTCTACCAAGGGGTAAACGTTCCGGCCGGGCGTTTGCTCACTAATCTGGTTCGCGGCGCGAAGATGAACGTCGAACGCTACAGTCTGGCCGACACTGCGGCTGGGACCGCTCTCACCGTCGTCGCCTCCGGTGATATTTCGTGCCGGTTCGCACAGGGCCGCGACCGCCGATATTATCTGCAGGTCCTAAATCTACTGGACTACAACCTGCGCTGGGGGAATTTCAGCGCTGGATTTTTGGTAACTCCGGAGCAGCATGGCCGGGCTATGCTGCAGTTTGGCTCTCAGCTGTCGGACTGACGAGTCGATCACTACCGTTCGTATCCCCCTTTACCGAGGCACCCGTGCTTCGAAACACCCGATCCCCATCTCCTATGAAAACCCCTACCACAACCGCGAACGTGACCACCGTCCTC
>CANIJN010000186.1 GCA_947467625.1 Opitutia bacterium | reverse complement strand
GCTGGGCTTGTTCAGCCTATCGCAAGCCCATGCCTCGGCCTGTCGGTCTTCTTGCTAAGTTAATCACCAACTGGAGAGCCGGATGCGGGAGACCCGCCTGTCCGGTTCGGAGGGAGGGGCGGGTTCTATCCCCGTCCCTACCCCTATCGTTCCGAAAAAATCCAGGGGTAGGAGCTCCGCTGGCGGGCGATTTTCACGGCCGGAATCGCCCGCAAGCGGGCTCCTGCCTCCAAGCCGGTTAAGCGCACCGTGAGCGCAACGGGGGGGCACCACCGGCATGCTCCACGGGGCGCTTTTGCGTTGAGCGTGGAATCGGGGCGCGGGGTGTGCTGGGATGGGACCATGAATTTGGCGACGATGGGTGAACTTCCTCCGGTGACGGTGCTCTGTGGCTTTCTCGGCGCAGGGAAGACGACGCTCCTGCGGTATTTGCTGGGGCAGGCGGAGGGGCGGAGATGGGCCGCGGTCGTCAACGATGTGGCGGCGATCAATGTCGACGGGCAGGTGGTGCAAGGGGCGGGGGCCCTTGCGACAGGCTCAGGGGAGGCTCTGCGGGTCGTGCAGCTCAGCAACGGTTGCGTGTGTTGCTCGGTGAAGGATGAATTGGCGGAGACGATCGCGGAGTTGTGTGCGAATGGACAATACGCGCACGTGATCGTGGAGACGACGGGCGTGGCGGATCCGCGCGGGGTGGCGGATTTGTTTGTCCGGAAGAATCGGTTTGGGCGGAGCCTGAGCGACTTTGCGCGCCTGAGTGCGCTGGTGACGGTGATCGATGCGCGAGGATTTTTGGCGGAGTTGGGGAAAGGGCGGAGGGCGGTCGAACCGGAGCAGGAAAAGAGAACGAGGAACGAGAACGAGGAACGAGAACGAGCCGGAGGCGTGAAGCCGGTGTTTGAGTTGATGGTCGATCAGGCGGAGTGCGCGGATGTGCTCGTGATCAATAAGTGCGATGTCGTGAGCGAGGAGGAACTCGTGCGGCTGGAAGCGATCTTGCGCGGACTGAATCCGCGGGCGGAGATTTTACGCACGGAGCAGGGCCAGATCGCGAGCGAGGTAGTGCTGGATCGGGTGCGGTTCGACGAAAAGGCGACGCTCGGGGCGGCGCGTTGGATCCGGGTGTTGAACGATCCGGCGCGCGCAGCGGGGTGGGGGGCATCCGTTGTGAAAACGGCGGCGGCGGGGGCGCGGCACGAGGACGAGTATGGGATCCGGAGCTTTGTCTTCGAGGCGCGGCGGGCGCTGGTGCGGGAAAAATTTCTGGCGTGGCTCGCGACGGAATGGCCAGCGGGGTTGTTGCGCGCGAAGGGATTTTATTGGTTCGCGGAGCAGGCGGCGGACATCGGGTTTCTCTCGGTCGCGGGTGGCGGGGTGCGCACGGAATTTGTTGGCACGTGGGCCGCGGCGTTGGTGGAAGCAGGTGTCATTACGGCGGCGGCGGTACCGGTGAGTGCGCGGGAAAAGTGGGTGGAGCCGCAGGGAGACCGCAGAGTGGAATTGGTTTTTATCGGCGTCGGCCTCGATGAGGCGGCGATGCGGGTGGGCTTGGCGCGGTGTCTCGCTTGAAGGGCCGCGGCGGGGGCGAAGGGGTTGCTCACGTGCTCACGATGGCGGCGCGGCCGCGGCGGCGGAAGTGAGAGCGCGCGACACGTTGGTTTACAAAAATGGTGACCGCCTGTGCGGATAGCTGGTGCCCCGGGAAGGTCATGTGATCGTATTGAAATCGGACCGGTTTGGTGAGCTGCGGGTGCCGATGTTGAAAGAAGGCGGGTAAGAAGTTGACGGAGACGTTGAGCACCTCGGTGCGGCAGGAGGTGCGGAAAAATAATCCGGACGGCAGTGCGCAGGATTACACGAGGCCGAAGGGACTGTCTGGTGGGGCTCTTGAGTGCGGGCGTTTTTTCGGCTCGGGATGGCGGCGGCGATGGTTCATGGTATCGGGGATTCCCATGAAAATAAAATCAGTCTGGTTTTCGGTCTGCGCGGTTCTGGTCATGGTGCTCGCGCTGGCGGGCGGCGTGGTGGCGGCGGAAAAAGCTGCGGCGCCAAAAGCGACGGTGGGCAAGAACGTGCTGGAGTTGCCGCCGGGGCTGGGCAACCCGCGCAACAGCGAAGGTGCGTTTGCGGAGCTGGGCGACGGGAAGATCTTGTTTGTCTACAGCCACTTTCTCGGGGACTCGGGGGGCGACCATGCGAAGGCGCGGCTGGCGGCGCGCGTATCGGCGGACGGCGGCGAGACGTGGTCGGGCGATACGTTTGTGGCGATCCCGCGCGAGGCCGAGGCGATGAATGTGATGAGTGTGTCGCTGTTGCGGCTCGGGAACGGCGACCTCGGGTTGTTTTATTTGCTGCGCTTCAGCTGGCACGAGATGCGGATGTGGATGCTGCGCTCGCCGGACGACGGGCGCACGTGGGGCGAGCCGGTGAACTGTATGCCGGCGGGCGGCTACTACGTGGTGAATAATGACCGGGTGGTGCGCCTCGCTTCCGGGCGGCTGGTGATCCCGGCGGCGCGCCATCCGTCGCGGGCGGATCGCAACGAAGCCTCGGCGGTGGATTGGCGGGGCGTGACGACGTTTTTTCTTTCGGATGACGATGGGCGCACGTGGCGGGAATCGGCGGGAAGCGTGACGCTCGCGGTGGTGCACACGCGGAGCGGATTGCAGGAGCCGGGGGTGGTGGAATTAGCACCGGGGCATCTCTGGGCGTGGGCGCGCACCGACCTCGGTCGGCAATATGAAATGTTTTCGACGGACGGGGCCGAGACGTGGACGCAGGCAACGCCGTCGCGGTTTACGTCGCCGAATTCACCGCTCTCGGTGAAGCGGCTGCCAGATGCAGGGAAGAAACTGCTGGCGATTTGGAATCCGGCGCCGGGCTACGAAACGCGGCCGATGCAATCACCTGGCGGCGATCGCACGCCGCTGGTGATTGCAACGGGCGCGGGTGCGGCCGGGAAATGGAGCGCGGCCAAAATCATCGACGGACCGGACGAGCCGACAGCGGGGTATTGTTACACGGCGATCCACTTCACGAAGGACGCAGTGCTCCTGGCGTATTGCGCGGGTGGAGACGCGGATAAAAACCGGCTGGCGCGGCTGCGCGTGCGGAAAATTTCGCTGGCGGTGCTGCCGTGAAGGCGGCGTGCGGGGGTGCGGCCAGGGTTTGGGCCGGGAGGAATGAAACGAGGGCGAGGAGGCACGCGGCTGCGATGATTCCGTGGATGGTAAAAACACGCAGAGGTGAACGAGAGGGCGGGCGCAGTGGGTGTGCCGCCTTATTTGTCCAGCTGCTTCGAATACGTCGTTTCCTGGCCGAGTAATCCGCGTCACGCTTCGCACTTCAGGACGTAGACGGCTCCTTTTTCTGAGCCGATGGCGAGGTGACGATCGTCGGGGGACCAGGCGAGTTTCGTCGCGGCGGCGGGCATCTTGACGGTGGCGCGGAGGGGTTTCGGGCGCTCGGGGCTCCAGAGCTGCACGGTGCCGTCGGTGCTGGCGGTAGCGAGGAGGCCGTGAGCGTTTTGAAAGGCAAGGGCGCAGATCGGAGCTTCGTGCGGGAGCATGGCGGGCTCGCGGCCTTCGGGGCCTTCGCCGCTGCAATCCCAGATGCAGGCTTCGCGGCCGCCGCTCGTGGCGAGCCAGCGCGAGGTGTGGTCGTAGGAGAGATGTTTCACCTTGGTCTCGTAGCCGCTCATGTGGAGCTCGATGTCTTTTTCAGGAATCCAGAGGTGGACGGAGGGGTCTTGGTTTCCGGATACGAGCCAGCGTTGGTCGGGGGACCAGACGAGGGCGTGAATGCCGTTGGCGTAGGGAAATTCTTTTTGGAGGAGAAAGTCGTCGGTGTCCCAGAGCTGTACGCCGCCGAAGTGGGCGGCGGCGACGCATCCTCCTTGGTGGGGAGCGGCGAGGGCGGTGATGGTTTTGGCGGCGGGCTTGAAGCTGTGGGCGAGGGTTGCGTCGGGGCGGAGGGCGGTGAGGTTCTTGCCGGCGGCGGCGAAGAGGAGGGGCGAGGAATGACCCATGTCTAATGACGAATGACGGGTGTCAGAGCTTGGAACCCAGACGAGGTGGTCGACCCAGTCGCGACCGAGCGGGGCGGTCGCGGTGTGTTGGCCAGCCGTAGCGTCCCAAAATTTGACGGAGCCGTCTTGGCCACCGGTGGCCAGAATGAGTTGCGGGCCGGAGGAAGGGGCCCACGCGAGGCAGTTGGTGCCGGCGGGGTGGCCGGGGAGTTCGTGGAGTTTCTTGCCGTCGGTGGCGGCATAGAGGGAGACGGGGCCGGCGGAACTGGCGGCGGCGAGTTGCGTGCCAGTGGGATTCCACGCGAGATCGATGGTGTAGTCGTCGAGTTGGGTGGCCCAGTGTTTGGTGAGTTGCATGCGGAAGTAGCGGGTAGTGAGTCGCGAGTAGCGGGTAGCACAAGCCCGGGCTTAACTCACCATCGCGCGATCGCGGGTGAGGTTCAGACAATCGTCAATCTGGGGGAAGCGCCGCGGGTCTTTTACGGCGTGCGCAGGGAGGTTTTCTGCGCGGTCGGGAAATCGGCGGGGATTTTTTGGGTCACTTTGCCCGTGGCGGCCCATTCGGTGCCGCGTTGCAGCGTGACGGCGAAGCCGGCGCAAACGAGCGGAAGAATGGGCGGAAGGTCTTTGGAGTTAACGTGGCCCAGGGTGGTGTGGAAGACGCGGCCTTGGCCGTAGGTGATCGCCATGAGCATCGGTTCGTTTTCGCCGGTGGCCGTGGGGAACTTCACGGTGTCGGGGAGCGCGGTGGCGAGGACGGTGACGTTTTTCGCGGGGCCGCGGAGACGGCTGTAGATCTCGTCGTTGGCGTGGAGCCACTCGGCGGGGAGACCCTTCATGATCGGGTGATCCGGTGTGCGCGTGGTGACGAGGAAGTCGTGTTTCGCTGGATGCGTAGCACCGCCGGGGGTGGTCGCGTCGAGGACGATCTTGCCGTCGCGCCAACGGATCATCGGGCCGAAGGTGATGTCGCGGGCGCCGATGGAGCCGTCGGCTTTGATGCCCCAGCCGCCGACGCCGATCATCTCGTTCCATTCTTTCCAGTAGGGAAACGCGTTGTCGGTATCGTGGATGGAGACGAGACCGCCGCCCTTCTGCATGTAGTCGACGAAGGCGGCCTTGGTGGCGGCGGGCCATTCGTCGCCCTCGTAGATCATGACGACGGCGGCGTAGCTGGAAAAATTGGGTTTGAAGCCGGACATGTCGGTGCCCTGTGCAGGGGTGCGGACGACGTCGACGGTGAAGAGGCCGGTTTGCTCGAGGTGAGCTTTTACGAGGGGAGTGCTCTGCTGCCAGTCGTGATATTTTGAGGACTGACCGGTGAGGAGCATGACCCTGTGCATGGGCGCGGCGAGGAGGCTGGCGGTGGTGAGGAGTGCGCAGGCGAGGAACTGGCGGAGCGGGCAGCGGGGCAGGAGGGCCATATTAGAGTGAGCGGGAGAGGGAGGGGGATCACCAATGACCAAGGATCGGGTTCGGGTTTTGGGAAGGCGTGGGGTACTAGAGATTACCGCGGATGCCGAAGGTCCAGGCTGAGCCGAAATCCTGGCGTTGGCGGAATTTGGCGTAGTCGGGGGTATTCGGGCCGTAGATTTTTGAGTCTTCGGTCTGATCGTTGATGTTCCGCATGCTGGCGAACAGGCTGAAACGGCGGCTTAGAGTGTAGTCTAAAGTGACGTCGAGGTAGAGGCGTTTGGATCCCCAGTTGTAGGTGTCGGGCTCGATGCTGCGGGCGACGGCGATGATGCCGCGGCGCTGAGGTTCGCGGTAGTTCCAGTTCATGCGGTAGGTGAATTTCGGACGGCTGACGCTGAATCCCCAACTGCCGCTGCGGCGGACGAAGTTGAAATTCCGGGAGATGCCATCGGGGGCGCGTTGAGCGCTAGCGTTGGCGAAGACCTGGATGCCGCGGGCCCAGTGGGGTAGAAAATTAAGGGAACGTTTGTAGTCGAACTCGAAGCCGGTCATTTCCACTTTTTCCGTGAGGTTGTGATTGGTGGTGACCTCGTAATCGCCGTATTCGTCGGGATCGAGGCTGTAAAGGGAGAGGAATTCTGGGGTGACGAGGAAGCGTGTGTTGGCGAAGAAATTGGTGAATTCGCGGCGGTAGCCTCCGAGGTTAATCGTGCCGATGCCTTCGAAATAGTATTCGACGCGCACCTTAAACGTCTCGGCGCTCCAAGCCTTGATGGTGGGGTTATTGACGCTGATCACGGTCGCGGACGTGCGGGCGACGGAGGTGTCGGGCAGGGTGAGGCCGTTCATGTATTGGCCGAAATCGGGGCGGCCCACGGACTGGTAATAGGCGAAGCGGGCGATGAGATTTTCGCGAATGTTGTAGCCGGCGTTCAGATTGGGGAAGAGGCGGAGGTATTGCTTGCGGGTGTGTTGACCACGATCGATGCGGGTGAGCGTGGAGACCCCGAGGGCGTCGGTGGTGGGGACGACGAGTTCGGGCTGTTTCACACCGGCGGCGTTGACGACGATGTTGCCGGCGGCGTCGCGCCGATAGACGATGTCGCCTTTGGCGTCGCGGCGGTAGTTGCCAGCGGGATACGTGAGGGGGCCCTCGCCCCAGATGTCAGTCTGCTCGCCGCGCAAGCCGCCGACCAGCTGGAGGCGGTTGTTGAAAAACGCGATGTCGCCGCGAAAATACACGGATGAGATGACTTCTTGGGCGCGTTTGGAATTATTGATGCCGGCTTGGTAGGTGGTGTTGGCGACCGAGGTGAAGTACTCGGGGTTGCGTTTGTAGATGTCGTAGTAGTCGTCGTTGCTGATCCATTGGATCTTCGGGAAACCGTAGGAGCCGACGCGCGTGGAGAAATTTTCGTCGAGGACGATGCCCGCGTTGTCGTCGCCGTTGACCGGGGCGCCGCGGCAAAGCTGTTGATGCGGTCTTTGCCGACGAAGGTGAAGGTCTCGGTGGGAGCGCGGAGGTCGCGCTCGGAGCTCTTGAGTTCGGCGCCGACTTTGAGGGAAACGGGTAGCCCGCGAACGTGGAGATCGCGGCGGAGGTTGGCGTTGACGCTCCGGCGGACATCGTAGGAGTCGCGGACGATGTTGTTGGATGTATCGAGCGAATAGTTTGCGAGATTGTAGGGATCGACGTCGCGGCCGAGGCCGTCGGTGACGGTGATCGTATTCGGGCGGAGGTAGAAAATATCGGCGAAGCTGACGCGGACGCCGGTGCGGCGGGCCTGGGAGGCGCCGAAGTAGCCTTTGTCGACGTTGCGGGTGTGGAGGCTCGCGCGGGACCAGCCGGCGCCGGCGTCGACCTTCCAGAGGGGGCCGTCATGGCGCCAGACTAGGGTGGGGGTCAGGGTGGTGCCGAACCACGTTTGGGCGGCGCCGTTGGTGCGGATTTCGCCGAAGCCGCCGGGATTGGCGAAACCGCCGGGAGTGAGGGTGCCGGTGGACGTCGGCGAGCCAGCGACGTAGCGCGTGCCCTCGGTAAAGGTCGGGCCCCAAGCGCCCGGTTGCACGCGGTTGACAAAGAACGACAGGGTCCGGTTGTTGTGCACGACACCGATCCACGTGTATTGGAACGACAGGGACACGGTGTCGTTGTGGGACAGTTTGTAGTCGACGGTGAGTCCGGCCGAATCGGCGCGATTGCCCCGCGTGCTGTCCTGGATTGAGAAGTCGGTGAGATAGGGTTTGTCGGGCGTGGTGTCGGGGAGCCCAGTGAGAGCGGTGGCGGCGACGTTGGTCGCGAAGCCGTTGCCGCGCCACGTGCTGTTGGCGATGTCCTGATAGCTGTATTGGTCGACGTGGTTGCCGGAGAGGGTGAAGCCGAAGCGTTTATTGACGGGGACGATCGACGAGAAACTGAAGCCGGGCGTGACTTTGCGCGTGGGCTCGTTGAGCGGTCCGCCAGTCTTGTGGAAGCTGCGGTCGCCATCTTTGAGCGTGAGAAAGACGCTGGCGGTGTGGCTGGGGCGGGACCGTTCGAACGCGGAGCGTGGGACCATGTTGACGGAACCGGCGAGGGCGGAGCCCGTGGTCTCGGGGGTGGGCGCGTGGCGGACTTCGATGCGCGAGATGCTGTTGACGGAAAACTGATCGAGGTTCGTGACGCGGCCGGTGCCGTTGCCGGCGGCACTGGCGAGATCGAAGCCGCCGACGGTGATGGGGACGTTGGCGGAAGGTACGCCGTTCATCGAGACCGTGCGGGCCTCGCCGGCGCTGTAATCCATCGTGATGCCCGGGAGAAATTTCATGACCTCGCCCGGCGTGCCGTCGACGATGGTGCCGAATTCGTCGGCGGCGACGACGTTCATGATGGAGCGGGCGAAGCGCTGTTCGTTGATGGCGATGGCGGCGCCGTCCATTTCTTTCGAAGCGCCGACGACAAACTGTTCGAGCTGGACGGCATCCCCGGTGGTGCGCGGTTTCGCCGCCGGGGTGGCGGCCATCGTGATGTCATGCACGGCAGCTTGGCCGGCGGAGACGTAGACGGTGGCGGTCTGGGAGAGGAGACCGGTGAAAAACACTTTCACTTGCGTTCGGCCCGCCGGCACGCCCGTGAAACGATAGTAACCCGAGGAATCGCTGAATGCCTCCTGGGTCGTGCCCTCGAGGGTGAGGCGAGCTCTCTCCAGATATCCGCCGCGGCCGGCGTCGAAGACGCGGCCCTCAATGGAGCCGGTGGCGGGGGTTTGGGCGGCCACCGTGGCAGCGAGGACGGTTGCCGTGAGCACCGCGAGCCAGCGGGCGAAGATCGACGGTTTTTTTTGGGTATCACGCATAGCGGGGAGCGGGGGCGGTGGGCGGCAGCGCGCTGCTAGCCGACAGGGAGTTAATGCAGGGGTGGGGTGGGGGGAATGCTTGATGACCAAGCCGAGGGCAATCCTCTGCGTGGCCGGAAGGCGATGAAGAGCCGAAGGTCGGAAGGCACAATGGAAAATTGACGATGCCACGTGAAATCGAAAGCCGCACCGGATGGTCGCGCAGATCGTCACGCGGGCCGGAAGCAGAGGCCGCACGCGTCGGGCTCAGTCTTCGCTAAAGCAGGCGGGCGTTTTTCGCGCGATAAAAAGATCGCAACGGCTTTAGCTCAGTGCCGTCTTCTTGCTTTCAGTTTCTAACCTTAGGTTCAATCATTCGTTCCCCATGTCCAACCACACCCTAAATCGTCGTGATTTCATTACCTTCTCTGCCATGGCTGCGGCCATGTTGGGATTTCCCGGCTGTGCGAGCCTAGCCAAGAATCCCCGTAAGCCCCGGCCGATCGCGCCCGGCGCCAAGGTGCGGGTCGCGCAAGTCGGCTGCGGCGGCAAAGGCTTCAGTGATATCATGGCGCACAAGGATGAAGAGGTCGTCGCGTTGTGCGATATCGATTGGGGCACGAAGAGCCAACGGATCACGAACAATCTCAAGAAGCTCAAGGAGTCTTTCCCGAACGCGAAGTTTTACACCGATTTCCGGAAGATGCTCATCGAGATGGATGACAAGATCGATGCCGTCGGCGTCGCGACGCCGGACCACATGCATTTCCTGCCGGCCTACATGGCGATCATGCTGGGTAAACACGTTTACGTGCAGAAGCCGCTCACGCAGACCGTGGGCGAGGCCCGCGAGCTTCTGCGTCTGGCCCGCCTGAACGGCGTGGTCACGCAAATGGGTAATCAAGGTCACTCGATGGACGGCATCCGCCTCGTGCGCGAATGGTATCAAGCCGGCCTCCTCGGTGAAGTGCGTCAGGTCGAGATTTGGACGAACCGTCCGGTGTGGCCGCAAGGCATGCAAGAGTGGCCCGCGACGGAACCGGCGCCCGAGGGCATGAATTTCGACGCGTTCCTCGGACGCGCGCCGGAGCGCCCGTTTAGCAGCAAGATCCATCCGTTCAACTGGCGCGGGATCCAAGACTACGGCTGCGGTGCGCTCGGCGACATGGCGTGCCATATCATGGATGCGGCGTATTGGAATTTGGACCTCGGCGCTCCGACTAGCGTCGAACTCAAGAAGATCGACCAGAAGAGCAAGGTCGCCTTCCCGAAGTCGGCGGTCGTCGAATATCAATTCCCGGCCCGCGGGAAACAGCCGCCCGTCACGCTTATGTGGCGCGAAGGTGGCGAGCTGCCCCCGAAGCCCAAGGGTCTCGAAGAACGTCCGCTCGCCAAGGGCGGCCAGCTCATCATCGGTAGCAAGGGGACCGTTTACGACGGCAATGACTACTGCAACAGCCCGCGCTTTATCCCCGAGTCCTTTCACAAGGAACTCGCCGACTCCGGCAAGTTGCCGCCCAAGACGCTGCCGCGTCCGGACCCGGTGGGTAATCCGCACATCGAGTGGATCAAGGCGATCCGCGCCAATGATCGCACGGGTTGCGGTTCGAACTTCGAGTATTCCGTGCCCTTCACGGAGGCGGTTTGCCTTGGGACGGTCGCGATCCTCGTCGGCAAGAAATTCACGTGGGACTCCGTGGCGATGAAGACCTCGCTGCCGGAGGCCGACGAGCTCCTGTATCCGAAATACAACCGCAAGGGTTGGGCGATGGCGGACATGACTGCCAATATCGCCTGACGATACCGGGGCAGCGGCACGGCACTTGTGTCCGTTGCGCTGCCGCCGTCATGAAATCCTTTCGCCCCGTCGCGTGCGCGCTGCGGGGCGTTTTTGTGTCTGATTTTCGGCCGCGGGTGTGGGTAGTAATCGTCGCACAAATCCGTGCGCCATTGCGACCGACGCCCCATGAATGCTTAATGCCTACAGCCCGTAATAAGCGGACTTTAGGAACCGGAGTTTTTGACCACAGATTTCACAGATGAATACCCGATAAAACCACCGGCGCCTCGACTCTGCTGCCTTCTATCCGGTTCGTATCTGCGCAATCTGTGGTTAAAGTCTTAATGTTTGGGTCTGTTGGTATAATATGAATCGCCCCTCAGATTCTAGACTTTTCCGTTGTAGGCCCGCCCGTTGGGCGGGCAACCCGGCCAACGGCCGAGCCTACAGCGGGCAACCCGGCGTACAGTCTAGAAATCAAAGGACCTTGGTATTACGCTCAGATACCGACGCTTTCGCCGCTGGATCGCGTGGCTGGAATGCGCCCTCGCTGATCACCAAGGCTGCTCGAGCTGCCCCGAATCCCTCCGGCGATGGGTTCAGCGGGAATGCACAGGTTGATCCCAGGCTCTGCCTGCACT